>NZ_JBLHYX010000027.1:0-25901 GCF_047631075.1 Limimaricola cinnabarinus
TTGCACGACCTGAAATGTCCCGATCCGTCCCCCGCCGCTGCCCGGCATATTTGAGGTGCCGGTCAGCGGCTCCGTTATCGCATGGGAGCCACGGATCAGCCTAAGACAAGAAGTGTCGCTGGTGGTCCTGACGGGAGCGCAGCCGGGCAGGGCGGAGACCTCAATTCTCGGAGGCCTGACCGGCTGCGCGGGCCTTGGCGCGCCGGGCCAGTTTCGAGTTCCAGCCATCGTTGCGCCGGCCGGTCTTGCGATACCCGGTGCGGGCGCTTTCGGGGCGCACCTCGGGTGCGGCCACAGCCTGGTCCTGCTGTTTCTTGATGTGGGCCAGCACCGCGCCAAGGTGCTTGTTCTCGGTGATCGCGGCGTGGGTGACGCGCTGCTGATGCGGGTCGAAGATGGTGCAGGGCAGGATGATGCCCTTGTGACGGACCTGGATGTGGCCATCGGGAAACTCGTAGGTATCGGCGTATTTGCCCACCAGGTCGCGTGTCAGCTCGTTCACCTCCAGCCGGATGCGCTTGTGGTCGTATTTCAGCGTCAGATCCTTGCTGACATGGCGCTTGTCGCGCAGGCAGAAGATCTCGGCCAGTCGATCCGGCGCGACATTCAGCGGCCTGTGAAGGTTGTCCGGCCTGGCGGCAGGCTTGGCGAACTTCGCGTTGTAGCGGTCCACGAAGCCGGGCAGGAAGGCGTTTGCCGCCGCGATGTCCGAGATGCCGGCCAGACGCAGCTCCTTCACCAGCCGGTCCTGCAGCGTGCGGTTGGCACGCTCCACGCGGCCCTTGGCCTGGCTCGAATTGGCGCACAGGATCTCGATCTGCAGCTCTGCCAAGGTCCGCCCGAACTGGGTCATGCCGGTCATGTGGTCGCTGGGCTTCGGCACCCGAAACACCGAGTGCTTGTCGCTGTAGAAGGCGACCGGGCGGCCATGTTGCACCAGGTAGCTTTCCAGTGCCTCGAAATAGCTGAACGTGCTCTCGGAGGTGACGAAGCGCAGTTCCATCAGCGTGCTGGTGGCATCGTCGATGAAGACCAGCAGCGTGCAGGGATCGCCGCGCTCTTCGAACCAGCGGTGCTCCGAGCCGTCGATCTGGATCAGCTCGCCGAAGCATTCGCGGCGCAAGCGCGGCTGGTGAAAGGACCGGCGCTGCTTGCGCGACAGCCACAAGCCGTCCTCGACCATCCATTTGCGCAGCGTCTCGCGGGAGACCGTCAGCCCATGGTCGTCCCGCAGCCGTTCCGCCGCCAGCGTCGGCCCGAAATCCGCATAGCTCTCGCGGATCAACGACAGGGCATAGTCGCGCTTGGCCACGGAAATCCGGTTGTTCGGAGCCCGCCCGCGCGCCCGGTGCCGGATCGCCGCCGCACCATCCGCGCGATACCGCTTCAGCAGCCGGAAAATCTGGCGCCGGGTCAGCCCCAGCAGGTGCGCGCCGCTCTGGACATCGATCCGACCGTCATCGATCTGCGCCAGAACCTCGACACGGTGCAACTCGCGCTCGCTCATCAGAACCCATCCCATGCTCGATCTCTCTGCCTGTGCCCGGTGCAGGCGAGAGTGACACTTCTGCATTGCTCATGGGTGACATTTTAGCTTTGCTGCCACACACAACCTATACGTGTAATAAGTGTTATGTTATGAAGGGATCGGTCTGTTGGGATGCAGCTTGCATCATCGCGGCAGGTGAGATTTGCAAGTGGCCACCATCCTTCAGTGCTCGATGCTTTGTATAAGCACGTCGCCTTCATTCGATACAATGATCTACGCGACAGCCTGCGGCCAGGGACATGCGCTGGCCAATGATCGCTTCGGCTCGATCCAACAGCAACGGGTTGGCAGGCCAGAGCCAATGTGCGCTGGTCGGCCTTCATGATCAGCCAATCTGTCACGAGCAGGTCTCCATCGCGATCGCGAGATACGCAGCTTAGTGGCATCTCCGACCAATCCCCCTTTCGAGCAGCCGAATCGGAAGCGGCTGAAATCGCGGGTTCGGATCGTCGATTCGCCACCTCCAATGTAGCCGTGCCGTTCGAATCGAAGATATACACTTCGCTCATAAGCGAAACCTGAACATACAAGACGAGGAAATCCGCAAATTTGAATCAAACCCACACCCGCAGGCAAAAAAATGCCGACGATTATGGCTGAAGTGGAGGATTTTTTTTGAATCAAACCTCTTGCTAGATATTCACATGAGCAGGTCCTCGATCTAAGAGATTGGCTGCAACTCAGATCGCTGTGAGAAAATTTAGAAAGAGCCCACCAGTGATACATGATCACTGGCTGTAATAAGGCGGCCTGTTTTCAGGTTCGCGATCAATTAAGATATCAAGCAAAAAGAAGGGAATGATCATTATGAAAACTCAATCAGAATTCCTCGAAGAGGTCGGCGTCGATATGGAGGTATTGGAAGAAATGCTTCGCCACGATGCGATCGATGATGTGTTCTTTGAGTTCGGCAGCCGCCAGGACCTTGGGCTGTCGGCACGTCCAAGCGAACATGGGGTATACGAGATCAGCGATGCCGATGAGAATTACTCCCTCTCCTTTCTGCTGCCCTTCGACAAGAACGGTGCGCTGGCGGGACCCGGTCGCATCACATTTGAAGACCGGCTGAGCGTGATCGAGAGCCGTGTACTCGACATGGAGGTCAGTCACGAGATCTGGACCCAAGTCGAAGAGGAGATCCAAGAGGCGCTGCCCGATTTGAGTGGCGAGTCTACATCCGACGCTAGCCTCTGCCTGGCCGACCACAGGTTCTGGGTGTTGAAGCAGGCAGGCGAGACCGCTTCGTCGACTGGATCGCCTTCCACCTGCTGAAGTTGCGGGGGGACCATTCCCGCAGCAACGACCCGCGAGTGCTGCGCGAAGCGGATCACCGCGCCTTGCCGGAAGGATCCGGAACGAGGCACTCCGCCAGCAGACCATCCACCATGTCCTGGCCTTGGCGGCGCAGAGCCCGGTTCACGGCATCGCTTTGGTAGGCCGCAGCGGTGCGAGGATCGCGCTGCGCGTTGAGCGCGAGCGCCGCCTCCACGCCCGCGGGGCCGAGCTGACCGAGCTCGGAATGCACCTGGGTGCGGGCGATATGCGCCCCGGTGCCGAAATGCTGCCGCCAGACGCGGGATGGGTAGCTCGCCGCCAACTGCCGCCCGTTGCTCGCGCGAAACAGCGGCAGCTCTTCGGCCATCGCCCGCTCGCGCATCTGCGGCAGCCAGACCGGGTCCATGCCGCGCAGCACGAGCGCGTCGAGAAACGGCGTCAGCACCGCATGCAGGGCGCCGCGCAGCGGCTCCTCCTCCTTGCGCGTTTCGATATCGACGCGGTAGCGCGCGCCGTCGAAGCGCAGGTCCCGGCCCCAGAGCAGCTCCCCATCGCCCAGGCGCAGCGGCAGCAGGGCCCAGATCGCCACCACCGCCGCCTCGGTCAAGAGGCGCAGCTTCGTCTGACGGCGGGTGGCGGCCTCGCTTTGCGCCAGCAAATCAGCGGCAAGGCCCCAGGTGGCCGCGAGACCGGGCAGATTGTCGAGCCGGCCGAACTTCAGCGGCACCACGGTGCCGAGGTCGCGGCGCAGGCAGGTCTCGTGATGGCGCAGCGCCGAGAGCACCAGCGGCTCGATCCCCAGTGCCTCGCCGAACGTGCGCAGCCGCATTATGGCCGTGTGCCGCGTCGCGGGCCGGTTGCCCTGCGCTTGGTAGGTTGGATCTTCGCGGGCAGCGGCGTGCGCGGCGCGGGAGGCCTCGAGGCGCCGCACGCCCCCGACGGTGATCGCCACCTCCGCCCCCGCCCCGCGCTGCACATGGGCGTATTCGCGCAAGACGTCCTCCATGCTGTCGATGACCGAGGCCGCCGGGGCGGCTTGGTGCAGCGGCATGGCGCCGAGGCGCATGTGCTGAAGGAGCTTGCGCCAGGCTTCGGGCAGTTCGGCCGCGTCGACCCGCCGGGTGGCGGGCGGCCTTGCGACCTGTCCCGCGCGCGAGGGCTTGGGCGGCGACTTGCGGTCGATCGCGCCTGCCAGCACGACATGCACCGCCGGGTTGCCCGGCAGCAGCGCATCGAGGGCGGCCTTCAGACTGCGCAGGCGACGGCTCGAGGCGGTATCGGCCGCGAAAGCGAGGTAGTCGGCCTCGCTCGGCACGGTAATGCCATGCGCCGCGGCGAAGCCCAGGAACCGTGCCAGCACCCGCAGCTCCTCGAGCGCCACCGTGTCGAAGGCGGCCAGGTCCCGGTAGGGCGCCATCAGCGGATCGGCCCGCAGCGCCTCGCGATCGCGCCGATCGCAGCTGCGGCTGCGCGGACGCTTCTGACGAATGGCCTCGCGCACCACCTCCCGCACCGGCGTGCCCTCGGACAGCAGCCGGTCGAAGGCGGTGCGCAGGTCGTCGAGCCTGCGCGTGGATGTGTCCGCGGCGACGAAGGACAGGAAGTCCGTCACCCCGGGCACGGTGATCCCCTGCCCTTCGGCAAAGCGGAAGAACCGGTCGAGCGTGCGCAGCTCCCGCGTGCCGATCTTATCGAGCCCGGGGGTGTCGCGGAACGGCGCGAAATGGTCCGCCGCGAGGATCTCCGCGCGGCCGCGGGTGTCATAGGGCTTACTCATGCATCAGCCCCACCAACAGGTCCTGGCCGCGCTCGACGAGCTTGAGCGCGTTGAGCCAGCCATAATACTGCCGCAGCGTGTCCGGCATGTCGTCGATCCGCTTGGCGATCACTTCGATTTCGTTGGGGTGGCGATCGAGCAGCAGCGAGGTCTGGCCGTGTCGCATCTGGTGCGGTGTCATCGGCAGGTTCACCACCGTCCGCATCAGTGCCGAGAACTGGGCTCCGAAGTAGTCGGCGTTGAGGGGTGCCCCCGGCACCCTCACGGCCGGGAAAAGGTAGGGGCTGGCTGCCGCATGCGGAAACAGTGGCCGGATGACCGAAACGTACCACAGGATCGTGTTGTGACAGCCATAGGCATTGGCCCGGATCGGGAACTCGATCTCTGCCTTGTTCTTCGTGAGCTCCGCCGGGATCAGCACCTTGATCGGCTTCTTTGCCGCTTTCGGAAGGCGGATCTGTGCGTCTTCGCCGATGCAGGTCAGCTGCATGGCATTGTCGACGCGGATCGGCGCGCCGCCGATTTCGATCGCGGCGAAGCAGGCGCTGGCTCCCAGAAGCCGCACCCGGGCGCGCTCATGGCCCGTGAGCGTGCGCTGTTCCAGTCGAGCGCATTCCAGCATCGCCTCGGCCTCGGCGCGCAGCAGCTGGAACGAGCTCAGGAAGCGTTTCCGGATCGGCCGTTTGTCGACCAAGCTCTCGCAGAAGGCGCGATTCTTCGGCGTCATCCGCCGGTCGGCCTTCTTCCCCTCGCGCGCATCCTTGTTGTTGGCCAGCACCTGTTCGAGGAGAGTGGTATCGAGGCCGAGGTGAGCCCGGATCTGGTTCAGGCCCTTGAGATACTTGCGCGCCGTGCGCGGCTCGAGATGGCCGTCGCGCTTTGAGCGCTTGCGCCGGGCGAACATTTCCCTGGCGATAACGCAGATTGCCTCGTCATCTGCGAAGAGCGGCCTGAGATCTGCGGCGTCTGAGGACAGGAGGCCCTTCTCGACCGCGATCCGCAGCGTTGTTCGCAGCGCGCTGCGCAGGACATGGGCATGGCCCTGGTGATCGTTGGCGAAGGCCTTCGTCACTGGATCCCAGCCGGACTTGGTTACGGCCTCGACCCAAGCCAGGATTTGGGCCCCCCAAGACGGTGCGATCGGTGCCAGATCGGGCACATGGGCGTCAGGCGTAAAGCCGATGGGGTGCGGCGGCAGCCAGGGCATGAGCTTGGGGAACCGCCGCAGCTCGTCGATGCGGTTGAGCGCCCGGCGATTGGCTTCCCGCTTCTTGCCATGAAATAGCGTGTCGAGCTCGCGGGCCTTGTCGAGGTCGAGCTCGCGCGGCTGCCATCCCTGGGCCCGGGCCACGAGCGCGAAGGTCTCCAGCGCGGCGAGCTTCATCGGGTGCCAATCCACACTCTGCCCGACCCTGCCTTTGGTCAATGGCTTGATGGCAGCAAGCAGCCGGGTCCAATCATCTTCCATCGCCCGCAGCCGCGCCTGCTCGGCATGCACGCCGAGAAACTCGCGCAGGGCCGCCTGCAGCCTGCGGCGAAAGAGAGTGTAGGCGGCGTCGGTTGACCAGTGCGCCGGGTTGAACCCCGTCAGCGGAAACCGTTGCTCCACCAGCGCCAGCTCCGCCGGGATCATGACGAGCGGCTGATTCAGACGATCGCCGACCTTCGCGATCGCCGTGAGATAGCGGTTGCGGGTCTTGTCCGAGAGGTCGGTGCGCGCCGCCACGTGGGCCCGCAGATCGGCCAGCGTCGGCCCGGACGCCGCGGGGCTGGCGGCCTGTGTGATGTGCCGTTTGGCGGGGCCGGTATGGCCGGTGAGATCGAGCATGCTTCTTTCCTTTCTTGTCATGCATAAGGGTCGTCTGGATGCGGTTTCGGTCGCTAAGATGCGTGCCGGACACACCCGTCTTCGAGGTTGCCGCCGGTGAAACCGGCCCGGCGTTTGTGTCCCGGTCGCTTGGAGGTTGGTCCGGTCGCTAAGGGGCCGATCGGTGTGTCCGGGGCGCGGGGAAGGCGGTGCATCGCGCGTCTCACGAGCCGGGCCGGATCGCGCCGAAGACCGGGGCGGGCTTGGCGTAGCGCGGCTGGGGCTTGCCCATATGCCAGGCCAGCACCTCGGCCTCACGCCAGCGCTTGGCGCGGGCATCCTTGCGCCCACCCGACAGGTCGATCGCGCATGGGAAGGGTCCGGCACCCTTCGGCACGGCGCCCTTCTCCCAGCGGTAGACGATGGAGGGGTCAGCTACGCCCACGAGATCGGCCACCGCGCGGGCGGTCAGAAGCGGCTCCGTCAGCGCCTTGTGGTGCTCAGGATCCTGCTCCTCCGCCAGGTTCAGGGCCCGCCAGACAACGGGCCAGCGGGTCGTGCCCCCGCGCAGGGAGATGCCGAGAGCCTTCAGCACGCGGGCCAGCCGCCGGGGATCCGGGGGATGGTCAGAGGGATGCTTCGGCTCAAGGGCGAAGAAGGTGGTGAGATTGGCGCGGGTGAGAGGTGTGTCGAGCATGGCCCAGGGGAATTAGGGTCGGGCATGTTCCTGCAGAAAAAATCGGAGGGCATTCCGTCCCTGCTGGCACGCCTGATGACGGTCGCCAGCCCATTCAGTTCTCGCGTAGTCGTTCTCGGCCGCCGGGGCAGACGGACCGAGTTGCTGTTTGAGCCGGCCTTTCAGCGCGAGGAACGCGGCCCCCACACGCATTACCGGCAATCAGCATTCGAGCAGTGACCGGGTCCATTGGAGCCGACCGCCACACGGAAGCGATCCTCGGCCGGCCATCCATCACGTCAATAGCCTCAAGAGACGCGCATCGTCGTGCGATCGCCTCACCCTCGAGGGACAGCAGCGAAAGCGATGTCGCGCGAAAGTGGACTGTGACGGTCTGGTGACCCGGCCTCCGCTGCCATGAAACTGAGGGCCATCGCGGCCAGTCAGCCTGGGGCTGCAGGGGGCAGGGCGGTCGACTGCTTTGTGCTCTCTGGGGGCCCGGATGCACGCCAAGCGCAATATGCGGCCCCCCCAAGATCCACCGGGACAGGCGGGACGGTGATCTCCGTGATATATCGCGATCTCGCTGTGCATCCAATCGTATGTCGTCGCGTCCGCGATATGCAGAGGCAGTCTATTACCACTTCGGGACATGCTTCCAGCATCTCCAATCCCCTGGCCAGAGCGATAAGACGTGAAAGGTCAACTGTGGATTCTCGCATATTTGAGTCAAACCATCAAAAAAATTATAAGATACTGATAATGCTTAGTTTTATGGAATTAGCGAGGCATACTGTTCTTTTGTATGGGGTGGATTTTTGGTATTGATCCTACGGCTTCCCCTAGTCTATCAGGTCCCCGCGGCGTCTATTGCCGAGAAAGATGACAGAAAAGGCAATTCAATCACTTTACGGCTGAATGATAGCCGCGCGACCTCCGTCAGGTTCGCGATCGAAGAGATATTGTCCGAACAGGAAGGGGAGAAGGCAACTCATTGTAAATCGATAGGTCCATTGCCGTCAATGCAGCCGGGGATATCAGCCCCCGAACGCTTTAGAAGCTGCCCGTGCAAATCAGCAGCAGGAAGAGAGGTCGTGCCTCATGTTGCCAAATCCTCGAGAAACCATACCCGCAAAAAAGACAATGGTTGATTCTCCCTCCATTCACTACGGGCAACGTCACTGCGGCATGCAGTTGGCAGAATCCCCACCTCGGGTCGGACGGCGTGGCAATGATACCCCGCGCAGCGACACAGAATCATATAAAAACCAACGCCACCCCGGAGCAGGAGCTTCCATGATCCGCAAACCGTTCTCCACCATTGCGCCGTTTCTTCCCGAAGGGGACGATCTGATTTCCGCCCAGGCGATCCATTACAATTTCGAGTTCTTTTACATGGTCAACCACGCGGCAAAAGAGGGACTTATCGACGAAAATGATCCTGTTCTCCAAGCGGACGTCATCTCGAGGGATGCCCCGATTGGTGCGGCACGGCCGCGCCTTGCGGAAGAGGTTCACGCGCATCTGAAGCAGATCCGCCAGGTTGGGCGTTCCTCGTCCGGAAAATTCTCCAATATCCTGAATGATATCGAGGCCGAATTCATGCCCGACTGCGAAGGGCTCCTTGCTCCGCCAATCGCTGCCAGTCTCGCCCGCAACCTTGAGCGCCTCATGCTCCTCATGCCCGGCCCGCGCGATCTCGTTGAGCAGACCGCCGTCCTCGTGGCGCGATTGAATGACACAGCCGTGCTCTCTGTCCGTCACCGGAACTTCAACGGGTTCTGCAGCGATCTCGCCGCAGCATCGAACAAGGAGGATCTGCTCGAAATTGCGCGGGGCCTGACGCGCGACGGCACCCTACCGAAAGATGACCCGCGGGTTTCGCTGAGCGATGCGAGTCTTCTTCGAGAGCACGATCCCAGTATTGCAGCGAATTTTTCTGCCGTGATCTTCGCCACCGCCAAACTGCAGGATCAATTGGTCCCTTGCGGGATCAAGGAGTTTTCGCCGCCCCGTCTTCGCCGGCTCATTTCCCAGGCCCACCGCACCATGATCAAGGGCTTCGAGCTTGATAGCCAGCGAGGATTGAATTTCCTGCGGATCTTGGCGAGCACTGCCGAAGGTTTGGGGATGAACCTCCATTATCGAGGCGATCCGCAGCATCATGCCTTGGTAGATCGGCTCCTGAGTCGTTCGGCCCTCCTTCTGATGCAATCCCACCCGATCTCTTATCGATTGCGGTGCGAAGCGGCCGGGCTCTCCCCATGACGATCGAATAAATTTCCTATCGGCCAAGAAATTTTCCATCCGCGCTCGCTTCCGTCTTTACGGGCCTAGTAGCGTCTGGTCGCTCGCGGCGACCAAATGGTTCCCCTCAACATCGATGTCGTCTCGATCATGTCTTGAGACGACCCGCACTCCTCGGCTGCGGCGCGTCGGAAGGCGCCGCGGTGCGGCCATCCATGCCCTCTCTCACCAGATCCTCCCCAAACCAGGCTCAGCGGCCCCGCAGAGATCCCGAGCAACGGCACCAGACAAAAGAAGAAGAAGAAAATGCAGGCAAATAACTCTTACCTTCCCGCCACTTGTCCGAAAATCGCCGCTAGCATGGAGGTTTCTCCTCCAATCCGTTTCCGGGTTCGGGCGAACGAACAGACGTCCTTGTCACACACGGACAAGGACACGACGATGCCCCTCAAGACCACGACCGCCAAAGCCGCCAAGGCAACCAAAGCCACCAAAGCCACCAAAGCCACCAAAGCTAAGGCCAATGGTTCCAGGAAGAGCAAGGCAGAGGCCAAGGTTCCGCGGACCACCTATGCGAAGGCCCGCAAGGCGGCCGATCGAACTGCGAAGGAGCTAAGCCAATATTACACTGACACGCAGATCGCGGGCGGCTACGTGAACAAGGTTCTGGCGCGCTCTTCCGATCGGCCCTTCGACACCGTCATCGAACCCTCGGCCGGCGAGGGCGCGTTCTCGCGCCATCTCGGTCCGGACTGCATCGCGCTCGACATCGACCCGAAGGCGCCCGGCATCGAAAAAGCCGACTTCCTGGAGTGGACCCCCACGGCCCCGACCGGCCGCTGCCTGGTCATCGGCAACCCGCCCTTCGGCAAGAAAGCGGCGCTCGCGTTCCTTAATCACGCCGCGAAGTTCGCCGATGTGATCGCGTTCATCCTGCCTACCACCTTCTGCAAGAAGACGCAGCAGAACCGCGTCGACAAAAATCTGCATCTCGTGCACGAGGAAGAGGTGCCGGCAAACGCGTTCACCCATGACGGCAAGACCGTTCATGTTCCTTGCGTGCTGCAGATCTGGATGCGCGGGCCCAAGCCGCGGGTGAAGCACACGCTCACGACCACCCACCCCCACTTCGAGCGCTGCAGCCAGGAGGAGGCGGAACTCGTGATCCGGCGCGTCGGCGCGCATGCCGGCCTGCTGAAGCCGCTCGAGAAGAACTGGAGCGCCGAGTCCAACATCTTCCTGCGCGCGGCCAGCTGCAGCCGGGACGAGCTGAAGGAGCGGTTTGCGCGTCTCGACATGGCGGCACACGCTTGCAACGGCGCTGGGGGTGGCTCGATCAACATGAGCGAGATCGTCGAGCTCTATGAGGAGCTGGCCCGCGAGGCGGCTTTGGCGGCACCCCAGACCGGGCTGGCCATGCTGGACCAGCCGGTTCCGGACATGTCCGGGGCGATCGCAGCAAAGGATGCCCCGGTCGAGACGCCGCGGACGGCCAAGGAGACGGCGGCGCGGGCGGTCGAGGACCCGGACGTCGAGGTGGTCACCGAGGCCTGCGATCTCGATGCGCAGCCTGCGCTGCGTCATGTGGTGCTCGAGACCGCGACCGGTGCGGCGGCGACGCAGCAGACTGTGGCCCGCTTCAACGCGACTGCTGGCGCGGCCGACGTCATCACGCTCACGGCGCCGCGCAGCTTCCGCAAGATGAGCGTGCAGAACCGGCTCGATCGGCACTTTCATCTTGTCGAGGACGGCGATGGGGAGGCCAAGGTCACCGGGCCGGGCGGCCATGTGCGGTCCCTGCCCTGCACAATCCAGACCTGGGAGCGGCGGCCCGAGCCGCGGCCGAAGCACGCGCTTGCGGCCTGTCATGCGGACTTCGAGTTCTGCGGCCGCGCCGAGGCGGATATCGCGATCCAGCGCGTAGGCAACGATGCCGGCCGGCTGAAGAGGCCCGAGGAGGTTCGCAGTGCGCAGTCGCACCTGTTCCTGCGCGCCTTGGGCTGCAACCCGGCCGAACTCTGGGCTCGGCTGGCCGCGATCGACTTCGACACGGTGCGCCACAACACCGCCGCCGTGCCCTCAGTCGCCAAGCCGGAGATCGTGGCGCTCTACGAGGCCACCCGCGGCATCGCCGCCGCGGCCACCGCACCGGGCAAGCACCCCTTGGCACCAGCCTCCGGAGCGGGGAGCGCGCCCGCCGGGACGCACACTGAAGGTGCAGCGGACGGGGCGACGCGGCCCCATCGCAGCGCCGCGCGAGGCGCCCGTGCTCCTGTCCGGTCGCTCGAAGGCGACATCGTCTCTTCAAGCACCCGTGCCCTTGGCCAGCCGGCTGACGCTGGCGCCCGTGCCGACCCTGGGTCGGTCCTGAAGGCGGAGGCCTGTCAGCCCTGACCGGGCCTGCAGGCGGCATCACGCCGCACCGCGACCCTGCAGCCGCGTCAATTCCCTCGCCCGTTGGCCTGCAAACGCGCGTCATCGCCACGCCCTGCCGCGCGTTTTCGAAACCCATCAAAAATGGAGCCGCGCTGAGCCGGGAACGATCGGTGCGTCTCTCGATAAGCAGGGTATGATTGCACTGGATTGCGCGTTGCTGGGGTCAGGAACACTCAGGAAGGTTCAGAAGGTTGTTCGGGAGATCACCGTCCTCGGCCGTCTTGATGTATTTGTTTCCTTGGGGGCCGATTGCGACTTCGCACCAGGCTGCCTTGCCCGAGACCGTGACATAGAAGCCCCCACCCTCCTCCATGAGGTGGACCGCACGCTCCTGCGTCATTTTCCAGCGGGTTCCATCGGGATGGACGCCGCCCACATGGGAGATGCGGTCCCACGGGCTGTCGCGGTCCCTCTTTCTAATGCATTCGATCTGTCCCTTGATGGCCATCCTTATCCCCCATCGGCGGCGGGCGTGACCTGATGGTGCGCCGCGGCCATGGATTATGGCGATCTCTGGCGGCGGCGAAAAGCGCCCGCGCTGGAGAAAGCCTTTCCCTGTGGTCCTCAGGGCATTCGGGGAGGTTCAGGAGGTGCGCCGGGAAATCACCGTCTGCGACCGTCTTGATGTACTTTGTCCCGTCAGGGTCGACAGCGACTTTGACCGCGACGGGATCGCTACCGACATTGACGAAGAACATGCAGTCTCTGCTCTCGATTTTCTGGATCACCTCGTCGAGTTCCAGTTTCCAACGGTTCGCAAGCGCGCCGCCGCCCACATGGCTGATGCTGCCTCTCGGCTTCCAGTGGTTGGCTCTGCGGATGCACTTGATCTGAATCGTCTTTTGCACGTCTGTTCTCCACAAGGGGTCGTTGCGAGCCTATGGCAGGGTAAGGTTGATCACGGCCTTTGGTTGCCAGTGCGGCAAGCCATCTGCGGCGGACAGCGTCACCTCGGCCTTCGCATGTAGCGTAGCGGGTACACTGGGCAGAAACGGATCGTCCTTCGGGATCTTCGGTGTCCGGATGGGCTTTGGCGGAACGTAACCGCCGAGCTTGCTGGACATGGGTCCTCCTTCGGTGTCGACGAGCTGATGGTGAAGCACCGGCCGAATGGGGTTGCCCTGCGGCTGCGGGGGATCAGTCGACGCGGCGCAGGATCATGCCGTCATCGAGAACCTGGAACGTCCGCTCGTCGATGTATCCAGCCGGGCGGCCATCAACCAGTCGCAGCTCCTGCGTGCCAGCCAACTCGGCGATCTCGCCTGCGGGGGAACGGCCAGTGTTGAAGTCCTGCCAGAGCTGAACGTCGTGGCGCTTGCCGAAATCGTCCGCGCATTCATAGGTGGCCAGGTGGCGCATTGGCATGGTGATCCTCCGTCAGTGGTGGCGGGGCGTGAGGGTGGACCATTGGGGGAGGGTTGGCAAATTCGGGCGACCGCCACGCATGGCCGGCGTTTGCTCGACCACTGGCAGCCGCGAAACATGCCATCCGGTTCACGCGGGCGCGTCGGGTCTATTGGGGATGATTGATCCGTCCCATGCGTCATCAAGAAAGCCTGCAGCGCCCTGAAGACCTGCTTGGCGAAGCTGGACCGGTAAAGGGGCGCGAGATCAGGCTCGTGGAGCGGATGCTGGGTGCGCATTGCAAAACCCACACCGACACTGCTTGGGCGCAACAGTTCCGAGGGTCGTCCTTCAGGCCGACCAGACGCACAAGAGCGGGTGGGGCTCGGCGGCCGCGTTTCGCGATCGCCGGATCACCCGCATGTAGGCCGGCAGGAGATCCACGAGGGCCTGGTTCTGCTCGCCCATCCAGCAGATGTCCGTCGAAGACGGCCTCGGCATCCTGGCTTCCGCGCGCACCACGCATGCCGCCTCGATCGGCAATCGCGCCGCCACGATGTCGATCATCGAGGTGTCGACCAGGAAGTCGGTGTAGCCTGCCCAGTAGGGCTTGGGATCCTGCTCGAAGAGCAGGTTGCTGAAATCCCGGTGATTGCGCAGGCTGACCATCTCGACCTTGGCGCCGAGAGTGAGAAAGCCAGTGTCGAGACCCATGAGGGTTTTCCTTTCTCGAGACTGGAGCAGGGGAGTGGCGGCAGGACCGGCTTGCCGGACCTGCCGCGGGCCCCATCAGTAGTAGCCGGCCTCTTCCAGGTCGGGGGTGTCGAAGAAGGCGGTCACCTGGATGTCGGGAAAGCGGGTCCGCAAGGTGGCGACGATCCCGGTGGGCGGATCCCAGGGCGTGTCGAACTGGAGCGTCGCTGTCTTCTTGTCGTCATCGAGGTCGACATCCTGCGCGGGCCACTTGCAGCCCCATTCCGCACACCGCCAGTCGAAGAGGGTCGCGTGCGGCTGCGCCCTGAATTCCACGATCTCCGCCGCGGTGAAGGGTCGGGCCTCAAGGACGGTGCCCTCCCCATCGCGACGCTCGAGCCAGCGTTCGACGGTGACGGTCCGGCCCTCCACCTCGAAGCTGCGGTCTCCCCTGACACCATGCTCGAGCACGACGGGGGCCGGGCGGATCGCCTCGAAGTCGAAGGGTCCGTTCGGCCCCCTCAGGGCGGCGAGGACCTCCGCCATCTTGTCCTCGGTCTCGGTGGTGACCGTGATCCTGTTTTCGCACCAGCTCGGCATGTCGTGCTCCTTTGCACCTGTTGGGCATGGCGGGAGACACCGACATGGCGCCTCCCGGCCGGGGCGTTGTCCCCGGCACACAAGAGGTCTGTTCGGTGTCGAAAACAGAGAAACGCCTGGAGCGAACTTTCTGGGTGACTGCCAACGCTTTGGGTGACAGCGTATTGATAATGCGGTGAAGTTTTCTTCATCTCCACCCGGCCAACGCCCCACTTCGCCCCCGCACGACGACCCGCCCCCAAGCCGGGGGCGGGTCGCGTCATGGGGTCGTGCAGCTCGACAGGCTCAGGCGGCCCACCACAGCGGGGCGGTGTCGAGCGCTTCGGCCTCAAGGCGGTCGAGGCATTGGACGAGGCCCTCCTCCAGCAGGCAGATCTCTTCGATGCCATGCCACTCGAGGTCGATCCGCGCGAAACAGGCGGCTTCCGGGCGATCGGGATCCCCGACATGCTCGAGCGAGAGCAGCGCGCGCAGCGCCGCGAGTTCGCGGCACAGGCGCCGGGTGAGGATAGGCTGGCTGTCGAACGCGTCGAGCAGACGCTGCGTGCGGCGCAAGGCCGGGCGCTCGCCGAGCAGGAGGGCGGCGTTCTGCAACGCCTCGTCGTGTTCCCTCAAAAACGCCCGTAGCGCGATGCAGGCGGGAGAGGCGGTGGTGCGGATCATGTCTGATCTCCGGGTTGACGACCGCGCGGGCTTGCGCGGCACAAGAGCGCCGACCTCCTTTCTGGCGTGGGGCTGGGGATGGGAATCCGCCCGGCGGGGCGGGACGCGGCGCATGGGGGCGCTGAAGGTCCCGGTGCCGTGACAGGTCACGATTGAACTGCTGGCTGTCGGTGATCCGGCACGATGGATCGATTGAGGAGGGCTGATATCCAGCTTTTGCACAGGAAATTCTCCGCCGGTCCGCCAAGGCGGAAGGCTGGTCTTCTTATCCCCCGCACCGCTGGCCGACGGCCTTTCCAATTTCAGGATTTCGTCGGATTTCCTAAGTTTCGATCGAGCAAAGCCGTTCGAGATCAGCGCCTTGCGGCGACAACCGTCACGGCCGGCAGACTGGCTTCCAGGTGGTGCAGGCAGGAGGACGTCTGCGCAGGAGGTACGTCCTGTTCTTGGGGGGTCGATCGTCATCGTCTGCAGCGCCGGATTTTTCTGCACCTGGCCTTGCGATCCCACCTCGTCTCCGCCCCGACACGAAAGGACGGACGAATGGGAGACGACAAGGTCAGGATCACGGCGGACCTCGCGGATCTGGTGAAACCGATCACCCTGCCACCTGCCGCGCAGAAGCTCTTCCTCGCGCTGGTCTACCTGCAGGACCAGACCGACCACCGCTGGACACGACAGAACTGGGAGGACCGGGCCAAGGTGCGGTTCTTCTGCGGGCTGGGCGATCTGCGCGCGCTGGGATGCGCGCCGAAAGCCCGCAACGCCCGCTTCTTCCAAACGGCGGTGGCGGCCCTTGCACAGCGACCCGACCTCTTCGGCAAGATCGAGCTTTGCACCGCGTCCGGCCATCTGCTCTGGTCGTTCAGCGCCAAGGTCTGGCAGGCGATGTCGAAGATGGAGCCATACGGGCTGATGCGGATCGGCGACATCGCCCGGATCGCCGGCGGTCCGGACCTGGTGCTGCTGACGCAGATCGTGGTGCAGCGCGGCAAGCACATGCCGAATTTCGTGCTGACCGGTCGGGACCTTGGTCTCGACAGCCCCGATGCGGGCGATCCGGACCTTTTCGATCTTCGCGCGATGCGCCGCCGGCTCGAGCCCGCCCTGCGGCGGTGGGCAGGCTATATCGGCTCCCCCGTCCACCTGGGCTACGAGCAGCGAGGCCATATGCCCGGCTACGTCCGGGCCCGGATCCGCTTCAAGGGCCGGCCAAACTTCTGGACGGACGCCGCTATCCAGCGCTTCCCACTCAACACCAAGGTCTTCAAAATTGCCCCTTGAGGCAGCCTCGGGCGGCCCTCCGGGAACCCGTGCCGCTGGACGCCCGGGGGCGGAAGCGCGCGGCGGGCATTCTCATGCCCCTGGCAGAGCTCCCCGGTCCCCCGCAGGAGCCGGGAGAAACGGCCTATGAGGGCGGATGCCGCTCTCAAAGAGGAGGGCACGGAGAGACTTCAGGTCATAAAAACCTATTCTACACAGTATCTTGCAAGAAATCTTGGATTACTCTGCCAGATCGGTTTTGCGGATTTTCGAACGATCACACGTCCTCGTCACACAAAACGAGGGACCGAAAAAATGGCCACCAAGACCCAAGCTGCCAAGACCGCTAAGATCACCCACTCCCACTTCGAGCGCTGCGCACAAGACGAGGCGGATCTCGTGATCCGGCGCATCGGCGCGCAGGCCGGTGTGTTGAAACCGCTCGAGCAGGACTGGAACGCGAACTCCAACATCTTCCTGCGCGCCACCGGCTGCAGCCGGGACGAGCTGAAGCAGCGGTTTGCCCGTCTCGACATGGCGGCGCAGGCTTGCAACGGCGCCGGGTGCGGTTCGATCAACATGCGCGAGATCGTCGAGCTCTACGAGGAGGAGTTGGCCCGCGCGGCGGCGCCCCAGACCGGGCTGGCCATGCTGGACCAGACGGTTCCGGACATGTCCGGCGCGATCGCGGCAAAAGATGCATCGGTTGAGACGCCGCAGGCGGCCGAAGACACGGCGGCGCACGCGCTCAAGGACCCGGACGTCGAGGGGGTCACCGGGGCCGGTGATTGCGATGTGCAGCCTGCGCCGCGTCATGTGGTGCTCGAGACCGCGACCGGTGCGGCGGCGACGCGGCAGACTGTGGCCAGCTTCAACGCGGCCGCCGGCACGGCCGACAGCATCACGTTCACGGTGCCGCGCAGCATCCGCAAGATGAGCGTGCAGAACCGGCTCGATCCGCACTTCCATCTTGTCGAGGACTGCGATGGGGAGGCCAAGGTCACCGGGCCGGACGGCCATGTGCGGTCCCTGCCCTGCGCAATCCAGACCTGGGAGCGGCGGCCCGAGCCGCGACCGAAGCACCTGCTTGCGACCTGTCATGCGGACTTCGAATTTTGCGGCCGCGCCGAGGCGGATGTCGCGATCCAGCGGGTGGGCGCCAATGCCGGGCGGCTGAAGACGCCCGAGGAGGCCGGCAGCGCGCAGTCCCACCTGTTCCTGCGGGCCGTGGGCTGCAGCGCGGCCGAGCTCTGGATCCGGCTGGCCGCGATCGACTTCGACATGGTGCGCCACAACGCCGTCGCCGTGCCCTCGGTCGCCAAAACGGAGATCGTAGCGCTCTACGAGGCCACCCGCGGCATCGCCGTCGCGGCCACCGCGCCAACCGGGACGCATCCCGACAGCGTGGCCGAGGGATCGGGCTCGGTCCCAGCGGCCTGCCAGCCCTGACGGACCGGCAGGCGGTAGCGTGGCCCCAGGGCGCGCCACTGCCCCGGGCCTGGCCAGATCGGTCTAGGTCTGGCTTCCGGACACTGCCTTTGCTCGCAGGTTAGCCTTGGAGGCCACGGCGCCGGGCTGCGGTCGTCGCATGCGGGACGAGGCTCGCAAACCGGCCTGCGGGGGCCTTTGGCCGATCACGGGGTGGATGCCGGCCCGCTCGGCGAAAAGGCTGTGCCGCGGAAGCCGCGCATGGCGCTCGGGCAGCTGCAGCCGCAGCCAGGCCGGCAGCCGTCCCAGTCGCGCCGTGCCGCAGCGCTCGCTTACGCGAAATCGCGGATCATCGGGCCGGACCCGGATCCGCCGATCGAGCCGGAAACGGGTCGGCCGGTGCAACCCGGCCTGCGCCAGCAGGCGGGGCTCGCGCAGGACGAGGGCGTGTTCGGGATGGCCGTGTAGGCCGAGATGGCTGGTGCCGTAGACGACGATCAACTCGCCGGTCCCGGCATCCTCGTGCAGCACGAGACAGGCGCGGGTCTTGGTGCCGCCATCAGGGTAAGGAAAGTCGAACGTCACCACGTCGCCCACGCCCAAAGGGCGCGGCAGGGGTATCTGGCAAGTCATGAAATATCTCCGATCTGGAAAGGGATCGGCACCTGCGATGTGAGGATCCGGCCGGTGTCCGGGTCGCTTCGGGTGCCATGCGGCCCACCCGAAGCGACCGGATCACCCGGGCGGGATCAGACTGCCTTCTCCTCATACGAATGCCCGAACTTGGGGGACTCTGCGCATTGTCCTTGCCCCGACCTGGGGGAAAGACCCCGGTAGGGCCACGGATCAAACCCGGCGGACCCCTGGAGATGGGGCCCGCCGGTGCCGAAGGGACAGCAGCCTTGGGCCCTCAGAGCGCGCGCGCCACCTCGCGCTCTGCGCTCAGGCGGTCGGCATAGCGCTCCCGGCAATCGCGGAAGTGCTTGTAGACCTCCGTCAGCCGCCGCAGTTCCTCGAGCCGCGGATCCCACAGATCGTCATGGGACGTGTCCTCGCATAGCGCATGGTCGCCATAGCCCGCGCGCTGCGTATTGAGCGCCACCCGCAGCGCTTCGCCCATCAGCGTCACCACGTCGATGTCGCGAGCTTCGAAGGGCTGTCCCTCCGCGAGCCGCCGGCAGGTGGCGGGCCACAGCGACCGGGTGCTGCCACGGGTGTCGATCGAGGTGTCCAGCCAGAGCCGGGCAAAGGCGCGCCCGCTGCGGATCGTCGCATAGGCGAGGTCTTCGATGGAGGGAGAGGTCGTCAATGTCGTCATGGGCTTAACCTTGCATCTTGAGATGGGGGATGAAGGCTTGAACGGGCGGAGCGCCGAATACCGGCGGCCCCTGTCTTCCCTAAGGATCATGGTGTCATGTCATGACCCTGCGCGGGTCTTCTGCCCGTCTCGTGCCTTCACCGGGAAGGGCTCGAGACGGGCAGAAAGATCCCGGCGCTGGCGTGCTGAAGAAACACTCAACTGGTTTCCAGATTACCGGCTTACCCAGCGCTCAGCCGTCCACCCACGCTCTTGCAATGTCGGTCACCGCGTCTTCGCAAGAGATGTGCGAGAGAGCCAGAGCCATGACCTCCACGCCCCCCAGCTTCCGGCATGCCTCCTTCAAGAGGTCCAGATCCTCCTCCTCGAAAACCCACAGATCGAGGGTGTCCGGCGCGCCCTGTTCATCGACGGCCCAAGCGCGCAAGTCGCCGCTGAGCTCGGCCATTTCATTTCGTGCACTGTTCATATCGTCCTCCATGTTTGTCTGGAGGAGTTGGGTGCGTGCCGAGATCCAGAAAAACGGTTCGTTACATCTTCTGCGCGGCGAAGCGCTCTCGCAGCCAGGCCGGCAGCGTCACCCGAAACACGGTCGCATCGATCTGGGCCTCCGTTGCTTGCTCGAGCGCCTTGCGGATCGTCTTGCCCTTCGGCCCCAGCGCCTTGGCAGGCCAGCTGGGCTTCGTCGCTTCCCAAGCCGTCAGGTAACCGTCCGCCCAGATTGGGAGCAGCGGGATTTCGGCCGGGAGCAGATCCTCATCCGGCGCGCGGAGCTTCGAGACGGCCTCGTTGTAGCGCGGCATGAGCAGATCGACGAAGCGGGTCAGCTTCTTCTCAGTCTTCAAGCTGGGTCCGACAATGTGAAGCAGCGGGGTGAGCCAGTCCGACGGCGCCACGAAGAGCGGCGCAGTGCAGATCGCCGTCAGATACCCCTCAAGCCAGGGCTCGGTCAGCCCGGCCGGATGCAGGAGCCTGGCCAGTTCGCCCGCCTTTTCGGGTGTGGCGTTGGGCATCGACCAGTTCGCGGATGCCATGGGGGACGCGGCGAACGGCATATCAGAGCCCGGATCGACGGGACCCTCGGACTCATCCTGCCGGTCCATCCAGACCATGATGGATTGCCCGCAGATGAAGGTCATCACCGGGGTCTTCTTGATGTCGCGCCCGTCCTTCAGCGCGGCGGCGACGGCGATGAATTCGTCCGCGTCGTTGGATCCGACGGCGCTGAGCAGCAGCGCATTGCGGGCGATGACGGCGGTCCAGTGCGCACGGCGGTCTTCGAGCACGCGCCACATGTTGCGGGTCAGCGTGGTATGGGATCTGGCGCTCTCCAGCGCCTCCTGGGTCTCGTCGCTGTCTTCGAACCAGCTGTCCAGGACTGGATACTCGTCCGGCCAATGCTGGCTGGCCGTGATCAGCCGGCCCCGGGCTTGTGCCGTCAGACCGGCAACGCGGCCCTCGGGATCGGCCAGCTCCAGTATCGCTTCGACCGAGGCGGATAAGGGGCGCAGCTCGTTGAGGGCACAAGCCTGGGCCACATCCACCAGCCCGGGCACCGGTGCAAGGCCCGCTTCCAGCCCCTCGCCCAAGGCAATGCCGAGCGCCTGCTCCATGTAGGCGCGTGGCACATCCAGCGCCTCGATCTCATCGGTGAGGGTGGCAAGGATGCGGCGCTGCTCGGTGGCGCTGTCGCAGGGCAGCACATAGGCATCCTTCACGCCGAACCCCTGCTTCAGCAGCACCACGGCGACGCTTCGCTTTCCTCCTGCCTGCACCGCCGCCGCCAGGCTCTGCGCGCCGGAGCCATCAACCGGGCTGGCGACGATCCGGTGCAGCTTGCGCTCGGGCTCCCGCCCCGCGCCGACCACCCCCTTGCGCATGGCGTCCCGCACGAGGCCGTCCAACCGGTCGCGCAGCGCCGCATCCGCCAGCCAGCTGCGCAGGATCGTGAGCCGGGCCAGCATCTGAGCGGACGCCCTCCCCGCCGCCAGTCGGTCCGAAAGGCCTTCCACCGCGCCGAAGCGGATCTCCGCGCCGGGATCGAGCAACCAGGCGCAGCCGAGCTCAGCAAAGATCTCCCGCGGCCGCGCCACGGCAAGCCGGATCAGGGCCCGGCGCACCTCGGGCGGCACGGTGGGCAGCATCTCGGAAAACAGCGCGTGCAGGACCGAGACATTGTCGCCGTGCTGCCCGGCCAGGTTGCCGATCAGGCCGTCGAGCAGGGTTTCCAGAGCGGCCGGATCGTCGCTGTCTTCCACCGTTTCGGGGAATACATCCTGCCGCGCGGCGAGGATGTTGGGCGGACTCAGGCCTGCACGCACCCACGTCCCGGAGACCGCCAGGCTTCCCCTGAGGCTCAGGTCATTCGATGTGACCAGCTTGCCGAGCTGCGCCTCAAGGCTCTCGATAAACAGCGCGCCGCGCCGCTGGCCGTTCTCCCGCGCCATCCGGGCCTCATCGAGCACCGTGCCGAGCAGCTGGCTCATGTGCTCTTCGTCATGCCCGGCTGTCGTGCTGCCGGCCATCTGGGCCAGCAGCGCCGCCGCGTCCTCCGGCCTTTCCAGAAGCGCGCGGCTGATCCGTTTCAGTTCCGCGGCATGCGCCCTTGGATCGGGAGCCTGCGCGAGGGCAACAAGCATGGTCGTGACTGAAGGAGACAGCATGGCGATCCCGCAAAAGCTGAAGATAACTGGGGGTGACCCTGCATGGAGGGACGCCACGCTACAAGCGGGTGGCGATCACTCGGCTGCAGGAGGGCATGTTAGCTGCCCCTCCTCGGCGCGATCCGGAGCCTCAAGCCATCATGCGATATCGAATGCAGGAGAGCCCATGACCACCTTCGAGATCATTCTGTCGATCACCTCTGTCGTCGTTGCCCTCGGGGTGAGCCTTTGGATGCGTCACCTCGGGAACCCCACCGGACGGCGGTCGGCCGAGGGAGCTCGAACGTCTCCAGCGCTTCCTCGACTCTGCCCCCTATGAAAACCTCGACAAGGTCATGCGGCCGGGCTGGCGCGACCGCGATTGACTAGGGCGACAGCCCAGCTCGGACTGCCTCTTGGCGCCTCGCGGCTCCGCGGCGGCATCCCCATGCAAAACCTGACCGATCGATGGGATGAGGCCAGTGCCGCCAACGGAGGCGAACGCCATCCGGCGCAGCTCCACCTCGTCTATTTGGAGGCCGGTCACGCCCTGCCCTTCCGACGCCTCTGCTCGATATTGGGCAACGATCACTTTTGTCTGGGCCAGCAGCGACGGGACCTCCCGTGTTCCATTGTCGGCGCCCTGTCGCTCCCTCTGGCTTCTGGCGAGGTTCTCGTCGCCTCTTGTGCGCATGGGCGTGTTTGGAGGGGACTGAGTAGTTGTCCGGGTAACTCCCTCTCCCTCCCCGAGCCTTCGGCAGAGCGAAGCTCCTTGTAGTGAGCACGAACCTGTCTCACCCAGATGCTCTTGGGCTTCCCGCATGTTTGACGTCTCTGCATCGGCCTTTTGCCGGCGATACCAGGTGGCCCGCGAAATCCCCTGCGCCTCCCACGGCTTCGTGCGCGATAACGCGTTCGCAGCGAGATAGCTCGCCCGTGTCACGGCTCCGGAGGCCGCTCGGCGCATTCGTTGCCGTCCGGCTTTCCGGCGCTTGCGTTCCATCATGGAGAAGATCTGCCGCAGGCCGAGCGCACGCGCCATCTCGTCCGAGACGCAGAGCAGGTCGGCAAGTGTGGCGCCGGCATAATGATAGCGGCCGTCCGACATCGGCGATCCGCTTCGGGGAAGCGCTGCCCTTTCCGCGGCATGCTTGGCGATGGCACCCACCTCGTTGGTGGAGAGCCCCGGGGTCGCGATGCTCGCCATCGCATGGGTTCGCGCGTCGACATCCCCGGAGTTCTCTTGATGCGTCAGGCGGGTGGCCCACAGGTGCAGCCATGTGTTCCGGTGGCCGACCGGCACACGACCGCCCCAGGCATCCAGCAGGCGCTCCAAGTCTTCCTGAATTGCGACGAAGCGCTGGCCGGGGCTCAGCCTGGACCGGCGCGACCCGCCCTGCCCCGAGGACGCCTTCTGTCTCTTTCGGGCCTGCAGTTCCCGGCGGGTCGGTCGACCGGAGGCGATGTAGATCCGGTCCGCGAGGTCCTCGAAGGAATGGCGCTGCAGGCTTCCGCCAAGGATCTCGACCGTGCGGCCGCTCTTGAGGTTGATCGAGCCCGGAATTCGAAACACCCGGGCGGTGTCGCAGCAGCGAGGATCCGCGCCGTGGCTGCGATACAGGCCGATGAGCGCCTTCTGCGCGGCGCTCCAGCGCCGTCTGGCCCTCGGGGGCAAATCGTTGATCAACCAGATGGCCGCAAGCCCGCGCCCCGTGAAGTTCACAAAGGACGGGGCCGGCAGACCGCGGTGCTCGACATCGCGGGTGAACGCCTGCGCCCAGGCTGCCGGATCCGAGGCGAGGGCCCGGGGTGCGAGGTCGACGTCGAGGTCCAGGTAGAGGGCATTCAGGGCGGCCAGTCGCCGGTCCCGACGGGGGCCATGAAAGCGGTTCAGGGTAATGTAGGCGGCTGTGTCAACGCAGCACTCGGCGATCCAGGGCGCCTCATAGGTTCGGTAAATTCTGCTGTGCATCCGCATGCCGGCTACGGACGTCATGATCGTCGGCTTTCCGATCGCAGCGATCGGATGGAGCAGCTGCACGTAGTCTGCCGTGGTCAGCAGCTGCGCCACCGGCTTGGCGTCGAGGAGATGAGTGGGATCCAGATGTTCCATGCCGGGGAACTGGGTTCATGGCACGGGCTACAGAAATGTCTGTCAAGAAACGCTTCGTCGTGGAGCGTGGCCGTATCCTGAACTATTCAAGGTCCCAATCTGGGGTGCACGTAGAGGGCCGATTGCATTGAATAGGTAGGTCGGGCGGGGAGCTGACATTCGCTGCGTCTTGGATGAACGGGGGCCGTGCGCAGGGAGCGGACTTTGCAGAGCCGAGGCCTCTGAGCAGCTGAGCCGGACGCTCTCGGCCCTAAGCCGACCTTGCTGACCGACGCAGCGAAGGTCAGGACCGAGCCCTTCTTGACCGCGCTGAACATGAAGCTCTTCGCAGTTGCAACATAGTATCCTGTGTCGCAGACGGCCCAGAGCTGCCGTTCATCAAACACGCCTTTGCTGCGAAGCAGCCTCACCAGACCGGCCCGACTTCCATAGCACAGAATTTTTCGACGGTGGTATCTGGCAGTGCCGAATAAGCTGCCGATTAAGACTCTGCGGCTTTTCCCGCACTGTTCGCCGAATTAATGTGCTGGCGGCATCGGGTATGAAGCGAATAGAAGTTATACACTGGCGGTCGACACATTCCGCAACCATACTTGGGCTATGAAATTTGCGAGATATTAACCTTAATCCTAAGCTTGAAAAACGACTGATGGTCGTCGTCGGACGAGACGAAGTCAGGAACTGCCTTGGCAGCATCGTCTCGAAGCGCGAAAGTCTGCGAGAGCTCCGTTACGCGGGACGCGAGGTTTCTAACCGGGAAAATCTCGAGGCAGAGATTAGTAGGCTTCTCCGCGAAATCGACGACTTGGTTGGCAACTTGCTAAGCACCGTGGAGCACGATTATCTTGATTTGTGGGCAGGGCAACAGAACTACGCAGCCGCTCATGATGATCGCTGGTCATTGGGAGCAGAAGAAATTCGTGGGCCGCTCATACCCTTCCTGCGGGGCAAACTCGAGCCGATTAGACGTGTCGTAGTGGCTCCGGACCTACCCGAAATTATTGTCCCCCTCTTCCTGACTATTCCTGGCCTCAAGGAATATCTGAAGAGGGAAATTCACGGGCACTGGGGTTATCACTATCACTACCTTGACACGAGGGAGCGTCGATCAGACACGCTCCTGACCTTCCGCCGACAGCTCAAAGCCTTACCTGGCGGTCGGCAGGTTAGGGCCCTCACTTGGGAAAGGCATAGCGAGGCAAGCCACTTCGAAGCGCGCGCTGCGACTTGGGGCGCGAAGAAAAGAAAAAGCGTCCACGAAGCCTGTGTAGTAGATAGCGCCAAACGACACCTGAATGACTTCAAGAAGCCAGTTAAAGATGCAGAAGTGCTTTGGCCAGTCTGACATTGCCAAAACCATACAATGGCCAGAGATGGCCCTGACTGGACCTTCAGCTGCATCCAACATGTCGCGTGGAAACAATCCCCTGAGGACGTGAACTTTTTGCGCCCCATTGTAGTGCGCTATGAACAGGCGGCGTAGGTCACCAGAAGAAGCTCCATTCAACACGAGCCGAAAGCTTTTTTTCGGGCGCTGACAGCTGGTGCCCGGCTTGGCCGTTACAGATCGGGAAGGTGCCATGAGTTTTTAGGAAATCGCTCAAGAAGAAGCTTTCGACGTCAAATAGGTTATCATTGCCGTAGTTACGTAAGACTTCTGATGAGTAGGTGGTGAATTTCACCTTGTGGCTATTGGCATAATTCGAAACTCCCCAATTACCCGACTGCCCTGTGAGGTGCCCCCGCAGGCGCATCGCAATGCTGTTCTGCTTTGACTCGCTCATCCCGATATAGATCAGGCCCGAGGGTTGAAAGGGGTAGGCAATGCGCAGGTCGGTTAGGAAGATGAAATAGATGCCTGCCACGCCCTGAACGAACTTGACCTCTTGCTCCCGTAAGTTGTAAGTTCGTTTGAAAATAATATTCATATACAAAACTTTAGCTGTCCCATCCCGGATGATCACATAAGCTCTCGGCGATCTGCCCTGTTCATGGCAAGATCGGTTCTGAGAGATGTCCAGGGCGGAGCACGATCATGCTGATCCATCTTCACAAGCAAGCCACGACGAC
>NZ_JBLHYX010000028.1:0-25481 GCF_047631075.1 Limimaricola cinnabarinus
CCGGCGCGCGTTTCTTGTAGATCGTCACCGCGAAGTTCATCCCCGCCAGCGTCGTGCCCAGAGAGGACAGCGTCACCGCCCAGATCCAGTAATCGGGCCCGACATCGGGGCTGTAGCCGGTCTCGGTGAAGGGGGGATAGCCGCTCCAGCCGCCGATCGAGAACGGCGTGAGCAAGAGCGATGCCATGACGAGCGCCGCGCCCGCCGCGGTGAGCGCGAGGCTGACGGAGTTCAAGAGCGGAAAGGCGACGTCGCGCGCGCCGATCTGCAACGGCATGACGAAGTTGATGACACCGGTCAGGAACGGCATCGCCATGAAGAAGATCATGATCGTGCCATGGGTCGAAAACAGCTGGCCGAAATGCTCGGGGCTGAGAAACCCGCCCCCCAGACCCACCGCCTGCTGGGTGCGCATCACCGACGCCTCGGCCAGCGCCCGCGCCAGCATGACGAAGGCGAGCGCGATATACATGATGCCGATCTTCTTGTGATCGAGACTGGTCAGCCAGTCGCGCCAGAGGGCTCCCCAGAGGCTGTAGCGGGTCAGCGCCCAGACGGTGACCAGCGCCCCCAGCACCATGACCCCCGCCGCGCCGCTGGCGATGAGGCCGTTGATGATGCTCGACGCACTCGGATGCGCCACCATTTCCCAGAACGGCAGGGCGTTCCAGTCGAGCCGCCCCAGCGCGGCATCAAGAAACCCGGAGAGGGTCATTGCCCGGCCGCCCTGTCATGCGCGGCCATCGGGGCCTTGGCGGTTTCGGACATCACCCGCGCAAAGAGATCGTCCGGCAGGCCGCCGAACAGGATCTCGCCCCCTCGGCGGTCCAACGCGCGCGCGAGATCGGAGGCCACGCCCTCCCGGCCCAGGGCCTCCAGTGCCGCCGCGTCGAGGGCCGGTGCCGTCGCCGCATGTCGCGCCCAAGCCTCGAACGCCTCATCGTCCATCGCGACGGCCTCGAACTTCTGCATGTGAAAACCTTTGCCGTTGTATTGGGAGTTCTCGCCACCGAACCGCCCCGGCGCATCCGCCCCGAGATGCAGCCATGTCGACATGCCGCCCATGGCATAGATCTGACTGCCGAGCGCGGGGACGAAGAACGACTGCATCACCGTCGCCGAGGTGAGTTCGATCTCCAGCGGGCGCGTCGCCGGAAAGGCCAGCAGATCGACGCTGGCGATGCCGAGGTCGGGATAGAGGAACAGCCACTTCCAGTCGTATCCCACGGCCTGCACCCGCAGCGGATCGGCGTCCGAGACGAGCGGCGCATAGGGGTCGAGCCGCGTCGTGTTGATCCACAGCAACGCCGCGAGCACCGCCACCACCAGCGCCGGGCCGCCCCACAAGGCAACTTCCCATGCCCGCGAAAACGCCCATCTGGGCTTGTAATCCGCGCCGCCCCGGTCCCGGTAGCGCCAGATCAGCCATGGCGTCAGCGTCAACACGGGCAGGACGACCAGCGCCATCAAGGCCGTGACCAGCCAGAAATGCGTTCGCTGCTGCGCGGCCACCGGCCCCTGTGGGTCGAGGAATGTTTCGACGCCGCAGCCCGAAAGAAGCAGGAAGGCAGCCAGAGGGGGCATCCACCGGAGGAAACCGGCGAACGGATGTCTTCGCAAAGGGCACTTTACGAAGGCCGCTTCGGCATGCCGCGTCATGACGCGGCAACCGCTTCAGGCCGGTTTTTTCGTTGATACGGTCGGGCATGTTTCATCCCGGCATCACCTAGACGGGAACCAGCGGCATGAAAGAGACGAATTATCATGATCTTGGCCGGATCAAAACTTGATCGGGTTCAAGGCCCGGTCGGGGTTCTGTTTTGAGGATTACCGTGAGGATAATCCCGACGGTGTCCGGTCAGCATTGCGCGCCATGCCCAATGTATTGGCCAAGTCGCAATGACGCTAATCCACATCCTCATGAACCGGCGTTATCGGAAGTTGGTTGCGAAACGGTCTGCCATTCGCCTTTGATTGAGCCTCGGGGCTCGGATCATCTTGCCGCTGCCAAGGTTTCGGCGGGTTTGCGCGACCGCCTCGTCACACCCTTCGGGTTCGCCGTTCCTGGCGGGCGCGCCCGCGCCGCCGCCCTGTCCATCCCGAAGCAGCGATTAATCTTCGCGGGCCTGCGGGGGACGAGACAGCTGGGCCTGAATACCGCAAGGGTCGTGATCGAACATCGGGAACCCCACCCGGCGCGCCACGTTCCGCCTCGGAGCGTGCTATACCGCAAGGACCCCACGCATGACCGGCAGGCAGATCATCATGGCCGGATTTCTGGCGACCGCGGTGACCTACGGCCCCGCCCGGATGGGCTTCGGGCTGTTCCTGCCGCAGTTCCGCGAGGCCTTCGGTCTGGGGTCGGGGATGGCCGGTCTCATCGCCGGGGGCGCCTTTCTCGCCTATCTGCTCACGGTGCTGGCCGCGGGGCCGCTGACGGCCCGCTACGGCGCGCGCGTCCCGGTGCTGATCGGTGCCGCGCTCGCCTGCACCGGCATGGGTCTCGTCGCCGCGGCACCGAGCCTGCCCGTCCTCGCCGCCGGCGTGCTGATCGCGGGCGGCAGCGCGGGTCTGGCCTGGACCCCGTTCAACAACGCCGCCGCGCGCCATGTCGAGGAGGCCGCGCGCCCGCGCGCCCTGTCGATCGTCAGCACCGGCACGACCTTTGGCGTCGCCGCTGCCGGGGCGTTGGCGTTTGCCGCCGTGGCGACGGCCTTCGGCTGGCGGCTGGTCTGGGGCCTCTTCGCCGTGGCCGGGCTCGGCATGGGGATCGCCTCGGCCATCTGTCTGCGGGGCGCGACGCGTGGGGGCGGAGATGGCGAGCCGCTGGGCGCATGGCGGTCGCTGCTGCGATGGGACATCCTGCCCCTCGCCCTCGCCGCCTTTTCCTTCGGGCTGGGGGCTGCGGTCTGGTTTTCCTTCGCCGTGGATGCCGCGGCGCGCGCGGGGGCCGATCTGGGCGGCGGGACGACCGGGCCGCTGATGTTCTTGGCCTACGGGCTGGGCGGCGGTCTGGGGCTGGCCACCGGCTGGCTGGTCGAACGCTGCGGGATTGCGTGGCTGATCCGCGCGATCTTCGCCGCCGGCGTGGCCTCGGCCCTGCTCATCGCGCTGATCGCGCAGGCCGCGCTCGCCGCTCTGGGCTCGGCGATGCTGCAAGGGGCCGGGGTCATGACGATCAGCGCGCTGCTGTCGTTCTGGAGCGCGAAGCTCTTTCCCGAACTGCCCTCGCTCAGCTTCACGGCGGTACTGCTGGCGATGGCGCTCGGTGGCGCGATGGGGCCCATGCTGGCCGGCTCCGTTCTCGACGCCATCGGCAGCCGGGGCGTCTTTCTCGGCACGGCCGCCCTGCTCGCCGCCACGGGGCTGTGGCTCGGCCCGCGCCACGTGCCCTCCGAGGGGCGGGGCGGAGAGGCGATAGAAGCCTGAGGCTCTAGCGCGATCATGATCCATGCCGACACCGCGGCCGAGGTCGAGAAGCGCCGCAAGGCAGGTGGAAATGGCGTCCTGGCCGTCCTCCAACCTGAACTGTTGCACATCCCCCCTGGCCCACCGATACCGTCAGCTGGCGGCCCCTTCTTGAAGGCTCTTGAGCGCGATCCGACAAGACCGCCGGCTGTCATGTCTTGTTGCGAAAAGGCGCCAGCAGGCGCTCGTATCGACCTTCGGCCTGACCGTAGAATTCCCCGGCCAAGGACATCAGACCGTCGCGATCGCGGATCGCCACGCGGCCTCTGTTGCTTCGGATCAGCCCTGCGCCCTCAAGCTCGTGCAGAGTAACCGTCACGCCGGCCCTGCGGACGCCGAGCATCAGCGCCATGGTGTCATGAGTCACTTCGAATTCGTCACCGCCGACCCTGTCGCGATAGAGCAGCAACCAACGCGCCAACCGAACCACGAGCTTGGCACGGCTGGCGGCGAGCGACGTCGTGAAACTCTGCGAGATCAATGTAGAAACGAAATGGAGCATTCTGAGGCGAAAGACCTCCCTCTCCATCGCCGCGCGAAAATCTGCGGCAGCGATCCGCCAGCCGAACCCCGCCGACTGCATGACCGCATCCGACAGGCATGGTCCGGCGCCGAGAACGAGAGACAGGCCGACCAGGCCTTCGCGCCCGACAAGCGCGGCCTCGACGTTCGAGCCGTTGCGCCCCCGCGCGATCAGCGAGACCACCCCGTCTGTCGGGAAATAGGCATGGGTCGCGAACTGTCCGCTGCGCTCGAGCGACAGCCCCGTGGGAAGCCCCACAAACGACATGACCCCGCGCAGCTCCGACTGCATGCCCCGGGGCAATCCGCCCAGCAAGAGGTTCGAGGTGGTCTTTTCCAGCAAGTGTATTCAATCCAAGATCGACCGCCCGACAGGGCCTCTGCCACCCCGATCGATACGTATATTTCCAGCGGCCTGCCGGACCTCTAGCAGCGCCGGAAACAGGAAACCAAGGCCTCGCTGCGCCCCTGTACGAGTTCGCACCCATTCTGTTTGAGGCCGGCCCTAAGAAACGCCTCGGCCATTTAAATTGAATGTCTTACATTCCGGTACAGCGAATAGATTTTTCAGGAAATGAAGAAGTACCAAATCGTACGCCGCTCCGATCGGTCTGGACCTCGCATTCAAGATTAACGTTTCATTGTCTTCGGGACACGCGGGCTTCGCCGGCATGGGACCATGTCGGAGAGGATCATGTTTCAAGTGTTGTGTTTTGCGTCGTATGTGACATCCCGAACCGGCTCTTGAGAGTCGCTCATAGCCTCGCGTTACAGCGCGGGCCTGCAGGAACGGGCGGTCCCCGCGTCGGTCGTTCCTGTCCCCACCGGCAACACCGAATAAACAGCCGAGTGGCATCTTTCAAAAAGGATATCAGCACGCCGAACGATCTGTTCGCGCAGAGGCTGCAAGACATCTGTCACGCCGAGAAGCAGATCGAGACCGCCTTGCCGAAAACAATCGAGACGGCAGGCTCGCCTGAGCTCAGGCAGAGGTTCGAGACGCATCCGCAAGAAACCCGCCGACAGGTGGAGCGTCTCGACAAGGTCCGAGGGGCATGGATAAAGCCCCAAGGCTGCAACCCCAAGGCGATCCGGGATGCGGTGTCCGCGCGTCCGGGCCGCCTGCCAAGGTGCGGCTCACGTCGGACGACCCGACGGGAGCCACAGCACGGATCAAGGCGGCGCGGGGACGGCTCAGGCGGTCTGGTTCTCGGGCAAAAGCCGGCGGTAGTGCGCTTCGGGTCCGCCATAGAACCCGTCGGTCACCTCCATCAGCCCCTCGCGGTCGCGGATCAGCACGCGCCCACGGGTCGAGCGGATCAGCGCGCCTCCTTCGAGTTCGTGCAGCGCCACAGTGACACCGGCGCGCCGCACGCCCAGCATCAGCGCCATGAAATCATGGGTGAGTTCGAGTTCGTCGCCGTTCGTGCGGTCATGGCACATCAGCAGCCACCGGGCGAGCCGGATCTCGAGCTTGCCCCGGCCATAGGCCAGCGCCGTGCCTTGGATCTGGACCATGACGGTATAGGCGTAGCGCAACAGCCAATCGCGGCACGCCGGGTCATCCATGAGCCGCCGCATGGCCTCGGCCTCTATCCGCCAGCCGGTGCCACCGACCTGCATCATCACGTCGCTGGTACTTCGGTCGTCGTTGAATATAAGCGGCAGCCCGGTCATGCCTTCGCGTCCGACAAGTGCCGCCTCGATATTGAGACCGCCCCTCTCGCTCGCCACGATCGAGGCGATGCCGCTTGTCGGGAAATAGGAGTACTCCACCGGCCGATCGCGTCGTTCGAGAGACATACGCGCCGGAAGCTCCATGAAACTGAGAGAGGCCCGCAGCTCGGCCTGCACCGAAGCGGGCATGCCCCTGAGCAGCAGGTTCGACTCGATCGATACATGGGTCATGCGACCTTCTCTCGTATGGGGGCGAGAGGGTTCAAAGACTCCCGGCGACCGAGCCCATCTGTGACGGCGGCCGATTGTCGTATCCTAACGGGTCCATTTCTCTTTCCCAACACAATCCGCGTGAAATCGTACGAAACCGTACTGACATATGAAGATGTCCGCTTGGCAGGCCTTTTGCAGTCTGGTGTAAGAACATTTCGTTTCAGTCGGTTAGATATGCCCAACTGACCAGTTGGCACCCGGAATATACAAGGATCACCGGTCCACTTCGAGTGTGCAGACCGGGCATTCGGGACTACATGGGGGGAGACCGGCACGCGCATCCGGCACCAGACCACCCCCTTGCCCGTTCCTGCTCTTGTAAGGTTGGCCCGCAAAGATCCCAGAGCGCCATTCGAATGGCCGATACCGGCTTTTGCCCCAAGAAGGTTCGATAATGACTTCAGTTCAGCCCCTCATCGTGGGTATTGGCGCTTCGGCCGGGGGAATCCCCGCGCTCGAAGGGTTCTTCCGTGCGCTTGAGCCGGACTGTGGCCTGGAATGCGGCATGGCCTTTGTCATCGTGACGCATCTGAGCCCGGATCGCAAAAGCCTCCTGCAGCAAATCGTGTCGCGTTACACGAAGATGCCGGTTCTGAGCGCCGCCGATGGCCAGCGGGTCGAACCCGAGCACGTCTATGTCATGCCGGAAGGCAAGTTCATGACGATCCGCGACGGCGTCCTGCGGCTGCATCCCGACGACCCCGCCAATCGCGAGCGCAAGCCCGTCGACGTGTTCTTCGGGGCCTTGGGCGAGGATCAGGGCGAACGGGCGGTGGGCATCGTGATGTCCGGCGGCGATTCCGACGGCACGCTCGGGGTCAAGATCATCAAGGAACATGGCGGCATCACCATCGGGCAGGGCCGCGACGGCTCGGCTCCGGTCAACGCCTCGATGCCCGAAAGCGCCCGGGCCGCAGGGGGCATCGACTTCGTGGACTCGGTCGAACGAATGCCGGCGCGGCTGCTGCAGATCCGGAACGGCACCGGCAGTCCCAGGGCCTTCGAAGTTGAAACGACAAGGCAGATCCAGCAGGAGATCGCACAGATATTGCGCAGCCGGATGGGCCGCGATTTCTCGGGTTACAAGAGCAAGACCTTCATGCGGCGCGTGGCGCGCCGCATGAAGGTGGTGCAGGTCACCGAGCCGCAGGACTATCTGCAACGGCTGCGCGAGGACCCGTCCGAGGTGTCGGATCTGTTCCGCGACCTGCTGATCAATGTGACCGGGTTCTTTCGCGATCCCGAGGCGTTCGAGGCACTGCGCGATCAGGTTCTCGGGCCCCTGTTCGACGGGCGCGGCGCCGACGAGACGATCCGGATCTGGGTGCCGGGCTGCGCCACCGGCGAGGAGGTCTATTCGCTCGGCATTCTCCTGCAGGAGACGATAGACGATCTCGCGCATCCGCCGCGGGTGCAGATCTTCGCCACCGATATCGATGAGGAGGCGCTCGGCGTGGCCCGCGCCGGCCGCTATCCCGAGCCGCTGCTCTCGGGCGTCGGCCCCGAGCGGCGTAAGCGCTTTTTCCGCAGCGACGGCGCGGCGCTTGTGATCTGCAAGGCGGTGCGTGACATGTGCATCTTCTCGCCGCACAGCGTCATCGGCGATCCGCCGTTTTCGCGCATGGATCTGGTCTCCTGCCGCAATCTCCTGATCTACATGGGCTCGGCGCTGCAGGACCAGGTGATCCCGACCTTCCACTACGCGCTCAAGCCCGGCGGCTACCTGTTCCTCGGCAGTGCCGAGGGGGTCAGCCGCCAGGCGCATCTCTTCGGCGCGGTCGACAAGAAGAACCGGATCTTCCAAAGCCGCGGCCATGACGCAACGCCGCGCCGACTGCCGATGTCGGTCGACTGGCTCGCGCTCAAGCACTATTCCCCCACTGGCACCCGTCGGGCCACCAGTTCGAGTGACCGGCCGCTGCGCAGACTGGTCGAGGCGCAGGTGCTGGAGCGTCACGCCCCGGCGCATGTGGTCGTCACCGCCGACGGCGAGATCACCTTCTATTCAAGCAATACCGGCCGCTATCTCGAGGCGCCCCGCGGCGCGCCGAACCGCGACCTGATCGACACGGCCCGGCGTGAGCTGCGCATCGACCTCCGTGCGGCCCTGCGGCAGGCGCAGAAGTCCCTCCGCCCGGCCACCCGTCAGGTGATGATGCTTGAGAACGAGGGGCATGACGGCTTTCTCGTGGAAATCGTGGTCGAGCCGCTCGATTCCGCGGTGGAGCCCGAGCCGCTGTTTCTGGTGCTGTTCAAGTACCTGTCGGAGGCGCAGCCGCTGCTCGAACAGATCGAGGCCGCCGCCCCTGATGAGGGGCAGGAGGCGGTGGAGCGCGAATTGCGCGAGCTGCGCGAGCGACTGCAATCCACGATCGAGGAGTACGAGACGGCGCTGGAGGAGCTGAAATCTTCGAACGAGGAACTCGTCTCGGTCAACGAAGAGGCGCAATCCACCAATGAGGAACTGGAGGCGTCGAAAAAGGAGATGCAGTCGCTCAACGAGGAGCTGACCACCATCAACGCCGAGCTGACCACCTCGGTCGAGGAGCTGGACCGCGCAAATTCCGACCTGCAGAACCTCTACGCGGCCACGGAAATCGCCACCATCTTCATGGATGGCCAACTGGTGATCCGCAACTTCACCCCCGCTGCCTCGGCCTTCTTCAACCTTCGGGCCAGCGATGTCGGCCGGCCTTTGACCGATCTGGCCGGGCGGCTCGACTTCCCGGAGCTCGAAGCGCGGGTGCGCGAGGTGTTCGGCACCGGCGAAGGGTACGAGCACCGGCTCTCACCCCCGGACGGGGACCAGCATTACCTGGTGCGCCTGATGCCGTATCGCGACCACGGCGAGGGCATCGGCGGCGTCGTGGTCACCATCGTCGAGGTCTCGTTTCTGGCCCATGCCGAGCGGCAACAGAAGATGCTGCTCGTCGAGTTGAACGACCGAATCCGCACCATGCTGACCGCGGCCATCGACATGGCCCGAAACACCGGCCAAGGCGCGGGGTCGCTCGACGAATTCTCCGATCGTCTGGTCGGACGGTTGCACGGCATGGCGCAGGCCTACGAGCTGCTCATCGAGACCGAGTGGACGACGGTGCCGATCGATGCGCTCGTCCGGACAGGGCTTTGCGGGATCGATCCCGCCCGCGTCGAGATGTCCGGCGAGGAGATCCGGCTGCGCCCGAGGCAGGCGCTGCAGCTCGGCCTGATCCTGAACGAACTGGGCTTGGAGGCCGGGCGCGGCGGATTGCGCGAGGGCGAAGCTCTGGTGATCGCATGGCGGCTGGAGGAGGGGTGGATGATCCTCGACTGGCAGCAGCGCGGCGGATTGGCCGCCGGGATGACGCATCGCATTGAGGCGCTCACCACGCGGATCACCGCTCTTGGCGGCCTGGGAGAAATCAAAGACACGGCAGATGGCCCCCTGTTCGAGCTGCGCCTGCCGCTGGAGATCTGAAGCACGCGACGTCCGCGGTTCCCCGGACGGATCACATCATGGCGATCATGGGCGGTGGGTCGACATGGGGCGGCCGAGCCGTGCGGCGGCACAGGTAGACCTCGGGTTCGGGTCTGATCTCTATGGCGAAACCGGCACTACGCAGCATCGCGGCGGTCGCGGCGCCGTTCGGGACGAACCAGTTGGTCGGATCGCCGGCATAGCCGTGTTCGATGAAATGCAGCTTTGGAAACTCGGCGCGGGTGAAAATCTCGTGCTCTTGGAAAGGATAGTCGAGAGCCGCGTCGAAATCCTCCGGTGCACCGCGCTGCATGGATTGGAACAGCAACTGGTCGCCGGCAACATGCTCGTGGATCAGGTCGAGCGCCAGCATGGGATGGCGCAGGTGGTAGAACACGCCCATGAAGATCACCAGATCGAAGCGCTCTCCCAGCTGGCCCACCCCGTAGACGGACATCTCGCGCAGTTCGATATCCTCGGCGCCGGCCACCTCGAAGACCAGCCGCGCCTGAGCGAGGTAACGCGGGTCGCTATCGATCGCCAACACCCTGCCCGCCCCCCGACGCTTCATCTCGAGAGAGTAGAACCCCGCATTGCAGCCGATGTCGAGCACGCTGCGGCCCTCCAGATCCTCGGGCAGGACGTCGGCGAAGCCGGCGAACTTGCAGGCGGGGTAGTCGCCGAGAAAATGATCGCGGGCCGTCTGCACCCCCTCGAGATCGATGTTGTGAAACCACGGATCGAGCGCCCGGATCCGCTCTTCAATCGCGCCGCTCACCACGGCACCCCGGACAAAGGGGCGGCATCATGCGTTGCGGTCGTCGGCCGAAAGGCCGGTCGCGGCAGCGGCGCGTCGGACACCTGCCGAAAATGGGAGATCGTGTCTCGCAGCCCCTCCGATAGCGGGATGCGCGGCGTCCAGTCGAGAAGCGCCTGCGCACGGGAGATGTCGGGCCGGCGGCGACGGGGATCATCCTGCGGCAAAGGCTCGAACACCAGTTCGGAGAGCGACCCGGTCAGAGCAAGCACCTGCTCGGCCAGTTGCAGGATGGTGAATTCCCCGGGATTGCCGAGATTGACCGGCTGGCCCGGATTGGGCGCGACTTCCATCAGCGCCACGAGGCCCGCGCAGAGGTCCGAGACGTGGCAGAAACTTCGGGTCTGCGTCCCGGTGCCGTAGATTGTCAGCGGTCGCCCCTCCAGCGCCTGAATGATCAGGGTCGAGACGATGCGTCCGTCATCGGCCTGCATCCGTGGCCCATAAGTGTTGAAGATCCGCGCCACCCGCGCGTCCGCCCGGCCCTGCCGCAGCCGGTCGAAGCACAACGTCTCGGCCGCGCGTTTGCCCTCGTCGTAGCAGGCGCGCGGGCCGGTGCAATTGACATGGCCCCAGTAGTCCTCGCGCTGCGGATGCTCCTCGGGGTCCCCATAGACCTCCGATGTCGAGGCCTGCAGCAGCCGCGCGCCGTGAAGCTCGGCCAATGCCAACAGGTGATGGGTGCCTATCACGCTGGTCATCATCGTGTGGGTGGGATCCGCCTGATAGCGCTTGGGCGAGGCCGCGCAGGCCAGGTTGTAGATCCTGTCCAGTGGCGGCCCGATCTCGAGCCGCGCGCAGATGTCGTGTTCGATGAGTGCGAAGCGGGGATGGTCGATCAGACCCGCCAAGTTGGTGCGTGCGCCGGTCAGGAAGTTGTCGACGCATGTGATGAGGTCACCTTCGCGCAGCAACTTCTCGCACAGGTGCGACCCCACGAACCCGGCGCCGCCGGCCACTAGGACATGGTGCCGGTATGGCGGATGAGTGTCGTCACGCATGATCGATCTCCATTGTCCTGCGATGGTTCGTCGGGCCGGCCGGTTCCAGCATCCGGGCCAGCTGCGCCGAACGCGCCGCCCCGGTGTGATGCTCGAGCACGATACGCCGGGCCCGGTCGGCGATCCGCTGCCGCGCCGTCTCGTCCCGCGCTTCGAGCAGCGCCACCACCTGATCGGTGCCGTCGGCGATCTCGATCGCCCGCCCCTCGGGAAACAGCTCATCAAGCCCGCGCCAGCGATCCGAGATGATCGGCGTGGCGCAGGCGGCGGCCTCGAACAGCCGGACGCTGGGCGACCATCCGGCCGCCACCATGTCGGCCCGCGTGACGTTGAGGGTCCAGCGCTGCCGGCTGTAGAAGCCAGGATGCGCCTCTGGCGGCAGGTGGTCGATCCGCTCCACATTGGCGGGCCAGTCGATGTCGTCGGGATATTGCGGCCCCGCCACGACGAAGCGATGGTCCGGCAGGCGGCGTGCGGGCTCGATCAGGAGCCGCTCCAGCACTGGCTGTCGGTCTGGGCTGTAGGTGCCCAGATAGCCCAGATCCCAGACCGGAGCCGCCCCGGTGGGGGCGTAGCGATCGGCATCGACCGAGCAGTAGAGCGCCTCGGCCCGCCGGGCGCGCCAGTCGCGCTCAAGCCCGCGCAGCACCTCGCCGCCCGAAAAGGACAGGTAGATGTCGAAGCCTGCAATCTGCCGCGCGGCGAGGTATTCCTCGTCGCCTCGCCGCAGTTTGGCCAGCGTCACAGGCGTGTCGATGTCGTAAAAGCACAAGCTACGGGGCCCGATTGCGGCCAGCGCGTCGATCAGCGTGACGCCCTGCGGGACATAGGAGCCGACGATCACTGCGTCCGCCTCGCGCAGACGCCGCGCGTGACGCTCCAGCACGCCCGGCAGGTCGTCGTAGAGTTCGAATTCGCAGAAGTCGGGCGCAGGCAAGTCGCGCTGGGTCGCGTACCACGGCATGTCGCGCTCCAGAAAGAGCACCCGGTGTCCCTGCGCCGCGAGGCCGCGCAGCAGCCCCCGATAGGTCGTGGCGTGGCCATTGCCCCATGAAGAGCTCAGGGAGAGGCCGAAGATGACGATGGCGAGCGGTTTGGTCATTGTGCGGGCACCCCCTGTCTTGCGTGGCGGAAGAGCGCGTCGGCCTGCGTCGCGCGGTGACGGTAGGTGTGCTGCGAGAGCACTCGCTCCAACGCGGCTCGTCCGATCCCGGCCGCGCGCTCGGTGGTGAGGTCGCGCAGCTGCTCTGCGACCTCCTGCCCGTCTCGCGCCACCAGGATCTCGCAGTCGGGTGCGAAGAACATCTCTATTCCCTCCCAAGCGTCTGTGATCAGGCAGGCGCCCGCCCCCGCCGCCTCGAAGACTCGCGTGGCGGGTGAAAACCCGGTCGCGGCCATGCTGTCGCGGCTAATGTTGAGCACGGCGCGGGAGCTGCGGTTGAAGGCGTTGTGGTCGCAAGTGCCGACATGTCCGAGATAGTCGACATTGCCGCTCATCTGCTTGTCTGCCCAACCCGAGCCGCCCAGCACGAAGCGCTGCCCCGGAAGCATCGCGGCCGGTCCGAAGAAGAACGCATCGACCCGCGCCTCGCGATCCGGGAGCCGGTTGCCGAGAAAGGCGAGGTCGGCGCGGAAGCGGTCCTCGGGCGCCACCGGGTGATGGGTGTCGGGATCGAGCGCATTGTAGATCGGGTGGCAAGCCCGTGCTCCCAGCCCGCGATAGGCTTCGACAACGGCGTCGCCGCCGCCATAGGTCAGCACCATGTCGAGACAGGGCAGCGCGCGGCGCAACGGGTGGGCCTCGTCGGTCCGGATCTCGGTCAGCGTCGCCGGGGCATCGACATCCCAGAAGAGGCGCAGCGCGCCGGGCCGCGCCTTGGCCATCGCCTGCTCCAGCAGCGCGTCATCGGCGTAGCCGACGCCCGAAGCCTTGACCACGATGTCGGCGCGGGCGGCTTCGTCGGTCACGCGGGCCACCGCCTCCGGCGTGGCCTCGTAGACGACCGAGCGGCACCAGTCGGGGGGCTCGATGTCGCGATGCGCCTGACGGTCATAGGCATCGGGTTCGTAGAATGTGACCTCGTGGCCCAGTTCGGCCAAAGCCTTGAGGATCCCGCGGTAATAGGTGGCAGCGCCGTTCCAGTAGGAGGAGAGCAGGCTCGATCCGTAGAATGCGATTCTCATGTGGCCACCTCCGCGATGGATCTGGTCGGGGCAAGTTCGCGCACGATGCTCAGCAGTTCCTCCACCCTGTGGCGGCAGGTGTGACGCGCCCGGATCGTCTCGAGTCCGTTGCGCGCCAGCTCCCCGGCGAGATCCGCGTCCGCCAGCACCTGGCCAATCTGCCGCTCCATCTCCGCGCCGTCGGCAGCAAAGAGAAAGTCGGTGCCGGGCCGGAACAGCCCCTCCCGATCCTCCCATGGAGCGGAAACGAGGGGGATGCCGCAGGCCAGCGCTTCGAACGGGCGGATGGTCGGAATGCCGGGCAGCGCCTCGACATAGGGTCTGCGCGGCACATGCACTGTCACGCGGTTGCGCGCGAAGACCCGGGGCACGTCGGCGTTGGCGAGCCAGCCGCCATAGGCGATTCCGGCCCGCTGCAACTGCTCCAGCGCCGTGTCGGGATAGCGCACGCCGCAGACATGCGCTCTGAGACCGAGCCGCTCCACCGGGCCGATCAGGAAGCGGTCAAGCTCCTCGCTGCGCTCGCCATCCCCCCAATTGCCGATCCAGACCAGATCGTCTTCTCGCGCGATCTCCGGGTGCGGTCGAAATAGCGCCACGTCGGCGGCCTCATGCCAAGTAAAGACCTGCCGACCCCAGCCGCGCGCCAGATAGCGCTCGCGCAAGGCCTCGCCGAAGGCGAGCACACCGTCGTAATCCTCCAGCGGCATCGCTTCGATCTCGGCCTCGGAAGAGACGGCCCTGTGATGGGTATCGTGGAACAGCAGCAGGAACTCGGACTCCCGCCGCAACCGGCCGATGCGGCGCATGAGATCGGGGTCGGTCCATTCATGGACGATGACGACATCCGCGTCCGTAAGAGCGGATGCGTGGTCGAAACCTGCACCATAGCTGATGGAACGCAGTTCGGGGAATTGTGCGGCAAAGACCGCTTCGGCGTCGGGCCTCTGACGCTTGAGATTGGCGCGGCTCCAGCCCTCTTCCGGCTCGAGCGCCAATGGGTCGTGACCCGCGGCGATCAATTCGCGCATGACGCCTCGCAGGAAATGGGCATTGCCGTGGTTCCAGTCGGAAACCAGCGAATGGGTGTAGAACAAGAACTTCAATGGATTGCCCCCATGACAGTCTCGGATTTCGAGTGGTTCGGCAGGCTACGCAATCGCTCGTAGAGGCCGCGCATTCGGCGTGCCTGTCGCGCGGGTGCGAAATCTCCCGCTCTTTCCAGCGCTGCGGCCCCGAGCCGCCCGCGCAGATCCGCGTCCCGCGCAAGGCGATTGGCCGCCGCCGCCAGAGCGGCTGGATCGCGCGGATCGGCGAAGAGCGCCGCTTCGTCCCAAAGCTCGCGGTAGGTCGGGATGTCGGCCAGTACCAGCGCCGCGCCGGCCGAGGCTGCCTCCAACGCCGCCAGGCCGAACGGCTCGTAGAGCGACGGCGACAGAAATACCCCGGCGCGCGCCGCGACGGCGCGCAGCACCGGGTGACCGACGCTTCCCTCGGCCTGCGCGTGGTTGAAATGCGCCTGCTGGCCCTGCGGCCCTTTCAGTGCGCCAAAGGCCTTGAGCGGCCAGTTCATCCGGGCTGCGGCGGCGTCGAGAGCGGCGGCGTTCTTGCCCTCGTCCCACCAGCGGGCCGCCGCATAGGCGAAGGGGGCCTTCTGCGTGACCGCCGGAATCGATGTCGCCGCGTTGGGCACCACCTCGACCGGCCGCTGCAAACCGTAGCAGAGAGTCACCAGATCCGCATGCGCCTGGCTCGGCGCCACCAGCAGGTCAGCCCTGCCCAGTCCGCGGGCATTGAGTTCGCGTAGCCAGTTCCAATCCGGCGGTAGCTCACTGCCCTTCACCGCGCGAAACCAACTCGGCACGCAGCTATGCGACATCGCCAAGACCGGAATTTGGGTCTCCAGCCCGGCCGCCTGGCTGGGCAGGTTGAGGTGGATGAGCGCCGCGCCGATCCGGTCCGCCAGATCGGCGATCCGGTGCGGCACGGCCATGAGCGCCTCCGGCCCATCTGCCAGCCAATCGAGCGGCAGGTCGGACCAGTGCAGGTCCACATACCGCTCGGCCTCGCGCCGGGCGTAGGGAGCCGGCTGCGGACCGAAGCCCAAGAGCGACACTTCGACCCCTTCGCTCGACAAGGCGCGCGCGAGGTCGAGGGAGAATCGCCAGACGCCGCCGACCGCGTCGCCGGTCATCAGCAGCTTGAGACGGGGCGCGTGCTTCATCCGCAACACCTCCGCTCCAGCTCGGGCAGGCTGCGCGGCGCCTGTTCCTGAATGTCGCTGAACTGGTCGAAGGCCGCGAGGTAGTGCGCATGCGCTCGCTCCCAAGCCTTGTCATCCGGCAAGCCCCAGAGCGCGCGGTAGCTCGGCGAGCTGGGATAGGGATAGAGCGGCACCGGCTCGTTGGCCCACACCCCGTGATCGATGAGGTGGCCGCGCCAGTGATCGACGAGGGCCGGGTCGTCCTCGACCACGCCGATCAGATTGGCCTGAACGAAAGGCACGTGCCGGCGCGCCTCGATCAACAGCGCGGCAAGCTCGGGCGTGTCGAGCCGGCAGCGCTTGGCAAGCTGCTCGCGCCCCTCGGCGGTAAGGCTTTCGAGGCCGGCCTCGATCGAGACGCATCCAGCGCGGCCCAGCAATTCGAGCAGCGGCGGCTTCCACAGGTCGATCCTCGTCTGCACTCCGAACTGCACGTCACGCCCGACCAGCGCTTCGAGCAGCGCCTTCTGCGGCAAGAAGATCTCGTCGATGAAGTAGATGTAGCCCACGCCCTGCGCGATGAGCCCGTCGATCTCCTCGAGCACGGAGCCGATCTCGCGACGGCGATAGGCGTCGCGGAAATCGATCTTGGCGCAGAAGCTGCATTCATAGGGACAGCCGCGAGAGGCTTCGACCTCCGCGCCGACGCCATGGCGCGGCAGCTCGTCAAAACGGTGGTGGTGATGGGCGTGGCGCGCGATCCAGTGATCCGGCCAGCGCAGCGCCGGATGATCGACAAAGCGGCTGACCGCCTGCGGCCCGGTCGAGACCAGTTCGCCATCGCGTAGCACCGCCGTTCCGGGCACGGCGGTCCAATCCTCGCGCCCCGCGAGCTCGGCCAGCACCTCTTCGCTTTCACCGCACACCACGAGGTCCACGCCCAGCTTGCGCAGGGCCGCCCCCGGCGTGGCCGAGCCATGCGGGCCGACCGCCACGCGTCTCCCGCCGCGCCCGGACAGCCGATCAAGGAAATCTCGCGGCACCCGCAATTCGGGCGGGGCGCAGCGCCAGAAAAGATAGGTCGGCGCTGTGGTGACCACGGTCATGCTGGGGCCGAAATCGGCGACCCGCTCGGCCATTTCCGCGTTCGACAGCCCCTCGATCTGGCCGTCGAGCATCAGCACCTCGTGGCCGTCGCGTTCGAGCAATACCTTGGCAAAGCCGAGTTCGATTGGCAGATGCGGCTCGCGGCAGCCAAAATAGATCGAGCCTTCGTAGTTCCATGCGGGATTGACCAGCGCCACCTTCATGCCGAGATCCTCTCCTGCCCATATCCTTCGGGAAGCGCATCGAAGCGGTGCCGCGCGAGCCAGTGCCACAGCTCGGTCACGCCATCGCGCCAGCCGGTCCGACGCCGCCAGCCCATGACAGTCTCGAAGCGCGTCGTGTCGGCCACGAAGTAGAGTTGGTCGCCGGGACGGGTGCGATCGTGCCGTACATCCACCGCGCGTCCCGACAATCGCCCGATCTCGTCGAGCAGCATGTTGAGACTGATCGCGTTTTCCGGCCCGCCACCGAGATTGAAGGCCCGCCCCGAAACCGCATCGATGCCATCGAGCGCCGCGCGATAAGCGGCGACGGCATCGCCCACATGCAACACGTCGCGCACTTGGCAGCCATCGCCATAGATGGTGATCGGCTGGCCAGCGAGCGCGCGCAGCAGGAAATGTGCAACCCAGCCCTGATCCTCGGTCCCAAACTGATGCGGCCCGTAGATGCAGCTCATCCGCAGAACCGCCGCCGGGATGCCGAAGGATTTGGCGTAATCGAGCACATATTGGTCCGCGACGCCCTTGGAACATCCATAAGGGGTGCAGAAGTCGAGCGGCCTGTCCTCGGCCACGCCGTGGGCGCGCAGATGTGGATTCTCGGGCAAGTATCGATTGCCCTGCCGCAGCATCCCGAGGTCCGCGAGATCGCCATAGACCTTGTTGGTCGAGGCGAAGACCACCGGCATGCCGCCTGCGCGCCGCAGCGCCTGCAACAGGTCCAGCGTGCCGCGGGCGTTGACGTCGAAATCCTGCACTGGATCGTCGAGGCTGGTGGTGACGGCGGTCTGCGCCGCGAGATGCACCACCCCCCGCGCGCCTTCCAGTGCCGCGTCGAGCGCGCCGCGCTGCCGAATGTCGGCCACGGCGGGGTGAATGCGGGGCCCATGCGTTTCGCGCAGCCAGGCGAGGTTTTCCTCCGCTCCGGGCCGCGAAAGATTGTCGAGCACCACCACCGGATCGCCATCGGCGGCGAGGCTGTCGGCGAGGTTGGCCCCGATGAAGCCGCAGCCGCCGGTGACGACCACCGGCCGTCCGGAAACGCGCTTCGGGCGCGGCGCCGCGAGACAGGCCACCTCGTTCAGCCGGGCCATGCCACCCGACTGTAGCAGCCGCGCCACCAGCTTAGGCCGGTTCGCGCCGTCGGTCACACCGAGGTGGTAGTGTCGCGGATCGAACCACAGCCCTTCCTGCACTGCCACGTCCTGCGCCACGTCGCGCCAACCATACCAGTAGAGCCGTTCGGCGGGGGCGCGGGCCGCGTCGAGAAAACGTTGCAGCTGCCCTAGCTCGTCATGGTTCCAGGTCGAGTAGCCGGCTTCAGTGATCCAGATCTCGCAGTCAGGCGCGTGCCGACCGACGATCTTCCGCGCCTCGACCAGATGCGCGTCCCAGCCAAGCCAGCTGCCCTCGGCGCTGTCCCACGTGCCGGGAAAGCCGTGCAGCCCAACTGCGTCCACCATGGCGAGCAACCCGCGCCGCCCGAAGATGTCGAGCAGCACCGGGTCGAACGGGCACGGCCCGCCGAGTGCGACGCGGAACCCGCGCTGGCGCACCCAGTTGGCGGCGTCGCCCACCATCTCGGTAAAGAGCAGATGCTCGGGATCCTCGCGCCAGTCCCAGTCGAGCAGGTTGTTGGGTTCGTTCCAAAGCTCGACCGTCTCAATATGCGCCCCGTGCCGGGTCAGCATCAGGTCGATGAAATCGGCGTAGTCCCGCAGCCGCTCTGGTGCGCCGGAGCTGCGGCCAGTGCGCGAGATCGACGGCGGCGTGTAATGCACGCAGACCATGAGGTCGAAGGCCGCGCCGAGCCGGGGCAGCAGCCAGTCGTACCAATCGGCTCCGTCCGGCTCATGCCACTCCGCCCATGACAGCTGGGTCCGCAGCCGCCGCACCCCGGCTGCCTTCATGCCGGCGACCGCCTCATCGACATGCCGCGCGTCGCCCTTTCGGAACCACTCCACGTAGCCGGGGACCTGCTCGCTCATGTCACCAGACCCCGCGCTTCGAGTTCGCTGCGCATCTGCGCCCCGCGATCCACGGATGTTTCGGCACGGATCCATGCGGCCAGCTCGCAGAGGCTATCCTCGAGCCTGTGTTGCGGTGAAAAGCCCAAGAGTTCCCGCGCCTTGGACAGGTCGGCGAAGCAATGTCGAATGTCGCCGATCCGAGCCCGGCTGAGGATCTCGGGCGACAGCTCCGGTACCCCCATGGCGCAGGCCAGCATCTCGGCCACATCGGCGATGGCATAGGAGCGGCCGCTGCCGATGTTGATCACCTGCCCCGCAGCGGAGGGCGCCTCCATGGCCAGACGGAAGCCCCGCGCCACGTCGCGCACATGCACGAAATCCCGCTTCTGGCGGCCATCTTCGAAGATCGTGGGCCGTTCGCCATTGGCGAGGCGAGAGCCGAAATTGGCGAGCACCCCGGTATAGGGGTTGGACAATGCCTGACCGGGCCCGAACACGTTGAAAAGCCGCAATGCCACCGTCTCGACCGGATAGGCCTCGCCGAAGATCAGGCAGGCCCGCTCCTGCGCGTATTTGCTCAGTGCGTAGATCGAGGCGAGATCGACGGGTTTCGTCTCATCGGTGGGGATCGGCTTGAGCGGCTGCCCGTCTCCCTCCCGAGGGTCCCAAGCGCCGCTCCGGATGTCTTCCGGCCTGCGCCGCGCCTTGCCCACGACGCAGCCCTTGGCATCGGTGTAGAGGCCTTCGCCATAAACGCTCATTGACGAGGCCACCACGAGACGGCGGACCGGGCGGTCGATCAGTGCTTCGAGCAGCACGGCGGTACCCAACTCGTTGACGCCGACATAGCGAGCGATCTCGTACATCGACTGTCCGACCCCGACCTCGGCGGCGAGATGGAACACACCTTCGACGCCATCCAGAGCCTTCTCGACCACGGCCTTGTCCCGAATATCTCCCCTGATCAGCTCCACACCGGAGGGCAGTTCCGGCTCCGCGTCGCCATGAACTTGATCGATGAGGTTATCGAGAACACGGACCTCATGACCAAATTCCAGCAACTCGCCAACCAAGGCCCTTCCGATAAAGCCACAGCCTCCTGTTACCAAATGCATTGTCGCCCCCTGCATCTTGTTCTTCGCTTCAAACAGAGCGATCACATAGATGTTCCATCGGCGATATTTAGCCTATGCCTTTGAATTAGAGGAGTGCGTGTCTGGGAGAGGCGATTCGGCAATCAGGGTTCCGGCTTTGGGTATTCGAATTACTCAACATCCACAGGGAAGCGACCGGAACGGTGGTTCAGGCGGAGGGGATCGTCTGCGCCGAACACAGGGAAGTTTTGGAGTGAGTCAAGAGATATTCATGTACCTTTTCGAACCGTCATTCTCGTCGAACTGGCACTCCTTTTCCAAGTTATTATAATAAGAACTGCCGCAGGAGGGGATGAGCAGACCAGAAGCGCCAAACTGTACAGGCTGGTACGTTGGCTTGATCCGAATCTGCAATATTCCCCATATATATTGTGCAAGCCGTTCGGAAGCGTGCGGTCTATCGCCTGCTGAGATATCTCCGTCATAAGGAGGACGTGCCAATGAGCAGATTTTCCGAACTCAGGTTCGGGACCAAGCAAGAGCGGCTTCGCTTTGAATCCTTGGCTATCGTTCTGGAAGCGCACCACGACAACGTCGATGCCCGCATGCGTCATTGCCGTGAGGCGGCCGGTATCCTCAGGCAGATGATCGGATACCTCGAAACCCTCGAGAGTGAGATCTACGGAAGCGGTTCCGAAGTGCTGAGAGTCCCGCGTTGAACCGCGCAGCACCAGATCTTCGACACTCGGAGCCCTCATCATACGCTAGGGAAATGATCCTCGACTTCATGGCGGATGCCCTGAAGGACATGCTGCGCGCGCATGACGAGCCGACAGCTTATCTGGCACGCAAGTCGGCACGCGAAGCACTGCGGGCATACGGCTTCATCGAAAGGAGAGGTTCGGGATGACTGACAGGGAAGATAAACTGGCGGATGCCGTAAAGCAGGAATTCCCCAGCCTACCTGTGGCCGGACGCTTCGAGCCCGGCGCCAATCAACAGGCTGATCATGTTACCGTCAGCGATCAGCGAGGAGGCGTCTGGGAGATTTCCCTTTTCAGCCGCGCAACGTTTCGCCAACGCGAGAGATTGCTGCGAGATCTCGCAGCGGCCGCAGAACGCTGCCGTATCAAAACCCGGGACCGGCTTGGATATCAAGAAATCCTGGCATTCAAGGTCACGAGATTGAAGACGCCCGATGGCCCCGGACAACCAGCAAAGTTACGGCTGCATGCCACGCCTCGAAAGCGAAATGTTACCCTCAGTTCAGAAAACCACTTAGACAAGTAAAGCCAAATTCACCGAAACATGAACGCCATACGTTACTGGCCTTTGCTGCGTGAACCTGCATAGGCTATGGTTTTACCTGCGCAGCCTAAAAACCCATCCCATCCCGGAGCGAGCGCACACCTCTGCGAGATGGAAATACGGCGTACTACGCTTAGCAAGGAATGGCAGCGACCGTTCTCTTGCTGGAGTTTTGATCCCGAGAAAGGTGGGACCGAGATGTTCATGCGCATTCGAGAGTGGTGACGTCAGTTGCTTTCGTTCCTCTCGAGGCAAGATGAAGGACCGGCATAATCCACACCCTCCGTGCAAACGGAGGAAATGTCATGATGAAAACGAAGCCCGCCTCCGCCCGAAGACAGAGCTGCTCAACCTTGTGGCCGCAGCGGCAGATATGAAACCCATGTGGCACGCGTCGGCGATCTGGCCGGAGAGTTCTTAGCGTTCGCGCTTGCCGTAACCTCCTGATCTCGATGATATCGGCAAATGGTCCTCGACCTACGTTAGATTCTGATCCGCACTGGTACGCCTTTGCAGGCCGGGGTCTTCGACAGCTCGTCATGATAGTCGACTGGCACCAGCGGGTTGGTTTCCGGATAGTAGGCCAGCACCGTGTCGTCGGGCAGATCATAGGCGATGACCCTGAGCCCGCCGACCTCGCGCGTCTCGCCGTCATCGATGGCGCAGGAGAGCGTCACCTCCTGCCCCTCGGTGAGACCGGCCTTGGCAATCATCTCGGGGTTCATCATCACCACCTTCCGGTCGGTCTTGAGCCCGCGCAGCCGGTCGTTGAAGCCGTAGATCGTGGTGTTGAACTGGTCGTTCGAGCGGACGGTGACGAGGGTGTAGCTGTCCTTGTCCGGCACCTGCCCCAGCGCCGAAAGCGTCTTGGGCGCGGTGAAGATCGCCTTGCCGGTCTCGGTCTTCCAGGTCCGCTCGCGCGCCGGGTTGCCCTTGTAGAAGCCGCTCGCCGTGAACAGGCGCGCGTTGAAGTCGGTGAACTTGTCGGGATAGGTCTCCTCGATCAGGTCGCGCACAAGGGCATAATCCCCGACCCATTCGTCCCACTTCACCCTGGGGTTCGGCTCCAGCGTCGCCTTAGCAATACCTCCCACGATGAAGGGCTCGGAGCGGACCATCTTCGAGGCAGGCTCGCGCTTGCCCTCGCTGCCATGGATCATCGATAGGCTGTCCTCCATCGACACCACCTGCGGCCCCGTCGCCTGCATGTCGAGCTCCGAGCGTACGAGGCAGGGTAGCAGCCAAGCCTCCTTGCCCACGAGCGTGTGGCTGCGGTTGAGCTTGGTCGCGATCTGCACGTTGATCTCCAGATCCTGCCATGCCGGATCGGCGCGGCCCTGATCGGGGATCGCGCGGGCAAAGTTGCCGCCCAAGCTCACGAAGCCCTTGATCGAGCCGTCGAGGATGCCCTTCACCGCGTCGACCGTGGTGGTGCCCTCATCGCGCGGGCTCTTGAAGCCGAACATCTCGTCGATCTTGTCGAGCGGCACCAGCTCGGGCTTTTCCGAGATGCCGACGGTGCGCTGGCCCTGCACGTTGGAGTGACCGCGCACCGGCGAGATGCCCGCGCCCTCTCGGCCGATATTGCCGCGCATCAGCAGCAGGTTCACATACATCGCGATGTTGAGGCTGCCATGCACGTGCTGTGTCAGGCCCATGCCGTAGATGCCGATCACCTTCTCGGAGTTGCAGTACATCTCGCCGACCTCGGCGATGTCCTCGTGCCTGAGCCCCGAGACCCGCTCGATATCGGCCCAGTCGATCTCGCGGATCTTCGCCTCGAACTCAGGCCAGCCGGAGGTGTGCTGAGCGACGAACTGACGGTCGATAACGCCGCCGCCCTGCTCGTCATCGACCTCGAAGACGCGCTTGCACAGCCCCGCCAGGACGGCGACGTCCGACCCGGGCTTGAGCTGCAGGTAACGATCCGAGATCACCGTCTCCCTCCCACCCAGCATCTCGACCGGGTTCTGTGGGTCACGGAAGGTGACGAGACCGGCCTCACGCACGGGGTCAAAGGTGACGATCTTGCAGCCGCGCTTCTTGGCAGCCCGCAGAGGGTGCAGAAAGCGCGGGCTGTTGGTGCCGGTGTTCTGGCCGAAGAACAGGATCATGTCGCAATGATCGAAATCCGACAGCACACAGGTGCCGACCGGGCTGCCGGTGACCTTCTTGAGACCGACGCTGGTGGTCTCGTGGCACATGTTGGAGCTGTCGGGCAGGTTGTTATGCCCATAGAGTCGCGCGAAGAGCTGGAACATGTAGGAGGTTTCAAGCGCGGCGCGGCCCGAAGTGTAAAACACCGTTGATTTCGGATCGAGCGCCTTCAGCTTCGCGCCGATTGCCGAGAACGCCTCGTCCCACGTTGTCTCGGCATACTTGTCGCTGGCCGGGTCGTAGCGCATCGGATGCGTCAGCCGTCCCTGGATCTCGAGATCGTAATCGGACCAGGTGCGCAATTCCGACACGGTATGACGGGCAAAAAACTCGGGGGTACAGCGGTCGCGCGTGAGATCCCACAGCGTCGCCTTGGCGCCGTTCTCGCAGAACTCCGCAATGTGCGGGTTCGGCGGCTTGGTCCACGCGCAGGAAGTGCACATGTGACCGCCGGGCTTGTTCTGCCGCATCAAGGTTTCCATCACCCCCGCCGAAGGACGTTCCTGACCCATGTGTTTGGCGATGCTCTTGAGCGATCCCCAGCCTCCCGACGGGTGATCGTAATACGGCAGGTCCTCGCGCTGATGGGTTTCCTTGCGATCGGTCATGAGGAGCTCCTCCGGTTATCCCCGCGCGCTTAGCGGCAGCGTTCTGGCCAACGATAGGCTGGCGCGAGCGTTCCTAGATGTCTGCCGACAGTACGAAAACGCCCCAATCAAAAGGTAGAGCACAGGCAGGTCTGCGATCCCTCCGACCGAGGCGCGAAGTTACTCAGGCGATCCCTTGCCCACCCGTGACACCATAGACTTCACCTGTAATATAGCTGCCTTCCTGGGAAGCCAGCAGCACATATACCGGCGCGATTTCCGCTGGCTGCCCGGGGCGGCCGAATACCGTCGATTGACCGAAATGCGCCACCTTCTCTTGCGGCGCGCCACCACTAGGGTTGAGCGGTGACCAGAACGGCCCCGGTGCTACGGCATTCACGCGGATCCCTTTCTCGACAAGTTCCTGCGAGAGCGCTTTGGTAAAGGCCACGATCCCCGCCTTGGTCGTGGCGTAATGCATGATGGAAGCCGAAGGATCATAGGCCTGGATCGAAGCGGTGGTGACGATCGCACCTCCCGGCGGCATGAGGCGTGCCGCCTCCTGCGTAATCCAGAAAAGCGGATAGAGATTGGTCCGCATCGTGCTATCGAAATCGTCGGTCGTGATCTCATCAAAGGACGAAAAGGATTTTTGATGGGCGGCGTTCACGACGAGAATGTCGAGCCCGTTCAATTCTGCAGCCGCCTGCGCAGCGAGGCCGCGGGCATATTTCTCTTCGGTCTGATCACCCGGCAGCGTGACAGCTTTGCATCCAGCATCTCGGATCAGGGTCACCACCTCCTCCGCATCCGCACGCTCCTCGGGAAGATGCGCGATAGCCACGTCCGCTCCCTCACGGGCATAAGCGATGGCCACGGCCCGCCCAATCCCGGAGTCGCCACCCGTGATCAGCGCCTTGCGCCCTTTCAACCGTCCCGACCCCCGGTAGCTGGCCTCACCATGATCCGCAGGAGGTTCGAGCCGGCTGGCCAGCCCAGGCGCAGGCTGCGGCTGCTTGGGAAAGGGCGGTGCGGGATATTGAGCGCGCGGATCCTGCATCTTCGGGCGTTCGGTCATATCGGTCTCCTTTCAAGAACTCGCCAGCGCTCAGACGCCGGTTGGGATCTGACCGTTTAACGATGCCGGAGGATAGTTGTTCGAGCCATACTCCACACTACCGTGCTGCTGACCCGGCTGTTCTGGGAGGAAGGGGCGGCCTGACGGTATGAGCACGCGGGGCCAAGGCCGGCGATGCCGGTCGCAACCGAATCCTCCGCCTGGGGGCCTCGGATGCCCTAAGGCCCGCGGTCGTGTCTCGAATGTGGTGGAATTTCCCGGCGGCGTTCTCCGAGCCTGTGAAAGTTCGGCCCTTCAGGCGGCGAGGTCAAGGTGCATGGGCTCGAGAGGCTGAGATAGGGTTTCCCAGCCGTC
>NZ_JBLHYX010000029.1:0-24968 GCF_047631075.1 Limimaricola cinnabarinus
CAGCAAGGTCATCGTCGCCATCAACAAGGACGAGGAGGCGCCGATCTTCCAGGTCGCCGATTACGGCCTCGTCGGAGATCTGTTCGAGGTGCTGCCGGAGCTGACCGAGAAGCTGTGAGGCCGCAGGCCCGGCGCGGGAGGTTTCCGTTCCGGGCCGGACCTCGGCCACTTCATTCTTCAAATACTCATCTTTCTTTCACGCCGCTTCTGCCTGCTCCGGCTCGGCCCGCCGCATGCCTGGCGCCGAGAGCCTCATCCGCGCCCTGATCCAACCAGACAGCGTGTCGATCCCGAGCGTCAGCATCGCCGCGACCATGAGCAGCAGCACCGCGCGATCGGTACGCAACTCCTGCACGGCGGCATCGACATAAAAGCCCAGCGTGGCAATGCCCAGAAGCCCGAGAATGGCGCTGTCGCGCACGATGATCTCCCAGCGATAAAGGCACAGCGCGAAGAAGTTGCCCGACAGGCGCGGCAACAGCTCCCACGCCGCCAGCCGCAGCCCGCGCGGTGCGTCAGGCCTGAGCTTTGGCATCAGCGCGTCGCCTTGCCGCCCCATCAGATGCGCGATGATCGCGCCGTTGTGCAGGCCCAACGCGAGGATGGCGGGGATCATCGAGGGGCCGGTCACCTGCAGGATCAGGAAGGCCAGCATGTAATCGGGGATGGAGCGCGACAGCACCAATGCCAGATGCCCGAGAAGCGTGCCCATGCGCCCCGCGACACGGCGCACGATCAGCGGAAAGCCGATGACGGCCACGGCGGCGGCCAGCGCCAGCGCCAGCTGCGACAGGATCAGCGTGGCGATCACCCCCGGCAGTGCCTGATCGCCGAGCAGCTTGCCCAGCCATGGCCAGAGCCCGGCCCAATCGCCCGACCGGATCGGCGCGGGCACCGCGTCATTCATGAACCGCCACAGCGCACCGTCGCCCATCGGCGGCGTGGGATGGCGCGACAGCAGCCAGACCGAAATGCCAAGCCATAGGGGCGCGAGGCGCAGCCGCATCCAGTAGCGGATCGGCAGGATCAGCGCGAGATAGACCCCGAGCGTGGCCGCCGCCGCCCCGTAATTGGCCTGACGGAAGTCGGTCTCGAGCAGATAGCCCAGCGTCGGCAGCCCGACGAAGCCCAGAACGGCCGAGGAGCGCAGGCCGCATTCGAGACGATAGAGCGTGTAGGCCCCGAGCTCTGGCAGGGCCAGCGGCAGGCGGCTCCACAAAAGGCGCGACAGGGGCGGCGTGCGGCGCGGCAGGGCCCGGCCCGCCGCCGGGTCTGCCTCTGCAAGGTATTCGGCGAAGACCTTGGCAAAGATGCCCGCATAGGGCAGGGCGATGGCCAGCACGCCGGTGAGCGGCCCGAGGCCGGTGATGCCCAGCAGCAAGAGCGCCCAGAACAGCTCGTGTACCGAACGCACGAGGATGCACAGCCCCCGGATCGGGCGCAGCCGGTAGCCGAAGCTCAGGCCGAGGCCCGCCAGCGCGCCCGCGAAGACGCCGCAGACCGCGAAGGCGACGGTGAGGGCGGCGGCCCGCGCCAGGGCCGCGGGATTGCCGATCTGAGGCGCGACGAGCCCCGCGCCGATGCGGCGCAGGGTCAGCCACGGGTCGGGGCGCGCAAAGTCGAGATCGGCCAGCAGCAGCGCCACGAGAGTGGCCAGCCCGAAGCCCGCCAGCACGCGAGAGGCCGCCAGACGGCGCGGCGCGGCCATCTCAGCCTTCGTAGAGCGCATGAAGTTCGGGCAGCGACAGCCCCCCCTGGGTTGGGCGGTCGAGCACGATGCGCCCGGCGCGGATACCGATGATCCGGGTGCCGATGGAGAGCGCCCGTGCCGGGTCGTGCAGCGCCAGCACCATGGTATCGAAGCGTTCGGCCAAAGCGTCGAGCAGGTCGCCCGACTGGCGCGGATCGACGGCCGAGACAGGCTCGTCCGCGATCAGGGCGTCGCCGCCGCGCGTCAGGGCGCGCGCCAGCGCGGTGCGCTGCTTCTGCCCGCCCGAAAGCGATCCGATGCGCCGCCGCTCGAACCCCGCGAGCCCGACACGGGCGATGGCAGGGGCCGCGCGCGTCCTCTCGCGCCCCGGCGGGCGCAGCAGAACCCGCAGCCCGTAGGCGGCGGAATGGTCGTCGAGCAGCCCCATCCAGACGTTGTGGAACACCGAAAGCTGCGGCACCAGCCCCGGATCTTGCGGCACGAGGGCCAGACGCGGCGCCGAGGCCTGCGCCTCAAGCTTGAGCCGGATCGCGTTCAGCAGCGTGCTCTTGCCCGAACCCGAGCGCCCCAGAAGCACCAGCCGCTCGCCTCGCGACAGCGACAGCGAGACACGGTCGAGCACGGCCGTGCCGTCCCACGACAGCGTCTCGCCCTCAAAGCGCAGGAGCGGCGGCACCGTCATCAGTCGATCAGATCGAGCTCTCGGGCCGTGTCCTCGATCGGGGCATAGAGCGCGTCGCTCGCCTCGATGAAGGCCGAGCGCGGGAAGCTTTCGAGGATCTCCGCGTCGTCGAGCGCGATCAGCGCCGCTTGCACCCGATCGGCAAAGCCCTCGCCCCAGCGCGTGTCCACGTCGCCGCGGATGGTCCAGTTGTAATCGGGATAGGGCGGCGTGCGCCAGATCACGGTGGCGGTCTCGACCTCGGGCGCCCCTTCGGTCAGGGCCTGCTCATAGACGCTGTAGTTCAGCGCGCCGACATCATAGGCCCCCGAGGCCACGAGGCGCAGCGTCTGGCCGTGGTCGCCCGAAAAGCCGACATCGGAGAAGAAGTCCTGCGGCGCCTGTCCGGTGATCTCGCGCAGGTGGTATTCGGGCATCAAGCGCCCCGAGGTCGAGCCCTGCGCGCCGAAGGTGAAGCTCAGACCTTCGAGCCCTTCGGGGAAGGTGCCGTCCTCGGGCTCGGTCAAGCCGGTGTCGGTGTTGGCGATGAAATAGGTGACGAAGCTCTCGTCCTCGGTGCCTTGGGCGATGGCCCGGCTGCCCGGCACCATGCGGCGGGCCTGCACGCCCGACAGGCCGCCGAACCAGGCAAGCTGGATCTGGTCGTTGCGAAATGCGGTGACCGAGGCGGCATAATCCTTGACCGGCACATATGCCACCGGCACGCCCAAGGTCTCTTCGAGGTAGTCCGCGACCTTGCCGAACCGCTCCTGCAGGCGTGTCTCGTCGTCATCGGGGATGGCCGAGAAGTAGAGCGTGGCCGGGTCCTGGGCGGCAGCGGGCAGCGCCGCGAACAGCAGGGCGGCCAGCGGCAGGGCGCGGCGGTTGAGGCGGATGGGCATGGATCTGGCTCCGTCTGGTGTCCATGGCCCTTCTAGGCCCTCATGCGCGCAAGGCAAGCGATCAGCTTCTCCTCGGAGGAAGGTCGGCCTTCGGGATGATACGCGGCGCGGTGAATCGCCTGCCGCGTTGGCGCATCGCATGACAAAGGCCCGCCCGCGATGCGCGGACGGGCCCGTTCAGGCAATGCCTGCCGGATCAGGCGTCGACGAGCTTCAGAAGCTCACGCGCGGCCTCTTCCGACGACGCCGGGTTCTGACCGGTGACGAGTTTGCCGTCGACCAGCACGTAGGGCGCCCAATCCTCGCCCTTGGAGTAGTCCGCACCATGTCCCTTGAGCATGTCCTCGAGCAGGAACGGCACGACATCGGTGAGGCCGACGCCTTCTTCCTCGCCATTGGTGAAGCCGGTGACCTTGCGGCCCTCGACCAGCGGCTTGCCGTCCTCGGTCTGGGTGTGGCGGAAGATGGCCGGGGCGTGACAGACCGCGCCGAGCGGGCGGTCGTTGTTCACGAAGGCCTCGATGATGCGGCGGCTGTCGGCGTTCTCGGCGAGATCCCACATCGGGCCGTGGCCGCCCGGATAGAACACCGCGTCGTATTGCGTGGGATAGATTTCGTCCAGACGCTCGGTCGAGGCCAGCTGCTCCTGCGCTTCCTTGTCGTCCTTGAAACGACGGGTGGCGTCGGTCTGGAAGTCCTCCTCGTCGCTCTTGGGATCGAGCGGCGGCTGACCGCCCTGCGGCGATGCCAGCGTCACCTCGGCACCCGCGTCCTTGAAGACGTAATAGGGGGCCGCGAACTCCTCGAGCCAGAAGCCGGTCTTCTCGCCGGTGTCGCCGAGGCGGTCATGCGAGGTGAGGATCATCAGAATCTTGGTCATATGGTCTTTCCTTGAATACCGGGTGCGGTGCCGTTCAGGCGACGCGGATCACGCGTTTGCCGAAGGCTTCGCCGCGCAGCAGGCCAACGAAGGCGGCGGGCGCCTGTTCCAGCCCGTCGATCATCTCCTCGCGGTAGGTGATCTTTCCTTCCGCGACCCAAGCACCCATTTCCTTGGCGAACTCCGGATAGAGATGGCCGAAATCGTCGAAGATGATGAAGCCGCGCATGGTGATCCGCTTGCGCAGCATCTGTCCCATGAGCCAGTTCATCCGGTCCGGGCCATCAGGAAGCGACGTTGCGTTGTATTGCGAGATCAGGCCGCAAAGCGGGATGCGCGCGGCGGTGTTGAGCTGCGGCAGCACCGCATCGAACACCGCGCCGCCGACGTTTTCCCAATAGACGTCGATGCCGTCCGGCGTCTCGCGCGCCAGATCCTCGGCAAAGCTCGGGGCCTTGTAATCGACGCAGGCGTCGAAGCCCAAGCTCTCGACCGCGTGGCGGCACTTCTCGGGGCCACCCGCGACGCCCACGGCGCGCAGGCCCTTGAGCTTGGCGATCTGGCCCACGGTCGAGCCCACCGGCCCGGTTGCGCCGCCGACCACCAGCGTCTCGCCCGCCTCGGGCCTGCCAATCTCGCGCAGGCCCGCCCATGCGGTGAAGCCCGGCATGCCCAGCACGCCCAGCGCCCATGAGGGATGCGCCATGTCGGCGGGCAGTTTGTTAAGGCCGGTGCCGTCGGAGACGGCGAAGTCCTGCCAGCCCGAGAAGCTCACCACCCGGTCGCCCGTCGCAAAGTTCGGGTTGTTGGACGTCACCACGCGGGCCACCGTGCCGCCGACCATCGGCTGGCCGATCTCGACCGGCGCGGCGTATGAGGGCGCATCGCTCATCCGGCCCCGCATGTAGGGATCGAGCGACAGAAACTCGGTCGCCAACAGAACCTCACCATCCTTGGGTGTGGGCACCGAAGCGGTCTCGAGCCGCAGCGTGTCATCGTCCGGCTCGCCCTTGGGGCGTTCAGCGAGGACCCAGCGGCGGTTGGTGTCAGGTGATTGGGGCATCAGGTGTTTCCTTTGTTGTCGAGAAGCGCCGCCGTCGCGGTCAGGGCGCCGTCATAGGGGAGGGTGTCGCGCGACAGCGCGCCCATCAGGCTCGCGCCGAGCCAGATCTGGTAGAGCGTGGCGGCGAGCCTCTGCGGGTCGGGATGTGCGGGCAGGGAGCCGTCGGCCGCGCCTTCGTGGATCACCGCCGCGAGGCGGGCGATGATGGCCGAGACGCCGCGGTTCAGCACCTCGCGCATGCCGGGCGACAATTCGGCCACCTCGGCCGAAAGCTTCACCACAAGGCAGCGCGCATCAAAGGCCTCGCCCGACTGGCGCGTGCGCCAGTCTTCGAAATAGGCCGTGAGCCGGGCGCGCGCGGGTTTGTCCGGCGCGCCGAGCGTCGTCGTCAGATCCTCGGCATAGCCCTCGACGAAGCTGTCGAGCAAAGCGCAGCCAAAGGCCTCCTTGGAGCGGAAGAAATGATAGAAGCTGCCCTTGGGCACCCCAGCTTCGCGCAGAAGCTCGGAGAGCCCGACGCCGGTATAGCCGTGCTGCGCCACGAGGGCGCGTCCGGTGGCGAGGATGTGCTGTCGCGTGTCGGTCATGACTGGCAAATGGGGTCCACTAGACCGGTCGTCTAGTAGCGCTGGGCCGACGCGCCCGGTGACCTCACGTCAGGAGGGCGTCGGGGCGGCGCGCGCCGCCCCGAACCACGGGTCACTTCGCCGCGAAGCGGCCCTTGCGCGCCAGAACCTCGATCTCGTAACCATCCGGGTCCGCCACGAAGAAGAAACGTGCGACGGTCTCGCCATCGGGGGCAAAATCCTTGATGTCACGCGGCGTGTGACCGGCCTCGGCGAGCCGCCTGTGCAGCGTTTCCAGGTCGTCTTCGAGAAAGGCAAGATGGCCGTAGCCGTCGCCGAGATCGTAGGACTTGTCCCCCTTGTTCACGGTCAGTTCCAGCTCGAAGCCGCTCGCGGGGTTGCTCAGATAGATCAGCGAGAAGCTCTCGAAATCGAGCCGTTCGGCGATGGAGAGACCGAACAGCTCGTAGAAGGCCAATGAGCGGGCCTCGTCGCGCACGCGGATCATCGAATGGATCATCTTGGCCATAAAGCGTCCTTTCCTCGGATGGTTCGCTGGCCGAATGCCGAAACCGGGCTTCGGGGTCCAGACCCTCTCGACACGCGCACCGCGCCGGGGGAGTGTCGCGGCAATGACGAGGGGCGGCATGACGAGACGACGAACAAGCTCCGGCGGAAACGGAACGAATATGGACATTTGGTTCTGCGGAGCAGATTTGAGAAGCTATTTCATGAGGATCGCATGACCACCGGTTCGGCAGGAGGGCAATGGCGCGCGCTGGCGCTGATCTGCGCCGGCGTGGTTTGCGCGATGACGAGCTGGTTCTCGGCCACGGCGATCCTGCCGGATCTCGTGCGTGACTGGGATCTCGGGCCGGAGGCGCAAGCGTGGCTCACCAACGCCGTGCAACTGGGCTTCGTCGCAGGCGCAGTTGGGGCGAGCCTCGTCAACCTGCCCGACATCGTGGCGCTGCCGCGACTGATGGCGGTCTCGGCGCTGGCCGCGGCGCTGGCCAACGCGGTGCTGCTTTTGGAGCCGGGAGCCGGGGTGGCGATCGCGGCGCGCGCACTTACCGGGGCGGCGCTGGCGGGGGTCTATCCGCCCGCGATCAAGCTGATGGCGACGTGGTTCACGCGCGGGCGCGGACTGGCGTTGGGCTTTCTCATCGGAGCGCTGACGCTCGGCTCCTCGATGCCACATCTGCTGCGCGCGCTGACCGAAGGGCTGGATTGGCGCGCCGTGGTGATCGGCACGACGCTGGTCACCGGGCTTGCCGCCGCGCTGTTCGGTCTGGGGCTGGCCGAGGGGCCGCATGGCTTTGGCCGCGCTACTTTCGACCCGCACCAGAGCCTCGCCGCGTTGCGCAATCGCGGCGTCATGCTCGCCAATCTCGGCTATTTCGGCCATATGTGGGAGCTTTACGCAATGTGGGCGTGGTTCCTTGCCTTCGCCACGGCGGCAGAGGCGGAAATATCCGCGTTTCCAGCGGGTTCCGCGTCGATGCTCACCTTCCTTGTCGTGGCGTCCGGGGCGCTGGGCTGCGTGCTGGCGGGGGCTTTATCAGACCGGTTCGGGCGCTGCGCCACCACGGCGCTGATGATGGGGCTGTCGGGGGCCTCGGCGCTCGTCATCGGCTTTGCCTTCGACGGGCCGGGCTGGCTCTTGGCGCTGGTGGCGGTGATTTGGGGCGTGACGATCGTGGCCGACAGCGCCCAATTCTCGGCCGCCGTGACCGAGCTGGCCGAGCCACGTTTCGTCGGCACCGCCGTGACGCTGCAACTCGGGATCGGCTTTGCGCTGACGGTGGTGGCGATCCAGATCATGCCGTGGGTGGCAGGTCTGATGGGCGGCTGGCGCTGGGCCTTTCTCGTGCTCGTTCCGGGGCCGGTGATCGGCGCGGCAGCGATGTTGGTGCTGCGCCGCCTGCCCGAGGCGGCGCAGTTGGCGGGCGGGCGGCGCTAGGGCCGCCCGGTTCGCTCAGTAGAGCTTTTCGTCGGTGCCGTCGCGGCGCACCCAGGTGCCGAGGCCGATCTGGCCCAGCACCTTGAGAAAGGGCTTGGGGTCCATTTCCTCGACATTGCGCATCTCTCGCGCGTCCCATTCGCCGGTGGCGATGAGCATCGCGACGGCCACGGGCGGCACGCCCGCGGTGTAGGAGATGCCCTGGCTGCCCACTTCCTCGTAGGCGTCCTTGTGGTCGGCCACGTTGTAGACGAAGACCTCGACCTCCTCGCCGCCCTTCAGGCCCTTCACCAGATCGCCGATGCAGGTCTTGCCCGTGTAGTCGGGCGCGAGGCTCGACGGGTCGGGCAGACAGGCCTTCACCACCTTGAGCGGCACGACCTCCTGACCTTCGGCCAGCGTCACCGGCTGCTCGGACAGAAGCCCGATGTTCTTCAATACTGTGAAGACGTTGATGTAATGCTCACCGAAGCCCATCCAGAACCGCACATCGGCATGGGGGTAGTTGGTGGCGAGCGAATGCACCTCGTCATGGCCCGACATGTAGGCGCGCTGCGTGCCGACAACCGGAAGATCCCAGTCCCGGCCCACTTCGAACATCTCGTTCTCCTGCCACGCCCCGTCCTGCCACGAATAGACCGTGCCGGTGAATTCGCGGAAGTTGATCTCCGGATCGAAGTTCGTGGCGAAGTACTTGCCGTGGGAGCCGGCGTTGATGTCGACGATGTCGATGGACTTCACCTCGTCCATGTATTCGTCGATGGCAAAACGGGCATAGGCGTTGACGACGCCGGGATCGAAGCCCGCGCCGAGGATCGCGGTGACGCCCTTCTCGGCGCAACGTTCCTTCCGCTTCCACTCGTAATTGCCGTACCACGGCGGCGTTTCGCAGATCTTGTCGGGCTCCTCGTGGATCGCGGTGTCGATATAGGCGACGCCGGTCTCGATGCAGGCGTCGAGCACGTGCATGTTCACGAAGGCCGAAGCCACGTTGATGACGATCTGCGCGCCGGTCTTCTCGATCAGCGCGGCGACGGCCATGCTGTCGGTCGCATCCACGGCATGGACCGCGAGGATGCCGTCGGTCTTGTGGGCCCCCTTTTCACGGACGCTGGCGAGGATCGCCTCGCATTTCGCCTCTGTGCGCGAGGCGATGTGGATGTCTCCGAGCAGGTCGGCATTCTGCGCGCATTTGTGCGCCACGACCTGGGCGACGCCACCGGCGCCGATGATGAGGACGTTCTTCTTCAAGACCCTCGAGCCTCCTTTCATGTGTTGCCGCGCCTCAGGACAGGGCGGCTTCGAAGTCACCATAACCGAATTCGCGCACGGACCTAACCGTGCCGTCGAGTTCGCGCACCGCGATGGCGGGCATGCGCACGCCATTGAACCAGTTCTTCTTGACCATCGTGTAACCCGCGGCGTCGCGGATCGAGACGCGGTCGCCGGGCTTCAGCGGTTCCTCAAAGCGGAATTCACCGAAGATGTCGCCCGCAAGGCAGGAATTGCCGCAGACCATCCACTCGTGTTCGCCGGTGTCGGGGCTGACCTTCGCGCTCTCGCGGTAGATCAGCAGATCGAGCATATGCGCCTCGATCGAGCTGTCGACGATGGCGAGGTTCTTGCCGTTGTCGAGCGTGTCGAGCACCGTCAGTTCCAGCGTGGTGGAGTTGGTGATCGCGGCCTCGCCCGGCTCCAGATAGACCTGCACGCCATGGGTTTCGGAGAACCGCTTGAGCCGCTCGGCCAACTTTTCCAGCGGGTAGCCCGCGCCGGTGAAATGGATGCCGCCGCCGAGGCTGATCCACTCCATGCGGGAGATGAGATGACCGAAGCGGTCCTCGATCTGGCCCAGCATCGCGTCGAAGCGGTCGAAATCGGCGTTCTCGCAATTGTTGTGGAACATGAAGCCGGTGACCTGATCGCAGACCGTCTCGATCCGCGCTGGATCATGCTCGCCCAGCCGCGAGAAGGGGCGGGCGGGATCGGCGATGTCGAAGGACGACGAACTGATGCCGGGATTCACCCGCAGGCCCCGCACGTGGTTCCTGGCCGCCTCGCCAAAGCGTTCAAGCTGGCCGATGGTGTTGAAAATGATCTTGTCGGAGTTGGCGAGCACCTCCGGGATGTCGGCTTCGTCCCACGCCACCGAATAGGCGTGGGTCTCGCCGGGGAAATGCTTGCGCCCGAGCTGCACCTCGAAGGGCGACGACGAGGTGGTGCCATCCATGTATTCGCTCATCAGGTCGAACACCGACCACGAGGCGAAACATTTCAGCGCCAGCAGCGACTTGGCGCCCGAAAGCTCGCGCAGCTTCGCGATTTTTTCGAGATTAGGCAGCAGCGCCTGCTTGTCGATGAGATAATAGGGGGTTCGCAGCGTCATCGGGGCTCCCTCGCGTGTCGGGCCACGGGCGGGTGGCGCGAGGGGCATATAGACATGCGCCGCGGCAGGCTCAACAGGAGCCGTGGGGGTCAGCCCTCGCGGCCCCAGCGCAGCAGCACCATCTCGTCGGTCTCCGCGGCCTCCCGCGCGACGCGATCGCGGGTGGCGCGCAGCCTCGCACGGGCGGCGACGGTGGCGACGGTCTTCATCTCGCGAAAGCTCTCGCGCATCGCATCCTCGAGCTTTGCCGCCTGCGGCTCGAGGTCGGAGCGTGCGCGATCGAGCGCGCCGATCTGGGCGCGGGCGTCGCGGATATAGGCCCCGACATAGGGCGCGGATTCGATCGACACGATGTGTCCGTCGCGGGCCAGCGCCTCGGCCGTCTCGGCGCTGCGACGCTCCAGTTCGGTCATGCGGTCGCGCAGCGCATTCAGCTCGACGGCCCGGGCCTCGATCTCGACCCGGTGCAGCCGCTCGATCAGCCCCAATGCCCGGTCGCGCCTAGTTGTCATCGCGCGCGGTCTCCAGCGCCACGAGGGCGGCGCGCATTCGCGCGAGGATCTCGGGCGGAAAGGCGTTGACCTGCTCGGGCGGCAGCAGCGCGTAGGGGGCGGGCGGCATCCCGGCGGCAGGTGTTTCGGCCTCCTCCTCCTCCTTGCCCTCGTCGGGTTCGGTCGACCCCGCGCCAAGGGCGGGACCGGCCAGAAGGGTGCAGGCGAGGAGGACTGCCCGGATCATGCCGCCGGAAGTTCCTTCTGCGCGGCCTCGACACGGTAGAAGTCGGGCTGCTTGGAGGTCGGGATGTTGCCGCGGCCGATCTCGACGCAGATGTTCGGCGGGTGGTTGGCGACCATTGCGACGAAGATGTCGCGGATGATCAGGTAGAAGGCCCCGTCCTCGTCCTCGATCTGCTTCAATCGTCCCGAAACCGGTTGGACCATGCAATAGGCGAGGAACACGCCGAGGAATGTGCCCACCAACGCGCCGCCGATCATCTTGCCCAGAATTTCGGGCGGCTGATCGATCGAGGACATGGTCTTGATCACGCCGAGCACGGCCGCGACGATGCCGATCGCGGGCAGCCCGTCGGCCATTGTCTGGATCGCGCCTGCGGCACCCAGCGCCTCGTGGTGATGCTTCTTGATCTTGCGGTTGATCACGTCCTCGGTCTGGTACTTGTCGTCGAACTGCATCGCCAGCATGCGGAAGCTGTCGGTGATCAGCTCGGTGGCGAAGTGGTCCTTGAGGATCGTCGGATACCGCTGAAAGATCGAGCTGTCCTTGGGCGTCTCGATATGCTCGTCGAGCGCGAGGATGCCCTTTTGCTTGTAGAGGCGGCTCAGCTCGTACATCAGGTTGAGCAGTGCCTCATAGTCGGCGGCCTTCCATTTCGGCCCCTTCAGCACCTTGCCGACGCCCTTGAGCGCGCTCTTGATGACGGTCATCGAGTTGGCGATGACGAAAGCGCCGAGAGCCGCGCCGCCGATCATCATGCCCTCGTAGGGCAGGGCGTAGAGCACGATGTCCATGTTGCCGCCCGACAGCATGAATCCACCGAAGACCAGCCCGAAAACCATGACAAGTCCGAGGATTAGGGTCATCGCAGCTCTCCGAAACCTTGCGTCCGCGACACAGCATCGCGTCTTTCCGCCTAAATCCGATAAGGATAATTGACACCAATTCAAGCATAATCAAGGATAGTTTCCAAGTTTGCCGCAGTGGTGTTTGAAATGAGCAGCGTCGAGACCCTCGCCTATTTCCTCGAAGAGGACAGCCTGCGCGGCGTGATGCGCGACTGGCCGGAGGCCATGCAACTGATGGTCCGACTCGACGGGGCGGGGCGCTGCGAGCTTCTGGTGCATCACCGCGACGAGGCGGGCCGCGTGCTCGAAACCCTGCGCGAGGCGCTGGGCGATGAGGCCGAGACGCTGGCGGTCGTGCCGCAGGTCGAGGGCTTCGCCACCCGCCGGGTGCGTTTCTCCGAAGAACAGCAGCTTCTGGCGCTCGCCGCCTCGACCGAAGGGTTGAGCGAGAGCGCTCAGGATTACGCGATCAACTATCGCTTCGCCTGCGAGGAGGGGCTCGACCCCGAGGCGGTGATCGGACAGCGGGCCCGGCCCTTCGCGGACGAACCCGAAAGCGATCTGCCGCAGGTCAGCGAACGGCGCGCGGTCCGGCGTGCGGCCCCCGCGCCAGAGCCGCGTCTTTTCCCCGAAGGCTACGAGGCCGCGAGCGACCCCGCGCGGCGCGAATGCACGCTCGTATCCGCCCAGCTTCACGGGCAGGGTGCAAGGGTGCGCCTGACGCTCGACCCCGAGACGTCGCAGGGCAGCGAGATGCCGGTCACCGTCGGCAATGTCGGCCACAGCGCGGATTTCGGCTGCTTCGTGCTGCCACGTGGGGCACTTGCCGATTGGCAGACAGGGGTCGCTCTGGTCATCGACATGCCGCAAGAGCAGTTTCCCGAAGCCTGGGCCGCGCGGTTCCGCAAGCAGACCCACCATGCCCAGGTGTCGATCACCGCGACCGGCATCTTCGTGCGCCCGATGCTGCCTGAAACCGTCGCCCCGCCCGAGGCGCCGATGGTCGAGGTCGAGGAGGGCTGGAGCCTCAGGCGGCCCTTGCGCGCGGCGCTGGTGGTAATGGGCATGGTGCTGCTCGGCGGGTCGCTGGCGATCGGCTGGAGCCCCTTCGCCATCGCCGAGGACGGGGCCGGATCGCTCGTCCCCGCGCGCACCGGTCTTGCCGCGCTCGCCGGCGCGGAGGCGGTGCGGTGAGCGCGGATGCGGGGCCGGCCCCCGAGGCACGGCGTCCCGCCGTTCCGATCGAGACCAGCGTGACGCCTGATTACATCATCTGCCTCGAAACCGGGCGCAAGCTGGTGCTGATGCGCCGCCATCTGCGCGAAACCCTGCATCTTACACCCGAACAGTACCGCGCGCGTTGGAACCTTCCGCCCGAATATCCGATGGCTGCGCCGAACTATCTGCGCAGACGGGCGGAATTCAGCGTATGAGCCGAACCTGAGCAAAGGATTGGTTGCGCGTGGCAACAATACATGCAAGAATAAATCATTGCCGTCGAAGAATTCGACTAGATGCCGTCAACTGTCGCATCGGTCCACCTCTCTCGGGCTGTCGATGCCGCCGGGTGCCGCGCTCTCCCTGGATGAAAGGGCAGACATGACCAAACCGGATTCCAAGACCGAACTTCTCAGCACGATCGTCGCATCCTATGCCGCACGGCCCGATGTCGATTCCGACGATATCGTCGCGTTGGTCGCCAAGCTCAGCCGCGAATTGAAGATCGAAGAGGGCGCGCCGACCGATGCGCCCATTGCCCCGGTATCGGGCACGATGACCCCGGCGATCCCGCTGTCGCGCGCCGTGACGGAGGACAAGGTGTTCTGTCTGTGCTGCGGCAAGGGGTTCAAGATGCTCAAGCGGCATCTGGGCGCAGAGCACGGCATCACCGAGGCCGAATACCGCGCCGCCTTTGGCCTGCCCGAAGAGATGCCGTTGGTCGCCCCGAGCTATTCGCGGCGCAAGGCCAACTACGCCCGCAAGGTGGGCTTCGGCCGCTACAGCCGCGAAACCGTGCGCCGCGACGGCGAGATCGTCCGCTGATCCTTCGGGATCGGCCGGGCTGATCCGAGGCAGGCCAGAACAATTCATCACGCAGATTCCGCGGCGCCGATCCGGCCCGGCGGATTGACAGGCGCGCCGGTCGGCGCGGGCAGGGGAGCAGGCCATGGCCGTCGGTCAGACCATCATCATCAAGAAGATCGAGGACGACGGTCATCACGAGCATCACGGCGGCGGCTGGAAGGTGGCCTATGCCGACTTCATGACCGCGATGATGGCGTTCTTCCTGCTGCTGTGGATTCTCGCGGCGAGCGACGAGGAAAAGCTCGAAGGTCTCGCCGAATATTTCACGCCCTCGATGAGCATGCTGCGGGGTGGCGGCTCCGACGGGGTGCTGCGCGGCCAGATCGTCGACATCGCGGGCGACATGCAGGCTTCGGAGGGCGCGCCGCCGGTCGATGTGCCGGACCTGCCCGATTTCGGCACGAATGATCCGCTCAAGGCCTTCGACAGCCGGTTGCGCGACACGCCGCCTGAGGTGGTGGTCGAATACCTGCCCGCCGATGCCGCCCCGCCCAGCGCCGAAGAGCTGCGCGACCGAGAACTGGCGGCCGCCGCGGTACGGATGCAGGCTGCGCTCGACCGCCGCGAGGCCGAACTCGACGCCATCGAGGACGAGATCGCCGATCGCATCGCCGCGACGCCGGAGCTGGCCGATATCGGTGACAACCTGCGTCTCGACCGCACGCCCGAGGGGCTGCTCATGCAGATCCTCGACGAGGATGAGCGCCCGATGTTCGCCACCGGCAGCGCCCGCATCGTGCCGCAGACCCGCATGCTCATCGAGATCGTCGGCGAGACGATTCGCGACATGACGCAGGACCTCGCGATTTCGGGCCACACGGATTCGCTGCCGTTTGCACGGCAGAACGACTATGGCAATTGGGAGCTGTCGTCGGACCGGGCCAACGCCACGCGACGGGCGCTGATCAATGCGGGTCTCCCGGCCCAGAGGATCAGCCGGGTCAGCGGGTTGGCCGATACCGAACCCCTCTTTGCCGACCGCCCCGAAGCCCCGCAGAACAGGCGGATCGGGCTGCTGCTGGAATATCCCGAACCGGGCCACGGCACGGACGGGGAGCAGCGTTGATCCCCGGCCCCCGGCGAATTCGGTTGATGCAGATCTGCCACGATGACCGTCACGGTGGCGATTTAGGATAGGGTCTGCCCCATTTCGGCCTCATTTGCTCTGCTATCTGAACAGGCCTCATACGGACACCGCGGACAGGCCCGCGGCGGGGTACCGAAAGCCGGCGACACGAACCGCAAAAGCGGCGTGTCGCGGGAGACCAAACCAGACCCGAAAACAGGGCGGATCGATGCAGAGCAGTAACCTTCTCGAAGCCATCTGGCGCGGCGATATCGCATGCGCCGAGAACAGCGACACCGGCGTCCGTTTCGGACGTCTACTCGACGCGCTGATGCCGATGCCGCGGATCGGACTGATGCGCGGGGATCGCGCGGGCGGGCAGATCCTGCCCGAGCAGACCGAACTGATGCCGGCGCTGGCGCTGGGCGATGTGATCGAGGAAGAACTGTCGCTGGCGACTCCGCAAGGGGCGCTGGTGGTGATCCTGGACCGGGCCGCGATGCGGCCCGGTGCCGGGGATGCCGCGCGATCGCAGCTTGCCGGCCGTCTGGTCGGTGAGCTGCTGATCGACGCGGTGCAGCGCGGCGTGTTTCCCGCCCAGCAGGAAACCACCGCTCTCTATCTTTTGGCACAGAGCTACGACGCCCTGTCGCGCAGCCCCGAGCTGGCGCGGCTCGGCCTTGTGCCGGCGCCGTTCCGCGCCGGCCTCGCGGCGGTGCTCGCGGGTCTTTGGACCGGTCCCGTGGTGCGCGGATCGGACCCGGACGAGCTGATCTGCGGGCCGCTGTTCCTCGACAGCCCGCGGCTTCGCGCCTACCTCGAAACGCTCGATGCCAGCTTCGAGGCCCCTGCCGCCGGTCTCGCCACGGCCGGCCTCGTGCGCTTTGACGCCACCGGGCGGTCCCACGATGCCTGGCTGCGCGCCATCGGCCGCCGGGTCGACGACCTGCTGCGCCAGTCCTGCACGGCACAGGGCGAAACCGCCGGCGAAGGCTGAGGGCCGATGGTGGCACCCCTCCTTGCCTCCCAGACCGGGCGCGCCATGGCAGCACCAGCTGCCGCGGCGCGCCCGTCCGGCGTTGACGGTGCGGCGTTCGCGGCACTGCTGACCGCGCGCGAGGGGGGTGCCGCCGATTCCACAGCCACGAACGCGCTCTCCAAGGCCACCGCGTCGGGCGGGCCGCCCGTGCTCGAGGCGTTGCTGGAGGATCTGGAGGATATCGCCCGGAACGGTCTGGCGCAGCTCGTGGCGGCCGGAACCGACACTGCCGCACAGGCCGACGCCGTCTCCAGCATGGATACCGCGCTGCGTGGCGCCATTTCGGAGTTCGACACGGCGCAGGATGCCGACCTGACGGCGCTCCTCACTCCTCCCGGCGCGGCGCTGCCGTCCGGGGCGACGGCCACGAGCGCGACATTCGCGGTCGCGCCGGTCGCGGCGGCGGCGCAGGATGCGGTACAGGCGATAGCGCCGGACGCGGCCCTGGTCGGGGTTACCGCGACCCTGACGAGGATTTCCGACCTGCTCGATATGGCGGCGCAGGCTCAAGGCCACGGCCCGAGCCGGGCTTCGCCACGCGCCGCGCTTGTGGCGCAGCCCGTCATGCGGGGATTGTCGGCAGCGCCAGGTGAACCTTCGACTGCCGCGCCGACGTCGGCTCCGGCTTCGGTTATTTCCCCCGCGACGCAGACGGCGCACCCGCCGCGCCCGGCGGCCCTTCAGAATGGCGGGCCGGCTGCTCCGGCGATGCAGGCCGGTTCGGCCGTGGAGGAAGCCGGACAGATCGCTTCGGCGGCGGGGACAGGATCAAGTCCGGCAGAAGCCGGGCAGGCCCCTTTGATGGCGCAGGCTAATTCGATCCCACAGGATGGGAAGCAGGCCGCTTTGGCGGTGCGGGCCGGTTCGACCCCGCAAGTTGGCGGGCAGGGTCCCCTGATGGCGCAGGCCGGTTCGACCACTCAGGATGGGGGGCAGGCCGTTTCGGCAATGCAGACCGGATCGCCGGTGCCGGGCAGTGCAGTCGCGAAGCCCGCCATCCCGGGCGCTTCGGTGGCCACGGCCACGCGGGCGGACGCCTCCTCCCCCATCTTGCCGAACGCTCCGGCCCTGCCGACAGCGGCGCAGGCCGGAGCGGCCCATATGGGCCCGTTGACCGCGCCATCCCCACCAGGCGCGGGTGAGGTCGCAGCGGCCCCGCCCGTTACAGCCGCTCCTCAAGCCCCGAGCGCAGCGGCGGTAGACGTGGCCTCACCCCTAGCCGCGCCCATGGCGCCGGCCGGTGAGGCCGAGACCCGCACCCCGCTGAGCTTTGCCGCCCTTTTGTCCGAGGCGGCGCGGCAGGGCGATGTCGGGGCCGATGCGGCCAGCCCGGAGCTGCCCGTGCACGAGGTTCCCGCCTCCGAACCCGGTGCCGCGCCGCCGCGCGCGACCGAAGCCGCGGCCCAGCCTCGGATTGCTCCGGTCTCGCCGCCGCCGCCACCGATGCCCAGCGGCTTTTCCCGCGCCCTGACAGCCCAGATTCGCGAAACCTCGGTGGTCGAGGGGCGGACCCGGATCGCGCTCACCCCCGGCGGGCTGGGCGAGATCGAAATCGAGCTGAGCCGCGACGCAGGCCAGCTCAAGGTGGTGATCCGGGCCGAGAACCAGACCGTCCTGCAGGCACTGAGGGGCGACCGCGACGGCCTGATGGCGATGCTCGGCAACAGCGGCTCGGACGTGGCGGAGGGGCAACTCAGCTTCGAATCCTTCGACCGGGGCCAGCGCGACGGCTCCGCGCAGGACCGGCGTGGCACGGGGCGCACCGGCGCTGGGACCGCCACCGCTGCCGACACGGATATGGCCCCCGCCACCGATGCCCCGGCCTCGCCGACCGGCAACGGTCAACTCGACATCCTCACCTGAGCCAATCGGAGCCTTCCTGAGATGGAATCCATTTCTTCTACGAGCACCGCCGCCGCGACGGCCGCCACGACCAGCGCCGCGAGCGCCAGCCGCGACAAGCTCGACGCCGACTACCAGAGCTTTCTCAAGCTGCTGATCGCGCAGGTCTCGAACCAGGACCCGCTGGAGCCGATGGATTCGACCACCTTCGTGTCGCAGCTCGCGCAGCTGACGCAGGTAGAGCAGTCGATCACCACCAATGACACGCTCGAGAAGATCGAGGCGCGGCTCGGCGCGGCCAACGCGCGCGAGGACGCGATGCTGATCGGGCGCGAGGTGCTGGTGCCGACCGACAAGATCGCGCTCGCCGGTGGCACGGCGGGCTTTTCCTACGCGCTGAACGGGACGGCCGCCACGGTCTCGGCGCGCATCCTGAGCGATGACGGCACCGTGGTGCGGCGCATCGACGGTCTTCCGGGCGGCTCCGAGGGCCGTCACGAGGTGCTCTGGGACGGGCTGGACCGCGACGGTCTCCGGGTACCGGATGGCAGCTTCCGGGTCGAGGTCGAGGCGCTCGATGCCGAAGACGAGCCGGTGTTTCTCTCGACCTATGCCGAAGGGCAGGTCGAGCGGGTGGCGTTCCGGGACGGCACCCCGGTGCTGCAGCTGGCCTCGGGGGCCGAGGTGTCGCCCGACAGCATCGTCGGCATCCGCTGACCCCCGATCTTCAATGCGTCAGCGCGCCGGGCTCTTGCTCCGGCGCGGCGACCGCCGCCGCCGGAGTGGCGGCAGGGGCCTGCGGGATGTCCTGACGGGCCACGTCCTGCTTGAACAGGTTCGGGAACAGCACCTCGTCGATCGGCATGCCCAACGCCTTGAGATCGGCCAGCACCCGCCCCGAGAGCGTCTCCGTATCGATCGCAGGGCCGGTCATGGCCGGAGTGGTCGCCGCTTCGCTGAGCGAGGTCAGCACCGCGTCACGCATCCGCATCAGGGTTTCGGGGGTGTCGCGGACCTGCGCCACCAGCGTGGCGTCAGGCATCGCGAGGGCGATGTCGGCGACGACATAGGTGATGCTGCGTGGCTTGAGCACCGGCACGGTCAGCCGCCCGAGGCTCAGCAGGAAGGCGGTCTGGTCCTCATTCCCCGCCTCGGTGTCGTCGTGACCCGAGGGATCGGCCTGCCCATGGGCGGCCGCCTCGCCATGCGCGTCCGTTTCGGGGTCGACGGGGGCGGGCGGAATGCCGAGCGCCGCGTGATCGCCGGGCTGGCCCGGGGCCGCATCGGTCAGCGTCGCAGGCTCGGCCATCGCGACCTGCTGTTCGCTGGCCGGGACGAGGAACATCCCCGCCGCATAGCCGCCGGCAAGGCAGGCCAGAGGCAGGGAGATCATCAGGATCATGGATTTCATCGGACCATCGCGTGTTGTGCGTTCGGTCCATCATGCCCTTGCTTCGTGGCGGCAATTTCGTGTCAGTAGGGCAGAATGATGTCCATTGCATCCTCGCCATAGCCGCGCTCTTGCGTGCGCGACAGCTGGCCGCGCCCGCCATAGGTGATGCGTGCCTCGGCGATTTTCTCGTAGGGGATGGTGTTGTTCATCTGGATGTCTTCGGGCCGGATGATCCCCGCCACGCGCAGCTCGCGCAGCTCCTGGTTCACCTTGACCTCCTGACGCCCGGCGATGACGAGGTTGCCGTTGGGCAGCATCTGCACCACCAGCGCCGCGACCTTGAGTTCGATCGATTCGTTGCGGGTGATGGAGCCCGAGCCCGAGACGTCGGTGGAGGAGCCGATGTCGACGATGTCGCCCTGCGGCAGGTCCTCGGGGCCGACGCCGGGCAGGATCTTGTCGATCTGGGTGCCATAGCCGAACAGCGTCGGGAAGGCGACGCTGCTCTGGCCGTCGCGCGACCGCTGACCCGCGTTCCTGAGCTGCGCGCGGTCGTCGATCTCGATGTCGACGGTAAGGATGTCGCCCACCTGTGAGGCGCGCTGGTCGGCGAAGAACCCGCCCGAGCCGCCGCGCTCCCACAAGGACGCCGCCTCGGCGCGCTGGTAGACCCGCGGCGGCGCGGGGGGCGGCATCGGCACCGAGACGGCGGCCGCCTCGGGGACCGTCACCGGGTTCACGGCGATGGCCGAGGTCTGCGGATCGCGGTCGAACTTGTCGCGTACCCCGCCGCAGCCGGAGACGAGCGCCGCCCCGAGCAGGAGAACGGGAAGGGGGCGCAGATGGGTGCGGCTCAACGGGAGACCTCCACGATGCCCTCGGCGACGGCCGTGCCGGTGAGGGTGGTGTTGCTGGATGTGTTGACGATGCGGACGTCCTGGCCGCGATGCGCGTCCGACAGCGCCCGACCCGGCGCCGACAGGCGCATCGCGCCATCCGAAAATGTGATGGTGACCTCGTCGCCGCGGTCGATGACCAGGGGCTGCATCACCGATTGCACCATGACCGGGCGCCCCTCGGGAAGCATCCTTCGCACCTGCATGCCGATCACCGCTTCGGGCTCGACCACCGCATAGGGGCCGAGCCGCGCCTGCGGCAGCCGCATCTCGGTGAGATCCTCCGCCGCGACGATATCGCCAGGCATCAGCCGCCGGTTCGGCACCGGCAGCGGCACCATCACGGCGGCAAGCCCGCTCACCCGGTGCAGGCTGCCGGTCTCGTCTATCGCGTTGGCGACAAAGCGCCCCGACGCCGGGTCCATCCAGAACTCGGCGATGAAGGCGGCCTCACCCGGCGGCTGGCCCGCGAAACCTATCTCGAACTCGGCCCGGCCCGGCAGCGACGGGCCGAGATGGTCGCGCGCGCGCTCCTCCACCAGCACCGGGAGCGGTGCTGCGAGACCGGTCGCGGGACAGGCGAGGGGGGCGGCAAGCGCCACGAGGAGGGCCAGCGCGCGCATCACTTGATCTGGTTGGCGGCGGTCATCATCTGGTCCGCCGTCTCGAGCGACTTGGAATTCATCTCGTAGGCGCGCTGCGCCGAGATCAGGTCGGTGATCTGCTGGATGATGTTGACGTTGGAGTTCTCGAGGTAGCCCTGCCGCAGGATGCCGATCCCTTCGTCGCCCGGATTGGCGGGCACGGCGTCGCCCGAAGCGGTGGTGGCTTCGAGCAGGTTCGAGCCGAGCTGGCGCATTCCGGCCTCGTTGGTGAAGGTCGCCATGGTGAGGCGGCCAAGCTCCACCGGGGTCGGATCGCCGCCGACATAGGCCATCACGACGCCCTGTTCGGAGATTTCGACCTGCGTGGTGTTGTCGGGCACCACGATGCCGGGATCGAGCTCGTAGCCCTGAAGCGTGACGATCTGGCCCTCGGCCGAGAGCTGGAACGCGCCGTCGCGGGTGAAGGCCTGCCCGCCATCGGGCAGGTTCACCGCGAAGAAGCCGCGCCCGTCGATGGCCAGATCGAGCTGGTTCTCGGTCGACATCAGCCCGCCTTGGGTGTTGAGCCGCACCGTGCCCGCCGTCTCGACGCCAAAGCCGATATCGACGCCGGTGGGCCGGGCCGTGCCGGCCTCGGAGGTGAGCGATCCCTCGCGGCGCACAGTTTCGTAGATCAGGTCCTGGAACGCCGCGCGGCTCGACTTGAAGCCGGTGGTGTTGGCGTTGGCGATGTTATTGGAGATGACGTCCACGTTGGTCTGTTGCGCCAGCATGCCGGTCGCGGCGATTCCGAGGGCTTTCATGTGGGGGCTCCTGTGCCGGGTCCGGGAATTGGGGTCAGCCGACGCTGCCGATGCGGCGCAGCATGTCGCGCGTCAGGTCGTCTTCGCTGCCCACGAGCTTGAGCGCGCGCTCATAGGCCTGCTGGATCGCCATCAGCCGGGTCATCTCGACCACCGGCTGGACGTTGCTCGATTCGATCATGCCTTGCATGACACGGGTGCCGCCGGTGGCAGGGCGGGCGGTGTCGACGCCCTCGGGGGGCACGAACATGCCCGCGCCGATGCGCTCGAAGGATTGCAGGTCGGGCAGGTCGAACAAGCCGACCCGCCCGATCACGCCGCCGGTCAGGGTCGAGATCGTGCCGTCCTGCGAGATCGAGACATCGCCGCCGAGATCGGGCGGCAGGGAGATCGGCGCACCGCCCGCGTCGAGCACCTTGGCGCCCGAAAGCGTCACCAGCGCGCCGTTGGGGTCGAGCGCGAAGCGCCCGTCGCGGCCATAGGCGGTGCGCCCGTCGCCGGTCTCGTAGCCGAACCAGCCGTCGCCCTGCAGCGCGAGGTCGAGCGGGTTGCCGCTGCGCGACATCGCGCCCTGCTCGGGGTTCATGTAGGAGCCCTGATCGATCAGGAACTCGGTGTCGCGCGTCTCGTCGACTCCGGTTTCGCGGTGCAGGTAGCTGTCGAACACCACCCGTTCGCCCTTGAAGCCGGCGGTGTTGGCATTGGCGATGTTGTTGGCCGTCACGTCGAGCGCGTTGCGCATCGCCGTGGCGAGGGACAGCGAAACATAGGTGCTGTTGTCCATCGCGTCCTGTCTCCCGATTCCCACGATTCTCGACGCTTGCACGTCGTTATTGACGCTGTTGTTGCTTCGATATGGGATTCGATCAAGGATAGGCCAAATCAATTCATGGGTTCGTGGCGGATTTGCCAAGATTACTGAGCATATGTCTGGGGGTGGCCTTGCTGGCGGACCCGGCGGCCGCAGAGGCGCCGGAGGACGTGGGGCCGCGCCTCGCGTTTGCGCCCGAACAGACCACTATGGTGCCCCCGGCATCCGGATATCTGGAACGGCGCGCCGCCCTGATCGAGGCATTGTCGGAAGCCCCCGGCGGCTCTCACAGGTCGCGGCTGCTGCTCGATCTCGCGGCCCTGTCGGTGGGCGTGGCCCTCGCACCTGAGGCGCGGTCCTTCCTGTCAGGCTTGCCTGAGACGGGGCCGGAAGGGCTCGATCACACGCAGTCGCAGCGCCGCGACCGCCTCGCCCTCGCGATCTGGGGCGTTGATGGCGGCACCGCGCCGCCGCCGCTGCCGGCGCGGCTGCAGATCGAGACGGAGGGCGGCTGGGCCGAGGCACCGGTCTGGCGGGCGCTGGCCCGGGCCCGCGAAGGCGATGCGACGGCGGCCGCCGCCGATCTGCCGCAGGTGGGGCCCTTGCTCGACGCCATGCCGCCGGCCCTCGCCGCGACGCTGCTGCCCGAGCTCTTGGAAGCCGCGATCGACGCGCGGCTCTGGGACGACGCGCATGGCCTGGCGCAGAGGTTCGACGCCCATGCCGAGCTGCGCGGCGGTAGCGCCTACCGGTTTCTTCTGGGCCGCGCGGCGCAGGCCGGAGGCAACCCGGTGATGGCCTTCGACAGCTATGCCATGGCCGCCGGCGGTGGCGATGCTTGGGCCCAAAGGGCGCGGCTGGCGCTGATCGACCTGGGCCGCGCCACCGGCACGCTGACGCCAGAGGACGGCGCGGCGCTGCTGCGGCAGAGCTGGCGACTGTGGCGTGGCGATGCGCTGGAGATCGCCACGCTGGAGCGGCTGGCCGAGGTCGAGCACGGGCGCGGCGAAACCGAAGCCGCGATCGCCGCGATGACCGAGATCCAGCGCCGCCATGCCTTGAGCGACGCCGCGCTGGGATCGGCCGCGCGGCTCGATGAGATGGTGGCGGAGCTTTATGCGCGCGGCGCCTCCGGGGCGCTGCCGATCGGCGCCTTCGTGGCGGCGCATCGCAGGCTCTCGCCCGACCTGATGTTCCGGCCCGGTTTCGCCGCGCAGGCCGAGAAGCTGGCGGCGCGCCTGCTCGAAATCGGCGCGACGGACGCGGCGGCACGCGAATACGCGACGCTGCGCGACCAGCTTGCCGTGATGCGCGATCTGGGCCTCGAAGAGGTCCCGGCGCTGCGTCTCGACATGCTGCGGCTGGCGCAGGCCGAGGCGCTCTTGCGCGGCGGCCAGACCACGGCTGCGGCGCAGGCGCTCGGGGCGACGGCGTCGTCGGCGCCCGAGTTGCGCGACCGCATGGAGATGCTGCGCGCCCGGCTGTCGAGCGCCCAAGGCGACGGGGCGGGCGTGATCGCGACCCGCATGGAAACCCCGTCCGAGGGCTATCGACGGCTGCGCGCGGCGGCGCTGTTCGACCGGGGCGATTGGGAAGCGGCGCGTGACGGTTATGCCGCGCTCTGGCGCGACCCCGAGACGCCGCTCGGGGCGGGGGAGGCGATCCGCCTGCTGCTGGCGGCGCATCGCTCTGGCGACACGGCTCTCGTCGCCGAGCTTCTCGATGGCCTGCCGCAGCTGGCGCGAAGCCCCGAACTGGCCGAAGTCGCCCGCTCGCTGGCGCCGGTGGCGCCACTGGCGCTGCCCATCGGTCAAAAATCCGCCACGGATCGGATGCAGGATGCCGATGCTGCCCTGCAACGTCTCGAACGCGTCGCGGGCGACGGCTGATGACCGTCTCCGCCTCTCACCACTGGCCTTGGCCGGTACCACCCACCGGCCAAGGCGTCGAAAGCCACGGCGACACAACAAACGAAGGACAGGCAGGATGAGCATTTCCTACGCCATGCAGACCGGCGTCAGCGGTCTCAAGGCCAACTCCACGGCCGTGGGCCGGATCTCCGAGAACATCGCCAACGCCAACACCGACGGCTATCGGCGCAGCTTCGTGCAGATGGTGACGACCAGTACGCTGAGCGACAATGCGGGCATTTCTCCCTCGGGCGTGCGCGCGTTCCAAGGTGCTGATGTCAGCACCGAGGGCGCGGTGCGCGCCACCAACAACTCCACCGATCTCGCGATCGGCGGCGCCGGGTTCTTCGTGGTGAGCAAGCAGCCCAACGAGACCAACGAGTCGAACTTCTTTCTCACCCGCGCGGGCTCGTTCCTGCCCGACGAGAACGGCGATCTGCGCAACGCGGCGGGCTACTATCTGGCGGGCTTTCCCTACGACCAGACCGCGACGCTCGGCAACATCGACCGCAACCAGTTCGGCGATCTCAAGACCGTGAACCTGGGCAGCCTGTCGCAGACCGGCTCGCCGACCGGCAACATGACCGTGAGCGGCAACATCCCCGCCCAGCAGACCGGACTGGCCACCCCGGGCGAGCCGTTCCTGAGCTCGGCGGAGTATTACAGCCCGCTGGGCGAGGCCGAGCGGATGCAGTTTTCGTGGCAGCCCACCGATGTCGCCAGCCGCTGGGTGCTGTCGATGTCCGGCTCGGACGGGGCGCAATACGGCAACGTGACGGTCGATTTCCATGACAGCGGCCCGC
>NZ_JBLHYX010000030.1:0-24567 GCF_047631075.1 Limimaricola cinnabarinus
CCGGAAAACCACCCAAGGTCGCGTTGACAGCAATCATGAGGAAGCTTGTCGTTGTCGCCAATGCCCTGCTCAGAGACGGGCGGACATGGGCCGACAAGTACGCTTGATCAACACGGATACTGCTTTGCAGAGCCGGTGACAATTCTGCTTGGTTGCGACACTCATATGTGGCGGCGCGCGCTACTTCCAACTGCGACTCTTGTTTGAAAACAATGCCCTATCAAGCAGGAGTTTTCAGTATGGGACGTGTTTACGCGCAGCTGACGCTCGAGGAGCGCCGCAAGATCGAGCGCTGGCGTCATGCCAGAGTATCCGTGAATGAGATGGCGCGGGTGCTGCGCCGACATCGCTCGACCATTTTCCGCGAGCTCCGACGCAATCATTTTCAGGATCCCTGCATGCCGAAGGTCGTGGGCTACTTCGCCATGGCCGCACAGCTGAGAACCAGTGATCGCCGGGCTCGACAGCGTAAGCTGATCCGGCACCCGCAGCTGCGCGATCAGGTCGTCGAGCGGATCAAGGAGGGCTGGACGCCGGAACAGATCGCCGGCCGGATGCAGATCGAACGCGCACCGCTGCGGGTCTGCCAGGAGACCATCTATCGCTACATCTACGCCAAGGAAGGCCTACGCGAAGAGCTGTGGTGGTATCTGCCGACCCATCGCAAGGCCCGCCACCCGAGACGCACCCGCAAGCGCAGAGCGCCGAAATTCCATCGCGATGTCAGCATCCTGTTCCGGCCGGAGGCGGTGGCGCAGCGTTCGCAATTCGGCCACTGGGAGGCGGATCTGATGCTGTTCCGGCAGAGGTTCGGGTCCGCCAACGTGACCTCGCTCGTGGAGCGCGTCAGCCGCTTCACCGTGCTTCTGAAGAACGCCGACAAGCGGACCCGGCCCGTCATGGACAAGGTCATCGCAGCGATCCGTGCCCTGCCCCAACCGGCGCGCCGATCGATCACTTTCGACCGCGGCACCGAGTTCGTCTCATGGCCGCATCTCCAGGCCGAGATCGGCACCAATAGCTGGTTCTGCGACCCCTCGGCGCCTTGGCAGAAAGGCACGGTCGAGAACACCAACCGTCGCGCCCGCCGCTGGCTGCCCAGAGACCGCGACATCGGCCAACTCTCGGACCACGACATCCGCGAGATCTGCGATCGGCTGAATGCCACGCCGCGCAAATGCCTCGGATGGAAAACCCCCGCCGAGGTGTTCCGGGCCAAAATGCTGGAGGAGAGGCCGTGAGCGCCCTACCCTGAGATCACTGCGGAGTCGCGGTTCAAGTATCGCTCACATTCGGCGTTCGCATTTAGGCACTTTCACGCGTCCTCAATTCTCTTGACGGCCATGAGAACCAACCCAGCTTGTTTCAGGCAACTGGATAACCGTAGCTGGCAGCAACAGGAGAGAGGATTTGTTTTCTCCGACACGACGCAAAGTTCTGAAAGCCCTGCTGTTCGGCGGCACCGCCATCGCGGCGCCCTCGGCGCTCTACGCCGCCAAATACGGGCGCGGCGAGGGCATGCCGTGGTCGCCGTTCAGGGGCCAGCCGCCCTATCACGGAACGGTCGAAGCCTCATTCTTCACCCCCGCGGAGCGCACGACGGTGGCGGCGATATGCGCGCGGCTGATACCCAGCGACGATGGGCCGGGCGCGACAGAGGCCGACGTGGTGACCTTTCTCGACCGACAGATGGCGGGCTTCTACGGCCGCGGCCAGCATTGGTACATGCAAGGGCCCTTCCTCGAAGGCACCGCCACGCAGGGCTACCAGACCGAACACCCGCCCGCGCAGCTCTATCGCCATGCGCTCGTCGCGCTGGACGTCTATTGCCGCAATACCTACGAGGCCGGTTTCGCCGAGCTTTCCGAGGACCGGCAGGACGCGGTGCTGAAGGGCCTGGACGAAGAAGAGATCACCTTCGAGAAGGTACCGGCCAAGACCTTCTTCGACCTGATCCTGAAGAACACGATCGAAGGCTTCTTCGCCGACCCGATCTATGGCGGCAACCGTGACATGGTGGCCTGGCACTACATTGGTTTTCCCGGCACCCGCTACGACTATCGCGACTTCGTCGGCCACGACGGCGCGCGCATCCAGCTGGAGCCGGTCAGCCTGTCGGGCCGCCCGGGCTGGAACAGTCCCTGAGACCAGGACCAGGAGGTAACGAATGGCAAAGCAGCTCCCAGGTGTCGACGTGGTCCTTGTCGGCTTCGGCTGGACCGGCGCGATCTATGCCGAAAAGCTGACGGACGCGGGGCTCGACGTGCTGGCCCTGGAGCGGGGGCCATGGCGCGACACGACGAAAGATTTCGCCACCACCTTCGCGCAGGACGAGCTGCGCTATTACTGGCGGCACGGCATGTTCCAGGAGGCGTCGCAATCGACGGTCACTTTCCGCAACAACTCTGCCCAGACCGCGCTGCCGATGCGCAGCTGGGGATCGTTCCTGCCCGGCAACGGCGTGGGCGGATCGGGTGTGCACTGGAACGGCCAGACTTACCGTTTCCTGCCGTCGGATTTCGTGGCCAAAAGCCACAACGAGGAGCGCTACGGCCCCTTGCCCGAGGGGATGACGGTTCAGGATTACGGCGTTACCTATGAGGAGCTCGAACCGCATTTCGACTATTTCGAGAAGATCTGCGGCATCTGCGGCAAGGCGGGCAACCTGAAAGGCGATATCGTCGCGGGTGGCAACCCCTTTGAGGGGCCGCGCAGCGACGAATATCCCAACCCGCCGATGGAGATGACCTTCTCGCAGGACCGCTTCGAGACGGCGGCGCGCAATGTCGGGCTCAACCCCTTCCCAGTGCCCTCGGCCAACATGTCGCGCGCCTATGTCAATCCGCTAGGCCTGCAACTGGCGCCCTGCACCTATTGCGGCTTTTGTGAAAAGCACGGCTGCGGCAACTACTCGAAGTCCTCGCCGCAGACGACGATCATCCCCGCGCTGATGAAGCGGCCTAACTTCGCGCTGCGCACCGATAGCGAGGTGCTGTCGATCGAGAAATCGGCGGACGGGTCGCGGACCACGGGCGTCACCTATGTCGACACCAGCGGCGAGAGCTTCTTCCAGCCCGCTGAGATCGTCGTGCTGTGCGCCTACCCGTTGGAGAACACCCGGCTGATGCTTCTGTCGCAGATCGGCAAGCCTTACGACCCGCGCAGCGGGGAAGGCGTGGTCGGCAAGAACTACTGCTATCAGGTGATGTCCGGCGCCACGGTGTTCTTCGACAAGGAGTACACCAACGGCTTCGTCGGCGCGGGGGCTCTGGGGATGGCGGTCGACGACTACAACGGCGACAACTTCGACCATTCCGGTCTGGGCTTCATCGGCGGCGGCTACATCGCCTGCTACACCACCAATGCCCGTCCGATCGAAAGCCATCCCGTTCCGGAGGGCGTGCCCGGTTGGGGCAGCGATTGGAAGCAGGCGGTGCAGGCCAACTTTCTCAAGACCGCCTCGGTGGGAGTCCATGGCGCCTCCATGGCGCATCGCAGCAACTACCTCGACCTCGACCCGACCTATACCGACCGGCATGGCCGTCCGCTGCTGCGCATGACCTTCGACTTCACGCTCAACGACCGCCGGCTGAGCGCCCATCTCACCCCTGTCGCCGAGGAGATCGCGCGGGGAATGGGCGGGCGCGAGGTCGTGGTGGGCGAGCGCAAGGGCTCCTACGATTCTGTTCCCTACCAGACCACCCACAACACCGGCGGCACAATCATGGGGACGGACCCGCAGACCAGCGTGTGCAACCGCTATTGCCAAAGCTGGGATCTGCCGAACCTCTTCGTCGCCGGGGCCGGGCTGTTCCCGCAAAACGCTGGCTACAACCCGACCGACACGGTCGGCGCGCTGGCCTACTGGTCGGTGGACGCGATCATCAACACGTATCTGGGTCAACCGGGCCCGCTGGTTCAGACATGAGGGGCCTTGCGCTGATATCCGCCATCGGCTGCATGGCGTCCGTCACGGCCACCGCGCCCGCCGCGCAGGAGCTGTCCTCGTCGCAGGTGGAGCGCGGCCGCTACCTGACCATCGCGGGTGATTGCGAGGCCTGCCACACGGATATCGAAAACGACGGCCTGCCTTTCGCCGGCGGTCGCGCCCTCGGCACCCCCTTCGGCACGATCTACTCTCCCAACCTGACACCGGACGACGAGACCGGCCTGGGCCGATGGACGCGGGAGGATTTCCACAACGCGCTGAACGAGGGCATCGACGACGAGGGCCGGCATCTTTATCCGGCGATGCCCTACCCCTACTACACGTTGATGTCGCGCGACGAGACCGACGCGATCTTCGCCTATCTTCAGTCGCTGGAACCGGTCCATGCCGAAGATCCGGAGAACGATCTGCCGTTCCCGCTGAACATCCGCATGTCGGTGGCTGGCTGGAAGCTCCTGTTCTTCGAGGACAAGGCGTTCGTCCCCGACCCCGATCGCTCCGAGGACTGGAACAGGGGCCGCTTTCTCGTGGACGGACCGCTGCACTGCGGCGGCTGTCATTCGGGCAAGAACCTGCTCGGGGCTAGCAAGGACGACGAATACCTGCGCGGCGGGCTGCTGGAGAACTGGTTCGCGCCCAACATCCGCGCCGGAGAAGGCGGCGGCATCGCGCATTGGGAGAGCGACGACATCGTCGAGTTCCTCAAGCATGGCCGCGCCAAGCATACCGCCCCCATGCAACGCATGGGCGAGGTGGTCTCGATATCCACCCAGCACCTGCGCGAAGAGGACCTGCGCGCAGTGGCGACCTATCTCAAGAGCCTCGAGGACGAGACGCCCGAGGTGGAAGACACCCCCGAGGCGGCGCGTCTTGAAACCGGGGCCGGGATCTACTTCGACAACTGCGCCGCCTGCCACGCGGCGGACCAGTCCGGCGTGCCATATTTCTTCGCGCCGCTGAGCACGTCCAACAAGGTCCATGCCGAAGACCCCTCGAGTGCCATCCGCATCATCCTCGGCGGAGCGCGGGCGCAGCCTACCGACACCATTCCCAGCATGCTCGCCATGCCGCCCTTCTCCTGGAAGCTGAGCGATGCGCAGATCGCCGACCTGCTGACCTACCTGCGCGGCACCGGCGATCGGCGCGCCGGCCCGATTTCAGCTTCGCAGGTGGCCGAGATGCGCGACTATCTTGCCGAAGAGGAGCACTGAAGGTGGCCCCATAATGCGCGCATGTCTCATCTCCCTTGCCCTGACCCTTGGCTCGGCCACACCCGTGCGGGCCGAGGCCCTCTACCTCGGGAACGAGAAATTCGACACCGGGAACCGCGCCATGATGGAGGCCATCGTGCAGCATTGTACGGATGTCGCACGAGATGCCGGGCGCGGTGGAGCGAATGGCGAGGGGCCATCCGATCCACAGGCGGAAAGTGAACGGGCCGGGCAGACCTCGACCCGCCGGTTCGACGACGGCGCATCCGGGGTCGCATTGGATCAACTGGCCTCCGGAGGGGACGAGAGTGAAAGCCCCGGAGAAACAATTCCCGACATGTCCGGCATCTCGGAAGGGCTCTGTCAGGAGGCAGGCATCATCTATTGAGGCAAGTGAGACCCAAGGGGCGCACCAATGCCTCGCCCTGCCGATCATCGGCCTTTCCCGGGTCATGGCGATCGTCACCCGTATGAGAGGGTGCGCTCGGGCAGCTGGTTTCGGCGATCCGGCTGCAAGCGCATGAAAGCAAGCGGAGCTGTGGGAATACCGGTCCGATCAGGTCGGATCGAACAGTTCCGATCGGCGTCGGGAATATTCCGTTGAACCATAATCTTACCGGTCTAACTGGTGCGGCGTACCGTTAGGCCGCGCAAGTCGTTGATTGGCTTTGGGCGCGGCCATGGTGAGGAGCGTGACAATGCCTATCGACATTCTCCCGGGCAGCTATTGCGGCGTGGCGCCCCTGCCTGAACTGGTGTTGCGCAGTTGGAATCTCGACCCTCTGCTGCTGGCGGGGCTGCTCCTTTTGCTGGTGGCCCTCAGAAACACGCGAACCGGCCCCACCGCCGTCGCCGTGCTGGTCCTTGCCTTCGTCTCGCCGCTCTGCGCGATCTCGGTGGGGCTGTTCTCGGCGCGGGTGGTGCATCATGTGCTTCTCGTCGCGGTCGCTGCCCCGCTCCTGGCCGCCGCCTTGCCCGCGCGCCGTCCCTCGGGCGCCGCCCTGCCCTTCCTCGTCTCGACGGCGCTGCTCTGGGCCTGGCATCTCCCGGCCGCCTACGATCTCGCCCTCAGCGACATGGCGGTCTACTGGATCATGCAGCTGACCCTGCTGGGGTCCGCTATCTGGTTCTGGCACGCGGTGCTGAGCGCGCATGGTGGCGTCGATGCTGTGCTGTGGTCGCTGGCCGGGTTGATGCAGATGGGTTCGCTGGGCGCGTTGCTGACCTTCGCACCCGCGCCGCTCTACGCCGCGCATGCCTTGGCACCGCTGGACTGGGGGCTCACGCCGCTGGCCGATCAGCAGCTTGGCGGGCTTATCATGTGGGTGCCCGCGATGCTGCCCTATGCCGCGATGATCGCCCTTTCGGCCCGCAGGGGCTGGCGCGCGGGCGCCGGACGAGGGGTCGCGTGAGCTGGCTTTACGATCTCATCCCGCATTTGAAGGCGCTGCATGTGGGGATGCTGGTGCTGTGGTGCGGTGGCCTTTTCGCGCTGCCCTTGATGCTGGCCCGGCACGACCCGGCGATCGGTCAGGGCGATTACGAGCGCATCCGCCGGGCCACGCATTACGCCTACACCTTCTGCATCACCCCCGCGGCGGTGATCGCCATCGCTTCGGGCACCGGGCTGATCTTCCTGCGCGAGGTCTTCGTGACATGGATGTTCGCCAAGCTTGTCTTCGTGGCGCTGCTGGTGAGTTTCCACGTCTGGGTCGGGTACGTCCTCGTCGCCGTGGCCGAACGCGAGGGCGCTCACCGGGCGCCGAACCCGGTGCTGCCGCTTTTGCTGCTGCTCGTGCCGATCCTGACGATCCTGGCGCTGGTCCTCGCCAAGCCCGAGCTTGGCGAGATCCCAGTGCCGGGCTGGCTTTCGGAGCCGCTCGGGCGTCAGCTGCCTTTCGACGTGCCCAGACGATAATCGAAGACGAGTTTCCCACCATGCCATCCCGTGACCATCACCACGAGCACGCTGAAGCCCGAGATCAGGATGCCGTAAGGCAGCACCGCCGCCTCAAAGCCCTGAAGCCGGTAGCCCCAGTTGGCGCCGAGGATCGACAGCAGCAGCACCGCGATCACGAAATGCGACCATGCCGGGGCGCGGATGCGGATGCCGGGGACCATCAAAAGCTCGGCCGTACCCGTGGCCCCCGCGGCGAGGCCGAACAGGAAGGCCGTGCCCGCCGCCCAGATCGCGGCGCGCGCCCAGAACAATTCGCCCGACCACCAGTAGAGCGCGTCCGCCCCGAAGGTGCAGAAGGTCAGCGCCACCGGGAAGGCCACGCTCATCGCGTGCAGAGGATGGCCCCAGATGCCGACGATGGATTCGGTCTGGTCATAGCCCTCATGCTCCGCGATCGGATCGGAAAGCTCTTCCTTTTCTGTCTGAATCATCTCTTCGGCCATGCCCGCCCTCTCCTGCGATGTGGTGTCGCCGGCTCAACACTCCTGCTGCTCGCCGGTTGCGAGGAAAGCCTCTCTGCCGTGCATCCGGCCGGACCGGCGGCGGCGGTCATCGCCACCTTGTGGTGGGTGCTGCTGGCGGGGGCTGCGGCGATCTTCCTCTTCGTCGCGGCGCTAATCGCGCTGGCTTGGCGGCGGCCCGCGGGGGAGACGGACGAGCGCCGCTTCGTGGTCTGGCTCGGGCTCGCCTTTCCCATGACCGTGCTCGCCGCGCTGCTGGCCTATGGCCTTATGGTGGGCGAGCGGCTGTTGCCGCGCGCCACGCCCGATCTGGTCAGCGTGCGGGCCGAGGCGCGGCAGTGGGACTGGCGCTTTGGCTACGAGGACGCGCCCGGTCGGGAGACGGAAAACGTGCTGCACATCCCCGCGAACCGGCCCGTCGACGTGGCCATCACCTCCGTTGACGTGTTGCATGGCTTTTGGGTGCCGCGGCTCGCGGGCAAGCTCGATGCCGTGCCGGGGCATGTGAACGTGCTCAGGATCGAGGCCGACAGCCCCGGTCGCTACGAAGGGCTCGGGTCGGAGTTCAACGGGGCGGGCTACCGCGACCATCGCTTCACGGTGGTCGCGCATGATGCCGAGGGCTGGCGCGCCTTCCTGCGAGGAGACACGCCATGAACGCGCTCAGGCGCCACCGCGCCCTGTCGCGGATCTGGGCCTCGGACCCCGGCTGGAAAGGCTGGTTCACCACCGTGAACCACACCGATCTGGGCCGGATGTTCCTCTTCGTGGCGACGGTCTTCTTCGTCATCGGCGGCATCCTCGCGATGCTGATCCGCGCGCAGCTCGCCAGCCCGCGCTCGGCCTTTCTCGGCCCCGACCACTACAACCAGATCTTCACGATGCACGGGACCATCATGATGTTCCTCTTCGCGATCCCCTTCTTCGAGGGGCTCGCGGTGTATCTGCTGCCCAAGATGCTGGGCACGCGCGACCTCGCCTTCCCGCGGCTCACCGCCTACGGCTTCTGGTGCTACGTCTTCGGCGGCGCGATGATGATCTTCGCGCTCTTGGCGGGCGTCGCCCCCGACAGCGGCTGGTTCATGTATCCGCCGCTGTCCTCGACCATCGGCGCGCCGGGGATCAATTCGGATTTCTGGCTGATCGGCATCACCTTCGTCGAGATCTCGGCGATCTCGGCGGCGGTCGAGATCACCGTGACGGTGCTGCGCTACCGCGCGCCGGGCATGAAGCTGTCGCAGATGCCGATCTTTGCCTGGTACGCGCTGGTCACGGCGGTGATGATCCTGACGGGCTTTCCGCCGCTGATCCTCGGCTCGATCCTCTTGGAGCTGGAGCGCGCCTTCGGCCTGCCGTTCTTTCAGGTGGCGCAGGGTGGCGACGCGCTCTTGTGGCAGCACCTGTTCTGGCTTTTCGGCCACCCTGAGGTCTACATCATCTTTTTGCCGGCGGCGGGCGCGATCTCGACCATCCTGCCGGTGATGGCGCGCACCACGCTGATGGGCTACGGCTGGATCGTCGCCGCGGCGGTGTCCTTGGGCGTGCTGAGCTTCGGGCTCTGGGTGCACCACATGTTCACCACCGGCATCCCGCATATGGGGCTGGCCTTCTTTTCCGCCGCCTCGACGCTGGTGGCGGTGCCGACGGCGGTGCAGATCTTTGCCTGGATCGGCACGCTGTGGAAGGGCCGCCCGAGCCTGCATTTGCCGATGCTGTGGCTGCTGGCCTTCTTCGCCACCTTCGTGATCGGCGGGCTGACGGGCGTGATGGTGGCGATCGTGCCCTTCGACTGGCAGGCGCATGACACCTACTTCATCGTCGCCCACCTGCACTACGTCCTTGTCGGCGGCTTCGTCTTTCCGATGATCGCGGCGCTCTACTACTGGATGCCGCATTTCACCGGGCGGCGGACCTATTTCAAGCTCGGCCACGCCGCCTTCTGGCTGGTCGTGCCGGGGTTTCACGGCACGTTTCTGGCCCTGCACTGGGCCGGTCTTTTGGGGATGCGGCGGCGGATCGACAGCTACGAGAGCGGACAGGGCTGGGAGGCGATCAACATCATCGCCTCGATCAGCGGCTTCGTCATGGCGATCGGCTTCGCGCTGGTGCTGATCGACGTGGTGGTCAACGCCGTGGTGGCGGTGCGCGGCTCGCGCGATCCATGGGGCGCGGGCACGCTCGACTGGGCCATGCCGACGCCGGCGGCGCCCTACAACTTCGCAAGCCTCGCGCATGTGACCTCCCGCGATCCGCTCTATGACGACCCCGAGCTGCCGGTCAGGCTGGCGCGCGGCGAGGGCTATCTCGGCGATCCCGGGCGCGGGCGGCGCGAGACGCTCACGGTCGAGATCGGCACCGGCGCGCCGCGCTACATCGTGGTCTTTCCGGGCAACACGGCGCTGCCGGTGCTGATGTCGGCGATCACGGGGCTGTTCTTCCTCGGCATGCTGATCAAGGCCTACTGGCTCGTGCCGATCTCGGCCCTGGGCGTGACGCTCTGCGCGCTGCTCTGGGTCTGGGGGCTGGGGCGCCCCGCGCCGGAGGGGGCGCTGCCGGTCGGCCGGGGCCTGTCGCTCCACACCGCGGCCGAGGCGGCGGACCCGCCCGGCTGGTGGGGCTCGGTCTTTCTGCTGCTGGCCAACGGCACCTTTTTCGGCTCGCTGCTCTTTGGCTATGCCTTCTTGTTCTCCATCGCCCCGAACTGGCCGCCGCCGGCCTTTCTCGAACCGGGGGCCCTGCCGCTGACGCTCGTGCTTGCGGGGGGCGGGCTGGCCTTTCTCGGTTCGCGCCTCGGCGCGCTCATGGGCCATGGCGCGGTGCTCCTTGGCCTCCTCCTCATCGCCGGCGCGGCGCTGCCCGTGCTGTCGCACGGCCCCGATCCCACCCTCCATGCCTATGACGCGACGGTCTGGGTCTTCGTCGGATACGGGCTGCTGCACTGCCTCGTCAGCCTGCTGATGTGGTCGCTGGTGCTGATGCGCCGCCTGTCGGGGCACTCCGCGCGTACCACGCGCGGCGCGAGGCGCATCGCCCGCCTGTGGAGCGACTATACCCTGCTGGTCGCCCTGCTGACCGCCGCGGCGATCGGCCTGCCGGGGGTGCTGACATGAACGCCATCCTGCGGATTTCGCTGCCGCTGACGCTTTGGCTGGCCGGTTTCAGCGCCGTTTACGGGCTGCATGGCCTGTTGTGTTCGAGCAGATGGGCGGCACTTGCCGCCGCGCTACCCGGCCGGGCGCTGCTGATCGGCGCCGCCATTCTCGTCCTGGCTCTCGAGGCGCTGTTGATCGGCCTGCTGAGATCGCCGCGCTGGCCCGCCCCGGACCCCGCCATCCACCGCGTCAGCCTGACGCTCGCGATTGCTGCCTTTGCAAGCTCGGCTTGGACGCTCATGCCCGTTTTGGCGACATCGCACTGCCTGTAGGGTTTCGCTCGGACCGAACTGGATTGGTTCGTGCAAGCTCAGCGGGAACAGCCCCGCGATCCTTGGGGGCCTTGGAGGCCCGGTTTCTGGTGCCGCCCGACGTGAGTGCGCGGTTCGACACGATCAGGAGCAAGAAATCTGCCGTTCCCCCGAGAACTATGGAGCCGCCAACAAACCCCTTGGACGACCGAACCGCACGGGCCACATGACGCACGTCAGCGTTGCGCTGGCGCGCTGGGTTGCAAAGCCATCCTGCCGAGCTCGCAATGATCGCGCGTGCCGTCGCTTTGTAATCTTGCGAGCGCACCGACAGTCTCATTGCGGGCTTTCCCTACGGTGGCGCATTTCTGCACAGCCTTCATCCGGGCATCGGTGGAGGCGCGCTTACGCTCAACCGGTTCAGGAACCCGGCCCCGAACATGCTCGTTTTTGCATGTGAAGGAGGACCCGAGATGACCCTGCGCTTCGAACAGATCCTCGCCGACGGCGTCGCCGAATGCTCCTACCTGCTGGGCGACGACGCGGCGCATGTCTGCGCCATCGTCGATCCGCGCCCTGACGTGGAGATCTACCTCGCGGCGGCGCGGCGCTTCGGCCTCGCCATCACCCATGTCTTCGAGACCCACATCCATGCCGATTTCATGAGCGGCGCGCGCGAGCTGGTCGACCGGCTTGGCGGGCAGGCCAAGCTTTACGTCAGCACCGAAGGCGGGGCCGAATACGGCTTTGAGCACGAGGCGGTGCGCGACGGCGACGCGTTCGCCTTCGGCGGGCTGCGGATGAAGGCGCGCTTCACCCCCGGCCACACGCCCGAGCACATGTCCTATTTCCTCTACGACGGCGACACCGACACGCCATGGGGCGTGCTCTCGGGCGACGCCTTTTTCGTCGACAGCGTCGGCCGGCCCGACCTGATGGGCGACGACCAGACCGAGGAGCTGACCGAAAAGCTGTTCCACACGGTGCGCGACGTGTTCATGGCGCTGCCCGACGATGTCATCATCTATCCCTGCCACGGCGCGGGATCGGCCTGCGGGCCGGATATCGGCGACCGCATGTCCTCGACCATCGGCTACGAGCGGCGCTTCAACGACTATGCGAAGATCGAGAGCCTTGAGGCGTTCAGGAAGGTGATGCAGGCGGACGCGCCGCCGGTGCCGACGCATTACCCCCGGCTCAAAAAGGTCAACGCCAAGGGCCCCGAGGTGCTGCGCAACCTGCCGCGCGTGCCGCCGCTGACGGTCGAACAGTTCGCCCAAGCCGCCGGGAACGGCGCGCAGATCCTCGATGTGCGCGACATGATGGGCTTTGGCGCGGGCCACGTGAAGGGCGCGCTCAACATCGGCGCGCGGCCCGAGTTGTCGGTCTGGGCCGGGTGGCTTCTGGACCCCGAACGCCCGATCCATCTCGTGCTGAACGAGGATGCCGAGCTGCCCGATGTCGTGAAGCTTTTGTGGCGCACCGGCTTCGCCGATTTCGGCGGCTACCTCGCCGGCGGCATGAGCGCCTGGCGCGAGGCCGGGCAGGCGTTCGCGCAGATCCCGCAGATCTCGGTGCATGAGCTGAGGGAGGCGGATGACATCACCCCGCTCGACGTGCGCAAGCCCGACGAGTGGGAAGGCGGCCATGTGCCCGGTGCGACCCATGCCTTCCTTGGCGAGCTGCGCGAGAAGCTGGACGGCCTCGATCGTAGCAAAGCCTATGCCACTTACTGCGCCAGCGGCTTTCGCGCGAGCATCGCATCGAGCCTGCTCGCGGCACATGGCTTCGGAGACATCCGCAACGTGCCGGGCAGCTGGAAGGCATGGAGCGCTGCCGGCTACGAGACCGAAATCCCAAGCTGAGGAGAACAGCGTGCAAGATACCGTTCAGATCAACGACCGCTTCACCGTCGCGAAATTCGCCCCCGAGGCCGACCAGCTCCGTCAGGCAGCGCAGGAAGGCTTTCGCTCGATCATCAACATGCAGACCGACGACGAGGACAAGAAGCTGAAGATGAAACCTCGGGAAGAGGGGCGCTTGGCCGAGGAGGCCGGGCTGACCTATCTTCATCACCCGGTTGATGGCCAGAACCTCTCTGACGAGGTGGTCGACAAGTTTCGTCGCAAGGCCACCGAACTGCCGGCGCCCGTGCTTGTCCACTGTGCTTCGGGCAAGCGGTCCGGCGCTTTCGTGATGATGCATATCGCCTGCGAAAACGGGATGAGCGGCGAAGAGGTCATCCAGAAGGCCGAAGAGATGGGCTTCGAATGCGACACGCCAGAGCTCGAAAGCTTCGTGAAGAACTACGTCAACGGCCACAACGGCAGCTGATGCTTGTCGTGTGCCCGGTCCTGCCGGGCGCACGACCTTGGCAGATCGACGGGAGCGGCGCCTTCGGAAAGATCGGGGAACCCGGTCGCGAGGATCACGGGCGGATCCGCCCAGAGCCTCCGAGCAGCCCCGCTTCGGCTTCTTGCCGGTCATGGGTCGCGGGGGAACCACAGATCCACCGTCGTGCCTTTGCCCTTCACGCTTTTCAAAGCCAGGCGACCGTTGGCCTTTCCGAGCAGGCCATGACGCCCATGTTTCATTCTTGATCGGCCGGTTGTATGGGAGAAGAATGACACCTGTGGATTGATCGTCGGGTGATATGGGGTCTTTTTCGATCATGTTTCAAAAGGGATCGCATATGCCGGGTCTTGCATGACAGCTCCGTTGCTTGGAAGGCGGATCGCATGACATCTGCCGCCGACACCCTCGGCCAAAGGGCAGATGACGGCGGGGCCTCGCTGCCCGGCGGCGCGCAGCTGATCGCCGTCTATGTCGCCTACATGATCGCCATCGCGTTCGGCCGCTGGATGGTGGTGATCCCGGAGATCCCGATCGCCGTCTGGCCGCCCAACGGCGTCATTCTCGCGATGCTGCTGACCCAGCCGCGGCGAAGCTGGGGCTGGTGGGTCGGGCTGGGCGCCTTGGGCGAGCTGACCGGCAACGCGCTTTGGTATCACAACCCTCTGATCTGGGCGCTGGGATATATCGCCGCGAACGCGGCGGCGGTCCTCGCGGCCGCTTGGCTGCTTCGGGCGCTGTCAAAGGTGCCGATGCGCCGGTTCGTCAGCCTGCGGCAGGTGCTGGGCTTTCTCGGCATCGGCGTGCTGGCCGCGCCGGTCATCAGCGCGACATTGGGCAGCGCGGTCGAGGCGGCGGCCGGAAAGAACCCCTTCATCACCACCTGGCCCGTCTGGTGGCTGGGCGACGCTACCGGCATCCTGATCGCCACACCGCTGGTCATCTCCGCCGCCAATGCCTGGCGGGAGAAGGCACGACCCACATTGGCGCAGGCTCTCGAGGGGGCCGCCATCGCGGTCGTCCTGACGGGGCTCAGCCTGTGGGTGCTGTCGGCGGGGGGCACCTTCGCCTTCCTGCTGCCCGTGCCGATCCTCTGGGCGGCGCTGCGCTTCGAATTTCGGGGCGCCGCCCTTGCCGTGTTGGCGCTGACGCTGACGATCGGGGTGCATGCGCAGAACTTCGAGCACGTGCCGCTGTCGCCCGCCGAGATCGCGCTTTTGCACATGAAGCTGCAGGCGCTGGTCCTCGTCGGCGCCTCGACCGGGCTCATCGTCGCCACCATCATCCGCCAGCAGCGGCAGGCGCTGTCCGAACTGTCGCGCGTCAACGACGAGCTGGAAGCGCGCGTGGCCGAGCGCAGCCGCGCCATCGCAGCGGCCGAGCAGCGCTTCAAGGCGACATTCGAGAACGCCGGCGTCGGTATCGGCATCGTCGGCGGGGATGGCGCGCTTGTGCGCGTCAACGACAGCCTTGCGCGGATGCTCGGTCATGCGGCCGAGGAGATGGAAGGGCATCCGTTCGACATGTTCACCCACCCGGAGGATCGGGCGAAGGGCAAGGCGGCATGGGACCGGCTCGAAACCGGGCAGGCCGACGATTACGATCTGGAAAAGCGCTACCTGCGCAAGGACGGGCAGACCGTCTGGGGCCATACCACGGTCAGCTGCGTGCGCCGTGCCGATGGCCGGATCGATTACCTGATCAAGGTCATTCAGGACATCACCGAGCGCAAGCGTTCCGAGGCGGTGCGGCACATGCTCATGCGCGAGGTCAACCACCGCAGCAAGAACCTCTTGTCGATCGTTCAGGTGATCGCCCGACAGACGGCATCGCATTCGCCGCAGGATTTCATTGAAGCCTTCGGCCAGCGGCTGCGCGCGCTCGCGGCGAACCAGGACATCCTTGTGAACAACGAATGGCAGCGCGTCGATCTGGCCGATCTGGTGCGGGCGCAGCTCGGGCATTTCGGCGCGATCGGCCCGCGTGTGCGGCTGTCCGGCCCGCCCGTCATGGTGCCGCCCGCCGCGGCGCAGGCGCTCGGCATGGCCCTGCACGAGCTGGCGACGAACGCCGCGAAATACGGCAGCCTGAGCAATCGCGACGGATGTGTCGATATCTCGTGGACCATGGGGGATGACGGCTTTCGCATGAGCTGGCGCGAAAGCGGCGGGCCGCCGGTCGCCGCGCCCCGAAAGTCGGGCTTCGGCACCAAGATCCTCGACCAGCTGACCGCATCCTCGATGTCGGGGCGCGTCAGCCTGAGTTACGCCCCCGAAGGGGTGGTCTGGGAGCTGTCTTGCCCCTCATCGGCGCTACAGGGGGGGGCCGAGGACGCGGCCGCGATGTAAGACGGCGCGGCCTTGATCCGGCGTCGCTCGGGGTCAGACGGTGCTCCAGTTGAAACAACCCGCCGGGGTGCCGGTGCCGCTGACGAGAAGCGCGCCGTTCCAGAACAATCGCCACCGTCTGTCCGGTGGCAAATCGACCACCACGACGCTCATCATCGGGTCGGCCCAGACGAGGCGCGCCCCCAGCCTGTCCAAGGCCGCTTCGACATCAGCGGCGTCATAGGCCGCGCGGAACACCACGGTGGTGAACGGCTGGTCGGGCGGTGGGCGCAGCGCCCAGCCCCCGGCCCCCGCGCCGACAAGCGTGAGCAGCACCAGCGCGGCGGTCGCATGGCGCGGGAACGGGCCGGTGCCGCCGCTTCGCCCCATCGCCCAGCCGAGGGCGAAGGGCAGCAGTCCGAACACGAAGAACCACGCCAGATCCCATAGCAGCGGCATCTCGCTGTCGATCCTGATGCGGTGGATGCCGAGCAGCCAGTGCGACAGCACGCTGTCGAGCAGGTGCCATGTCCCGAACCCGGCGATCAGCCCGCCCAGCAGAACACGCCCCCTGATTGCAGCGCCTTTCACATGCGCGCGCCACAGGCCCCAAAGGCCAAGGATCGCCAGCACATACATGAACGCATGGAAGTAGCCGTCCCAGAGCACCTGCGCGCGCAGGTCCTCTACGCCGGGAACGAGGCTCAGAAGATGATGCCATTGCAGGATCTGGTGCAGCACAATGCCGTCGAAGAACCCGCCAAGGGCGATGCCCAGAAGCAAAGCGTATCGAGCCTGCGCCGTCTTCAACATTGCCGCGCCTCCTCTTGTCAGCCGAACCGCCGCCACGGGGTCGGGTTCCCTGTCACGTCTTCGGCGGCTCTTCATTTCCGGTGTCTTTCTCTCGCAGAAAGGCCGCGCAGGTGAAGCCGCGCCTTTGCTGAAGCATGGCGGTGCCAGCAGTCGTGGCTGACGATCCGGCAGAACGCGACATGACTGCAAAGATCGGACGTGTCGCTCTGCCAATTGGCTGCTTTTTTTTGGGGGGGGTCTGGTGGAAGCCCAGGTGTAAGCAATCAGCTTGGCGCAAAACCACGGCGCATACGGCGCAATGGTGCAGGAACCTGAATGGCATTCGCCCGCTTCTTTTTTCGACAGGCAGAGGTAGATCTCATGAACCGCCGGCGCAGACCGGACATCTATATCGCGGGATGCAGCCGTCGGAGCGACCCCGGTGGTTTGGTTCGCGAGCCCCTTGTCTCGTCGAGAATGCAGAGGAAGAAAACGACAAGGTCAGGGGAGATGACGGCATGAGAAACGCAAAAGCGCGCATGGGCCGGGCATGAGCAGGGTCACCGAGGATTGGACCGCTGCCGTTGAGTCGGATGCCCGGCTGGATCGGCCCGCCTACGACGTCTCTCATGCGGTCTCGCTCGTGCTCCACCCGATGGGCCGCGCGGCAAAGCCCCTGCAGAATGCGCTCCACGGCACATGGCTGGGGCATCCGCTGCACCCCCTTCTCGCCACGATCCCGGTGGGGGCGTGGACACTGGCCTTTGCGATCGACAGCGCGGAGACGCTGGGTGTGGACGCCGGACCCGCGACGCCCCGCGCCGCCGACATCGCGCTTGCCGCCGGAACGATCGGTGCCGTCGCCGCCGCCGCCGCGGGCATGGCGGACTACCGGCAGATACACGGGCGGGACCCTCGCACGGGGCTCGTTCATGCCGCCATGAACACGACCGCGCTCGCGCTCGCCGCGGGCTCTCTCCTGCTGCGCCGCAAAGGCCACAGGGGTGCCGGCCAAGCCGCGAGCGCGGCGGGCTGGGCTGCGATGATGGGGGGCGCCTATCTCGGCGGGCATCTTGTCTACCGGCGGGGCGTCGGTGTCGATCGGGCGGACCGTTCGCCCGAGCCGCGGGGCTTCCAGCCCGTGGCGCCGCTCGAGACGCTCGAGGAAGACAGGCCGCGGCGGGTGGAGGTCTGGGACGAGGCCGCGCGGGCCTTCATCGGCGTCGTGCTTGTCCTGCATCGCGGGCGCGTCCACGCGCTCGGCGCGCGGTGTTCGCACATGGGTGGACCGCTCGACGAAGGTTGGGTGCAGGATGGCGGTCTGGTCTGCCCCTGGCACGGATCGCGATACTGTCTGGAGCATGGCGGCGTCATGGACGGCCCCTCCACCGCGCCGCAGCCGCGCTATGAAACGCGCATCGTGCAAGGCGTCGTCGAACTGCGTCGCGAGCCCGAACCCGGCGACGAAGCGCTGAGACCCGAAGAGATCGCCATGGAACGGCAACGCCCGCAGCCGGTGCCGCCCCCCGGTGCCCGCCCTGCGGACGAAGTGCTCTTCGAGCATTACGAACTCATACGCAGGCTCTTTGAGAGGATCGCGGCCATGTCGCCCACCGATCCTGAGCGGCGCGACATGATGCGCGTGTTGGCCGGGGAATTGCAGATCCACGAGCACGTGGAGGACGAGATCTTTTATCCGGAGGTCCGGCCGGTGAGCAAAGACGTCCCCGCCGCACATGCCGAGCACCAGCAGCTGGCGGACATGCTCGCCATCGTGCTGCGCCTTTCTCCGTCGGAGCCGGAGTTCGAGGCCCAGCTGCGCAGCCTGCACGAGGCCGTGGACCATCACGCCACCGCCGAGGAGCGCTCGATGTTCGTCGATGCCCGGCGGCTTGGCGATGCCCGCCTGCGCGAGATGGGCGCCCGGATCGAGGCGATGCTCGACGAGGAACGTGCCTCGCTCGCCCGGCGCAGCTGGCGCGATCTGAAGATCCGGCTGCTTGAAGGCTTCTGAATCTCCGGAAGGCCGGACCAGCGTGAACGGACCCGACGAGCACTCACCAACCGCTTGCTCCGGCGTGGCAGAGGCATGGTGTCTTTTTGGCCAAGTCCATGTACTATTCTATATAAAATTGAAGGAGGACGCATCCGACGAGAGAAGGACGCACGATGGTGGAGAACCACTCAGAGGGCAGAGGTAATCCGGATATGCAACCTGCATCCTCATCGAGCCATGGAGAGGTCAACGCGCGGCGGCGGGGCGATCCCGATCCGCCACCCCCGCCGATCCCCGACCTGAGCTGCATCGACCCGACCTGCCGGATGGAGAAAGCCTCGCGCCGTCTGCACGACACCGCGATGCAGCTTTGCGTGCTGCCCAGCCGGTTGCGCAAGAGGGTCCGGGCAAGGATGCTTCTCGGCTTCTGGTCCGAGCAGGACAAATGCTGGAAGCTGCCCGAAATCCAGTTCGATGGGCCGCTGCCGCTTGCCGGGCTGGCCTCGATCCTGCAGGCCTTGCCGGCTCATATGCGCCCGGTGGATATCTACAGGTTCCTGACCACGCCACAGCTCGAGTTCGAGGATGAGAAGGGCCGCCCCATGACCGCGGCCGAATGGCTTCGCAAAGGCAGGGACGTCGAGGCGGTGATCCGTCTCATCGAAGCATGACGGCGGCGTCCCGTTCGAAAGTCATCGATCTCCACGACCGACAGCGGCGGGCGGGTCCGGCTTGACCGTATGGCATCGAACCGCAGATGGCGGAATGGCTTCGACTGCGGTGATGCGGTGACCCAGCTCGTTCAGCCTCGTCTCGTGAACCCGCCCGAGGGCGATCCCGGCGTCTATCTCGACTTCCGCTTCGGCTGCCGCGCCATGCTTTTCGATCTGGGCGACCTTGCCGCGCTCACGCCGCGCGAGCTGCTGCGCGTGAGCCACGCCTTCGTTTCGCACGCCCATATGGATCATGTCGCCGGTTTCGATCGCCTGCTGCGACTGCGGCTGCACCGGCCGCGCCCGCTCACCGTCATCGGCCCCGAGGGCTTCCTGAAGCAGACCGAGAACCGGCTGGGGGCCTTTACCTGGAACCTGCTCGATGCGCGCTCCGTCGATTTTCGCCTCACGGTGCAGGAGTGCGACGGCACACGCATTTCGGCGGCTGCCGAGTTTCGCGCCCGCGAAGCCTTTTGCCGCCGCGATCTGCCGCTGCCCGCGCTCGATCCCGGCCTCGTCCTGTCCGAGGCGGATTTCACCGTCGGGGCCATGGCGCTCGATCACAAGGTGCCCTCGCTCGCCTTTGTCCTGCAGGAGCGGCTGCGCGTGAATGTCTGGCGCAGCGCGCTCGACGCGCGCGGCCTGCCGGTCGGCGCATGGCTCGACGCGGCCAAGACCGCGATCCGCTCCGGTGCGCCCGACGCGCGGTGCATCGAGATCCCGGGGCACGGATCCCTGTCCCTTGGCGAACTTCGCCAAAGCGTCCTGAAGATCGGACAGGGGCAGCGCGTGGCCTATGTCACCGACGCCGCCGACACCGAGGTGAACCGCGAGCGGATCGTCGCGCTGAGCCGGAAGGCCGATCACCTGTTCATCGAGGCCACCTTCCTTGAGGCCGACCGCGACCTCGCCACCGCCACGGCGCATCTGACCGCCCGAGGCGCCGGTGAGATCGCCCGCACCGCCGGTGCCCGCCGCGTGACAGGCTTTCACCACTCGGCCCGTTACGGCGATCAACCCGGCGTGGTGGCCGCAGAGCTCGCAGCCGCGGCAAAGTCTGAGGTGACCCGAACCGAAAGCCCGGACACCCCGGGCCCGACAGAAGAGCCGAACTGGGTCCGGCGGTGGCGCCGGAAGGGGCTTTCGCCCGAGGCGGCGCTTGCCCGGTTCGACGGCTTGCCGCCTGTCGACACCAGCGACCTCATCGGGGCGTGGCGGGGCACGGGTCTGCCGAGCGGCCATCCGCTCGACGGGCTTCTCGAACGGCTCGGCTGGCGGGGCAAACGCTTTGAGAGCGAGGACCATGTCGATCCGCTCGTCTTCGAGCCCGGGCTGGCGCTCGATCCCGCGCGCCTGCCTCTCGCGGCAGCGCTGCGCTGGCCCCGGCTTGCCCAAAGCCGCCCGAGCCGCCTCGGATTTCTTCTGCTGCGCCACGCATTGCGTGCACGCGGCCCGGCCGCCCGTCTCGCGCCGGTCTGCTTTCGCGGCTGCACCGGCGCGGCGATGATCTACGACCGGCAGCCGATCACCGACCATTTCCGCCGGATCGACGCGGCGCGGGTGCTGGGCCTGATGCAGACGCGTGGCGTGCCCCCCTATTTCTTCGTGCTGACGCGCGAGGAGTGACGCCGCGCGGTCCCTGCTGTCGTCCGCGACGGGGCTTTGCGTTTCCACTTGGGGAAAACGGCCTCAGTCGCGCTCCTCCAACCAGTCCTCCATCGTGTCGAGCACCGCGTGGGACAGGCCGCGCGCCCCCGCGCTCGCCTCCAGCAACGGACAGCTTCGGCTGGCCCGCGCCGCGGCCTCCTCGACGCCGAAACCATCCGCCCGGTCGAGCGTGGCGAGTTCGTCCCAATCGACGGGGAGCGCCACGGAAGCCCCGGGCCGGGCGCGCAGCGAATAGGGCGATACCGCCGTGGCGGCGATCCCGTTCCTGAGCCAGTCCACGAAGATGCGCCCCTCGCGGTTCGACTTGGAGGCGCTGGCGGTATAGCGCTCCGGCGCGCGCCGCTCAAAGCCGCGCGCCACGCCTTCCGCAAAGCCGCGCAGGGTTTCCCACCCCGCCGTCCGGCGCAGCGGCACGACGACATGCACCCCCTTGCCGCCGGTGACCATCGGCGCGCAGGCAAGGCCGAAGCGATCCATCAGCGCGCCGATCTCGCGCGCCGCGTCCCGCACCGCCGCGAAGGGCAGGTCTTCGTCCGGGTCGAGATCGAAAACCAGCCGGTCGGGGCGGTCGAGCCGGTCGTTGCGCGCGCCGTGGATATGCACTTCGAGCGTTCCCATCTGCACGCTGCCCAGAAGGGCCGCCGGGTCCGGCAGGGTGATGTACTCGTCCGTGTCGCCATCGGCCCCGGTCACGGGGACCGATCGCACCGCCTCCGGGAACCCCTTGCCGAGATGGCGCTGGAAGAAGCGCGGGCCATTAAGGCCCGATGGCATCCGAACGAGGGCTACCGGCCTCTCCGCCGAGTGCTCCAGCATCCGCTCCGCGACACGGTCGTAATGGCGGGCGATGCCGCCCTTGGTGAGCGCGGGTTTCGGATAGACCACCCTGTCGGCGCTGGAGATACGGATCCCGCGATACTCCACATCTTTGGCCTCCTGCGCGGGAAGGGCGGCCAGTTCCTGCGCCGCGCTCACCTCCTGCGCCTCCTTGTCCTCGCGCAGACCTTCGAAGATGCCGTGGCGGATCTGGCCCTGGGCCGTGAATTCGGCGTAGCGCACCTGGGCCACCAGCTCCGGCGTGACCCAGCGCGCATGCTTGGTCACGGCGCGTGGGGCATCGTCGAAAGCCGGGGTCTTGCGGGCGAGCGGATCGAGCTTCTCGGCGAGCATGCGCATCGCAGCCGCGTCAAAACCGGTGCCGACGCGGCCCCGGTAGACCAGCCGTTCGTCCTCGAAGCTGCCGAGCAGCAGCGAGGCAAAGGGGCGCCCCCGCTTGTCCGAAGGCAACCAGCCGCCGATCACGAACTCGGCCCCTTGGACGCATTTCACCTTGATCCAGTCGGTCGAGCGCCCCGAACGATAGGGCGCATCGGCACGCTTGCTGATGATACCCTCGGCCCCTGCACCGCACAGATGGGTCAGCACCTGCTCCGCCGCCCCCTCGATGTAGGGCGAGAGCCGGATCGCCCCGTCCTCGGGTTGATCCTCGAGCAGCCTTTCCAGCGCCGCGCGGCGGTCGCGAAGCGGTCGGGCGGTCATGTCCTGCCCGTCGAGATGTAGCAGGTCGAAGGCATGGAAGGTGAGCGGCCCGCTATGCGACAGGGCCTTTTGCAGGGTCGAGAAATCTCCGCCGCCGCCCCCGGCGGTCACCTCGCCGTCGATCAGCGCCGCGTCGCACTCCAGCGCCCCGGCCGGGCCGATCAGCGGGGCAAAGCGGTCGCTCCAGTCATGGCCGCCCCGGCTCCAGGCAACGACGCCCTCGGCCCCGATCGCGAGCAGGCAGCGATAGCCGTCGAATTTCGGCTCCTGCCACCACTCCTCCCCCTTTGGCGCGCTGTCGCGCAGCGTGGCGAGTTGTGGCCGAACCGGTTCCGGCATCTTGTGCTTGCGCGCCTTGCGCCCCTTGCGCCCCTTGCGGTCCGCAGCGCCTTCGGCGATCTCTTCCATCCGCCTGCCGCTTTCGACGGAGCGGTCGTGCCGGCGGGTCAGCCCGTCGGGATCATCCGTCGCATCCTCGTCGCGCTCCTTGATCAAGAGCCAGTTCTCGCGCGCGCCGCCGCTTTTGCGGGGCTTCATCCGGACCAATGTCCAGCCGCCGCGCATTCGTTCGCCGTGCAGCCTGATCTTCAGCTTGCCGGCCTTGAGGGCCGCGGCGGGATCATCGTCCTGCGGCTCCCAGTCGCCCCGGTCCCACAGCATCACCGTTCCGGCGCCGTATTGCCCTTCGGGGATCACCCCTTCGAACCTGGCATAGTCCAGCGGATGATCCTCGGTGCGCACGGCCAGCCGCTTTTCGCCGGGATCGTCCGAGGGGCCGCGCGTCACCGCCCAGGACCAGAGCGCGCCGTCGTGTTCCAGGCGGAAATCGTAATGCAGCCGCGTGGCGTCGTGCTTTTGCACCACGAAGGACAGCTTGCCGCCCTTGCCGCGCGCGGCACCGCGCGGCTCGGGCGTGGAGCGAAAATCGCGCTTGGCCTCGTACTCCTCCAAGCGAGCCATGACTTACCCTCCTTACGAGGCTTTCTTGCGGGGCGAGGGTTTCTTGCCGCCGGATTTCTTGTCCGCCGCAAGGCTCTTTTTCAGCGCCGCCATGAGATCGACGACATTGCCCTTGGCGTCGGTCTCCACCTCGGGCTTGTCTTCGCCGGGCCGGGCGCGCGGCGCTTTCTTCGAGCGGGCCTTGCGTGCCACCAGCTCCTTGAGCGCCTGCGCGTAATGGTCCTCGTAGGCCGAGGCGTCAAAGGGCGCGGACTTGCTTTCGATCAGCTGCGTAGCGACCTTGAGCAGCTCCTTGTCCGCCGGGTCGTCCTCGATCTGCGCAAACAGCGGCTCGGCCTTGCGGATCTCGTCCTCGTAGCGCAGCGTCTCGAGCAGCAGCCCGTCGCCGCAGGGCCGGATCGCGCAGAGGTATTCGCGCCCACGCATGGTGAGCTGCCCGAGCCCCACCTTGCGCGTCTCGCGCAGCGCGTCGCGGACAACGCGGTAGGCGTCCTGCGCTAGCTCATCGACGGGCACCACGTAATAGGGTGCGTCGTAATAAAGCGGCGCGATCTCGCCCTGTTCGACGAACTGCACCATCTCCAGCGTCTTCTTGGTCTCGAGCCGGATCTCCTCGACCTCTTCCGGCTCGATCAGCACGTATTCGTTCTTGGCGGTCTGAAAGCCTTTCACGATCTCGGCGGTGTCGATGGGGCCGAGCCCGTCCACCACCTTTTGATAGCTCACGGGCTTGCCCGACGGCTTGTGGATCTGCCGGAACGAAGTCTTGGAGCCGCGATCACGGGCCGAATGCAGCTCCACTGGGATCGCCACGAGCGACAGGCGCAGCTGGCCTTTCCAGACGGGACGCGAAGCCATGGCAGGTCTCCCTAATGATGGCCGGTACTATCGAAACGAGGCCGCGATCCCCGGGGTTCCGGCCCCCGCCGGGAAGCGAAGCGGCCGGAGGCTTCCAAACGGCATGGGGCGGATCGGCGGATCAGTTGTCCTGCCTGCGGTGGCGTTTCTCTCACGGCCCGCCCATCCGGCTGTCGAGGTTATGAAGGAGCCAGATCGTGCCGCCGCCCATCATGGCGAGGATCAGCGCGGTGAAGAGGACGAGCTGCAGGTCCTCCTTCGCCTGACCCTTGAGCCGGATGTGCAAAAAGAACCGGAACTGCACCGCCACCTGCGCCACCGCCGCCGCCCCGATCGCCCACCACAGCGCGGCGCGCGGCAGCCAGTCCCACGCGACCG
>NZ_JBLHYX010000031.1:0-23623 GCF_047631075.1 Limimaricola cinnabarinus
CCGCGATCTCGTCGAACGGGTTCATCGACATCTTCACGTTCGCCAGATCGACGCCAGACCCGTCCGACTTCACACGGACCTTCACGTTGTAGTCGATCACCCGCTTCACGGGGACGAGAATCTTCATGCTCGCTCTTTCTCCTGATGGTCACTCATGTGCCGCGCCGGATCGCCAGTCTGCCTCGCCGTCGTGATAGACGGATCTTTCACGAGGGCTCGCCCGCAGCGAGGATGGTCCGCGCGCGGATGCGGACCGGCTCGTCGACCATCGCCCCATCGACCGCGACCGCGCCGTCGCCCGCGGCCAGCACCCGGCGTGCCCAGTCGCGTTCGACGTCGCTCGGCAAAAACGCGGCGATCGTCGGCGCGACCTGCTTGGGGTGGATGCACAGCTTGCCCGTCATGCCGTGATCGCGCGCGTGGCTCGCGTCGCTGCGGGTGATCTCGGGGTCCGACAGGTCGGTCGTCACGCCGTCCACCGGGGCCGCGATGCCCGCAAGCCGCGAGGCCAGCACCAGCTCGGCCCGAGCGGGCTGCAGGATCTCGCGCAGATGCGCGCAGCCCAGATCGGCGCAGTAGTCGATCGACCCGAAGACGAGCCGGGCGACGCCCTGCGCGGCGGCAATGGTGCGCGCGTTGGCCAAACCCTGCGCGCTTTCGACCAGCGCCAGAAGCGGCATCTGACCGCCAAGCTGCCGGTGCACTTCCGACACCGTCTCGGGCGTTTCGGATTTCGGCAGCATGACCGCCGCCACCCCGAGGGCGCGGAGTGCCGCGAGGTCGGCGTCGTGCCACTCGGTCCCGATGGCGTTGACGCGCACGATCACCGGCAGGTCCGTGAAGCGCGTATCAAGTGCGGCGCGGGCCGCTTCCTTGTCCTCGCGCGCCACCGCGTCCTCAAGATCGAGGATCACCGCATCGGCCCCCGAAGCCGCCGCCTTGGCGAAGCGTTCGGGCCGGTTGGCAGGCACGAAGAGAAAGCTGCGAAGCGTCGAGACATCTACCATCGGGCACGCGCCTCCATTGCCAGCGGACCGGCGTCGCGCGCGGTCCAAAGCCGCAGCGCGTCGCCCTCATCCTCGGCGTTCAGGGTGAAATCATGGGTGTCGAACAGCGGCGAGAGGCTGCGGAATTCGAACCCTGCGGGCGGTGCGCCGCGGATCTCCTGCGCCAGCTGCACCAGCATCGTCGCCTGCATCGGGCCATGCACGACGAGGCCGGGATAGCCTTCCTCTTGCCGCGCATAGGCCCCATCGTAATGGATGCGGTGGCCGTTGAAGGTCAGCGCGGAGTAGCGAAACAACAGGGTTGGCGTGGACCTGATGGGCCGGCAATGGTGCCCTTCCGGCGCGGCGGGCGCGCTTGGTGCCTCGGGCGTCGTCGCCTGCGCCATGCGGTAGACGATATCCTGCCGCTCGGTCAGCGCGCGCCTTCCGCCGCTCTCGACATGATGCGTGACGGTGACGAAGCACAATGGCCCGCTGCGCCCCTCCTTCAGCGCGACATCCTCGATCACCGAGCGGCGGCGCACCGCCTCGCCGATCCGGATCGGCGCGTGAAATTCGAGCGCGCCACCGGCCCACATGCGGTGGGGCAGGGGGACAGGCGGCAGAAAGCCACCGCGTTCGGGATGCCCGTCGGGGCCAAGCTCGGCGGTCGGGGCCGCGGGCTGTCCGAGGCACAGATGGATCATCAATGGCGCTTCGGCCCCGTCGTCGATCGGCGAGCTTCGGTCGAAGGTGGCTTTGAACCGCTGCACCAGCGCGCCGGTCAGCAGCTCGGCCTGCACCTCCTCGCGGCCGATCCAGCCGCGCAGATGGTCGATGTCGAGATCCATGCTCAGCCCTCCTGCGCGTTGAGACCGGGTACTGCGCCGAGCGCGCGCGCCGCACCGTCGAAGAGCGGCGCAGGCGCGGGATAGGCGACCGGGCCGTTCGGCGTCTCGACAGTGATCCGCCGCAGATGCGGATGCTCGGACAGCCCCGCCATGTCGTTTACCTCGGCCAGCGCCACATCGGCGCGCGACAATGCCGCGATCGCCTCTTGCCCCGTGCGCCGCGCAAAACCCGCCGCGACCAGAGCATCGGTGCGCGCGCGGTTGGCGACGCGGGCGAGGTTGGTGGCGAAATCGGGGTCGGTGCCGAGCGCCTCGTCGCCCAGAAACTCGCGCGCCAGCTTGCGCCATTCGCGGTCGCTCTGGACCGAGATCAGGATCGAGCGGTCGTCACGGGTGGTGAACACGCCGTAGGGCGCGATCGACGGATGCGCGAGCCCCGCGCGGCGCGGCGTCCTGCCGCCCTCGTGGTTCAGGAGCGGCACGGTCAGCCAGTCGGCCATGACGTCGAACATGGAGATGGCGATATCGGTGCCGCGCCCGGTGAGGCCGCGTCCGATCAGCGCCTCGAGGATCGCAGCATGGGCGGTCGCGCCGGTGGCGATATCGACGATCGAGACGCCGACGCGGGCCGGCTCGTCCGGGCCACCGGTGATCGAGCAGAGCCCGGATTCGGCCTGGATCAGCAGGTCATAGGCCTTGCGGTCGGCCATCGGCCCCTCCTCGCCGTAGCCCGTGATCGAACAGGTGATGAGCCGGGGATGCGTCTCGCGCAGCCGCGCGGGCGCAAAGCCCAGCCGGGCCAGCGCGCCGCGCCTGAGGTTCTGCACCAGCACGTCCGCATCTTCGAGGTGCCGCGCCAGATCGGCCTTGCCCGCCTCGGAGGCCAGATCGAGCGTCACGGAGGTCTTGCCCCGGTTGAGCCAGACGAAATAGCTCGACTGGCCCGCCGCCACGTCGTCGTAGCCGCGCGCGAAATCGCCCTCGGGCCGCTCGATCTTGATCACCTCGGCCCCCGCATCGGCAAGGCGCGCGGTGGCGAAGGGCGCGGCCACGGCCTGTTCGATGGCCACGACCTTGAGCCCTTCGAGCGGGCGGTGCGGCGCCATCAGAACGACCTCGGCAGGCCGAGCACGTGCTCGGCCACGTAGGACAGGATCAGATTGGTGGAGATCGGCGCCACCTGGTAGAGCCGGGTTTCGCGGAACTTGCGCTCCACGTCGTATTCGCAGGCAAAGCCGAAGCCGCCGTGAAACTGGATGCAGGCGTTGGCCGCCTCCCACGAGGCCTTGGCGGCGAGATATTTGGCCATGTTGGCCTCGGCCCCGCAGGGCTTTCCCGCATCGAACAGCCGGCTGGCCTTCTCGCGCATCAAATTTGCGGCCTCGATCTCGATATAGGCCTCGGCTATGGGAAACTGCACGCCCTGGTTCTGGCCGATGGGACGGCCGAAGACCTCGCGCTCGGAGACGTATTTCACCACCCGGTCGGTGAACCAGTAGCCATCGCCGATGCATTCGGCCGCGATCAGCGTGCGCTCGGCGTTGAGCCCGGTCAGGATGTACTTGAAGCCCTTGCCCTCCTCGCCGATCAGGTTCTCCTCGGGGATCTCGAGATTGTCGAAGAACAGCTCGTTGGTCTCGTGGTTGACCATGTTGAGGATCGGCTTGACGGTCATGCCGGACTTCATCGCCGCCTTGATGTCGACGAGGAAGATCGACAGGCCTTCGGACTTCTTCTTCACCTCCGACAAGGGCGTGGTGCGCGCCAGCAGGATCATCAGGTCCGAATGCTGCACCCGGCTGATCCAGACCTTCTGACCGTTGATGACATAGCGGTCGCCATGTTTCACGGCGGTGGTCTTGATCTTGGTGGTGTCGGTGCCGGTTGTGGGCTCGGTCACGCCCATGGATTGCAGCCGCAGCTCGCCGCTGGCGATCTTGGGCAGGTATTTCTGCCGCTGTTCCTCCGAGCCGTGCCGGACCAGCGTGTTCATGTTGTACATCTGGCCGTGGCAGGCGCCGGAGTTGCCACCCGCGCGGTTGATCTCCTCCATGATCACCGAAGCCTCCATCAGCCCCAGTCCCGAGCCGCCATATTCTTCGGGGATCAGCGCCGCCATCCAGCCCGCCCGCGTCAGCGCCTCGACGAATTCTTCGGGGTAGCCGCGCGCCTCGTCGATCCGGCGGTGGTAGGCGTCGGGAAACTCGGCGCAGAGCGCGCGCACGGCGTCGCGGATATCCTGATACTCGTCGGTGCTGGAATCGTACACGTGCTCGTCCTCCGGGATCGATCAATGCGGGGCGCTCCGCATGGCCCCATCATCGGATCGGTCGAGCCATAAGACAAATATCTGGTCGGACTTTCAGATATGCCGAAAAGGCATGAATGGCCGGGGCCCTCTCTCAGACGGGACGCTCTGCGCGGCTCTTCGTGCCCTTATGCCGGGGTCCCGGCCTGTCGGCCAAAGAGGCAGCGTTCGATCTGCCGCGCGGCCTCGGCCAGCGCGCTTGCCACGCGGTCGAGATCCTCATCGGTCTTCTGGCCCGCGATGGTGATGCTGCTCATGCCGAGGCGCGGCGATCCCTTGGCGTCGCAGGCCAGAGAGGCCGCGATGTCGAGGCCACGATAGAGCTGGCCGCGGTCGCTGGCGGTGCCGGTCTCGCGCGCGGTCTGCACGTCGCGCCAGTAGCTCTCGAAGCTCGGCGCGTCCTGCCAGCGCACCGTCTCGAAGCCCTTACGTGTCCGGGCCTCGTCATACCCCATCGTCGCCGCGTAACAGCGCCCGATCGCGCCCGAAAAGGCCGGCAGCCGGCTGTTGCGCGCCAGCACCGCGTGCAGGATGTTGGGCGCGGTGAAGCGGTCTGTCAGCACGATCCGCCCCTGCTCGGTCACCTGCCACAGCGCGATCATCACCTCGTGTTCCTGCGCGATCGCGGTGAGGGCGGGGCGGATCACGTCCGAAGGGTTCGCGCCCAGAAGCGGCGTGGCGAACTCCATCAGCCCCATGCCGATCCGGTAGGTCTTGGTCTCGGGGTCGAAGCTCAGCAGTCCCTCGTGGCTCAGCGTGCGCAGGATGTTGAAGGCCGACGAGATGTTGAGCCCGGTCTCGCGCGCGATCTGCGTCGCCCCCATGGGACGGCCGTGGGCGGCGAGCCTGCGCATGAGCGTCACTGCGTTCTGCACAGCTGGCACGGGCTTGTGTCCGGTATCGTCTGTCACGCTGTTCCCCATAAAGAATGTCGTTTACCATACAGAACACATCTGTTACCGCAAGAACGCGAGGATCTCGATCCGAGGGGGACCGCCAATGCCCGACGGCATCAAGGGCGACGTGTTCGAACCGCTTCCTATCACGGCGACGATGGTCAAACCCATGTCATGCCATACGCTTTTCCGGGCCGCATGGCGCGCGGGGCTGATCGCGCCGACTGGGCCAAGCCGCGCGATCTTCGTGGCCGAGATACGCCCGCAATCGCCCGGATGCTGAACGCGAGAGCCGCCCGTCTGCATTTCGGCCGCGCCGCCATCGCGACGACAGGGCGGCGGGGGGCGTTGGCGGTCGTCATGTTGTCAACGCTGCTGCTCATCGTCGTGGAGTCCCGGGCGCTGACGCTGTTCGCCACGGCGGCGCTGGTGTCGTTCCTCATGCTCGGCTGGCGCCAGTTCCGTGTCGGCACATGGGTGCCCCTGCTGCTGTGTGGCGGGGCACTGGCGCTGGCGCTCTGGCGCGGCGTGGCGGCCTCGACGCTGTGGCAGGCGATGGAGCGGATGCTGTTTCTCGCATCCCTCATCGCGATGCTGGGTACGCTGCGCTCGGCCGCGGCCATCGCGCCCGAGGTGCGGCAGGCGGGGCTCTTTCTTACCAACCAACCGGCGTCGCACCGCTATCTGTCGATGACGTTCGGCGGCCATCTCTTCGGCGTGCTGATCAATTTCGGCGGGCTGGCGCTGCTGCTCGATCTCGCGCGCCGCTCGATGTCCGACGACAGCGCCACCCGTCTGCCCGCCCCGGCGCGCGAGGCGCGGCTGAGGCGTATGAGCATGGCGGTGATCCGGGGGTTTTCGATGATCTCGCTGTGGTCCCCCTTCGGTTTTGCGACCAACGCGCTGCTGATCTCGCTGCCGGGCCTGTCCTATATGGATTTCGGCCCCATCGGTTTTGCGATGTCCTTCGTCTTCGTCGCCATCGGCTGGGGCTTCGACCGCTTGGAGGGGCGCCGCTTCCAACGCCTCGGCCTGCCGCGCCCGAGCCCGCCGCCGGGCAGCTGGCGCGGCGCTGTGGTGCTCGTGGGGCATGTGCTTGCACTTGGCGCGGCGGTGTTCGCGGGCGAGGCGCTGACGCCGCTCGGGTTCCAGCAGGCGCTGATCTTCGCGGTGCCGGGCTATGCGCTCGTCTGGGCGGCGGTGACGGGTCACCGCGCCATGGGCGGCGCGGCGGCGGGGGTCGGTGCCGCCGGGCGGGCGGCATGGGCGCGGCTGTCGGATCTGGGTGCGGAGGTGGGCGTCTTCGCCGCCGCGGGCTTTTTGCCGGTGGTGCTGCTGGAGATTCTGCCGACCGAGCCTATGCGCGCCGGGGTGCTGGCGGTCGGGCTTGGGCCGGTCGCGCTTGCGCTGGGGCTGAGCCTCGGGGTCGTGGGCATGGCGCTGGTCGGGGTGAACCCGATCGTCTCGGCCTCGGTCTTCGGCACGCTGGCCTCGCAGCTCGCGGTGCCGGGGCTGAGCGACACCGCCATCGCATTGGCCATCACCGGCGGCTGGACCGCGGTGATCGGCCTGTCGCCCTTTATCACGACGCTGGTGATCGCGGCCTCGATCATCGGGCGGGGCAGCCATGTCATTGGCCTCGTCTGGAACGGCCCCTATTGCGCGGCGATCCTGAGCATCTGGGTGGTGTTCCTCACGGTACTGATGCGCGGGGGCTGGATCTGACCCGTTCGCCCGCAATTCGGCATGCGAAGATTCTCGGACATGCCACTGCGGCATGGTCGCTTTATTAGAGTGTGGTGCTTGGGTTAAAGCGTGGTGCCCGGCCACTGGCCGCTGCCCACCATGGCATGCACCTCCGCCGTGAGGAACTCCGCGAAGCTGGAGGTCAGCCGCGATCCGGGCCGGTTGAGCGGGGTCATCAGCACCAGCGTACGGTCGATGCTGCGCCGCACGATGGGCCGGGCGATCAGCCGACCGTCGCGGACGTGGTTGGTCACGCTGACCAGCGGCAGGATGGTGCTGCCGAGCCCGCGTTCGACGAAGGCGAGCATGGTCGGCAGGATATCGACCTCAAGCACCACGTTAAGCCCACACCCCTCCTCCTGCGAGATCGCGGCGATCCGGCCGCGCAGCCCGTGCTCGGGGTTGGGCAGGATCAGCGGCTGCGCCAGCGCCTCGGCAAAGGGGATCGGCACGCCGTCCCGGCCGGGGGCCGCGCGCGCCGGCTGGATCAGGAAAAGCTGTTCCATGATCATGGGTTGCGACCTGATGGAGGGTGATTTCTGCCCCTCGTAGGCGACCCCGAGGTCGATCTTGCCGCGCAGCAGCCAGTCTTGCACATGGCCGCTGAAGCCCGAGATGACCCGCAGCTTTACCTGCGGATAGCGGGCCATGGTCCGCTCGATCATATGGGTCGCGAGGATCTCCGACACGGTCGGCGGCAGGCCCAGCGTCACCGTGCCCGAAAGCGGCGCGCGGTGCCCCGAGATGTCGCCCGCCATGTCCTCGACCTCTTCGAGGATCGCCCGCGCGCGCCGCGCCAGCCGCAGCCCCTCTTCGGTCGGCATGACGCCGCGCCCGTGGCGGCGCAGCAGCGAGACGTTCAGCTCCTCCTCCAGCGCCTGCACCTGCCGGCTCAGCGCCGGTTGGGCAATGCGCAGATGATCGGCCGCGGCGGTGATGCCGCCGAACTCGACGACATGGATGAAATTGCGCAGCTGCTTCAGTTCCATTCATGCCCCGATCGTATCGCTGATATGTCCATAATGCATTTGAAACATACCTGCCAGCCCGTCAGTCTCGCCCCGTACAGGACGTCATCCCTGTTTGGGGCGCGCCAAGACGCGCTTGGCAGGGAGCGGGTGGGTGGAGGACCGACCCGTGGGCAGCTGGAAACGCACAGGGAGGATAGCATGAAGACCGCGATCAAATACGGAGCCGCGCTGAGCGGCCTCATGGCGCTGGGGGCCCTTTCCGCGTCAGCGCAGGAGCTGCCGCAGACCATGGTCTGGACTTCCTACGACGTCGGCTCGGCGGGCTATGCCGAGGCCTCGGCCATCGCCGACGCCTTCGGCAAGGAGTTCGGCACCCGCGTGCGGATCCAGCCCTCGGGCAGCGGCATCGGCCGCCTGCAGCCGCTGCTGCAGGGTCGCGCGGATTATGCCTTCCTCGCCACAGAGGCCTTCTTCGTGGCCGAGGGCGCGTTCGATTTCGCGACACCCGACTGGGGCCCGCGCAACCTGCGCGCCGTGGCGGGTCGGCCCGCGGGCATCACGCTCATCGCGGCAGGCGACGCCGGGATCGAGACGGTCGAGGACGCGCGCGGCAAGCGGATCGCTTTCGTCGCCGGCAACCCTTCGGTGAACGTCAAATGCGAGGCGATCCTCGCCTTCGGCGGGCTGACGCTCGACGATGTCGAGGTGATCACCTTCCCGACCTATGCCTCGGCCATGTCGTCGATGACCCGCAACGAATCCGACGCCACCTGCACCACGCCGACCACCAGCCAGCTCTACGAGCTGGCCGAAAGCCCGCGCGGCATCAATTACCCGCCGCTCGAGCCCGACAACACCGCCGGCTGGGAGGGTCTGGCCAAGGTGCTGCCGATCATGGGCCCCTCGGACGAGGACATCGCCGCCGGTCTGGCCGAGGGCGAGATCGCCAAGATGGCGGCCTACCGCTACCCGGTGATCACCACCACCGCCGAGAAGACCGCCGACGAGGTCTATACCTTCATCAAGGCGCTCGACGAGACCTATGACCTCTACAAGGACGGCACCGCGACCATGGGGCGCTGGTCGCTCGATCAGTCGGGCCGCCCCGCGATCGACCTGCCGTTCCACGAGGGCGCGATCCGCTACCTCGAGGAAAAAGGCATCTGGACCGAGGAGGACACCGCCTGGAACGACAGGCGCACCGCCCGGATGGATGCAATGCTCGCCGCTTGGGAGACGTTCAAATCCGAGAACGAGGGCCTTGAGGACGAGGCCTATGCCGAAGCCTGGATGGCCCGGCGCGCCGAAGTCGTCGCCGGCCTGAACTGAAGCGAGACGCTTCGACACCTCCCCGGCGCGAAGGCGTCCGGGGAGGTGTCCCGCAAGGATCGGAACACCGCATGCAGTCCGAAGACACCACCGAGGCGCTCGCGCCGACAGGGCGGACCGCGCCCGCGCCCCTCGCCGCACCGGGCCGAGGGATCGTCCGCGTGATCGTCATGGTGATGGGCGCGCTCGGCGTCATGATGGCGATCAACCAGCAGTTCTTGCTGAACCTCTTCGGCTTCCAACCGCTCGGCAACGCCTATCTCTACTACCTGATCGGGCTGTTCCTCGCGCTGGCCTTCCTGACCCTGCCTGCCAACCCGCTCAAGCCGCGCCAGCTATGGTGGCTTGACCCGATCCTCGCGCTGGCCGCCGTCGTCAGCGGCGGCTGGCTCGGGCTGCACGGGCTGGAGATCATCCAGAAGGGCTGGGAATACGACGCGCCGGTCACCGCCGACGTCATGGCCTTCGTGCTGATCGTTCTGGTGCTCGAAGGGGTGCGCCGATCCGGCGGGCCGATCCTTCTGGTCACGGCGCTGCTGTTCGGCGCCTACCCGCTCTACGCCGATTTCATGCCCGGATTCCTCTGGGGCACCGAATATTCGCTGGTGGGCACCGTCAGGGCGCATGTGCTCGGCGTCGAATCCATCATCGGCATCCCGATGCAGGTCGTGGCCGAGCTGGTGATCGGCTTCGTGATCTTCGGCTCGGTTCTGGTCGCCACCAAGGGCAGCGATTTCTTCATGGAGCTGGCCTCGGCCCTGCTCGGCCACAGCCGCGGCGGCCCGGCCAAGGTCGCGGTGCTGGGCTCGGGCATCCTGGGCTCGCTCTCGGGCAGCGTGATCTCCAACATCCTGACCTCCGGGCCCTTCTCGATCCCGACGATGCGGCGCGTGGGCTACCCTGCGCATTACGCCGCCGCCGTCGAGGCCTGCGCCTCGACGGGGGCCACGCTGATGCCGCCGGTGATGGGCACCGTGGCCTTCGTCATGGCCTCGTTCCTCGGGGTGCAATATTCGGCCATCGTCATCGCGGCGGTGATCCCGGCGCTGATGTTCTACGCGGCCCTGCTGCTGCAGGTCGACATGTACGCCGCGCGGCGCGGGCTCATGGGCCTGCCACGCGAGGATCTGCCGCCGCTCTGGCCGGTGCTCAAATCGGGCTGGCCCTATCTTCTGAGCCTCGCGGTGCTGATCTTCGTGCTGATGGGCATGCGGCTGGAGGCGCGCTCGCCCTATTACGCTTCGGTGGTGATGCTGGTGGCAACGGCGTTCAACCGCGACACCCGCCTGACATGGGCGCGGGCCAAGGCGCTGCTTCTGGACATCTCGTCGAACATCGCAAGCCTTGTCGCCGTGCTGGCCGGGATCGGCCTCGTGGTGGGCGGGCTGTCCTATACCGGCGTGGCGGGGGCCTTCTCGCGCGAGCTGCTGCTTTATGCGGGCGGCAACACCGCGCTCATGCTGATCGCGGGTGCTGTCACGAGCTTCGTGCTCGGCATGGGGATGACGGTGACGGCGTGCTACATCTTCCTGTCGATCCTACTGGCGCCTGCGCTGGTGCAGGCCGGGCTCAACCCGATCGCCAGCCACCTGTTCATCCTCTACTGGGGCATGCTGTCCTACATCACGCCCCCCGTGGCGCTGGCCGCGATCACGGCGGCCAACGTGGCAGGCTCAAAGCCGATGCAGACCGGCTTTCACGCGATGCGCCTCGGCATGCCGCTCTTCGTGCTGCCCTTCATCTTCGTCTACGACCCGGCGCTGATCATGGAAGGCACATGGCTGCAGATCATCGAGCGAGTGGCGCTGACGCTGGTGGCGATCTGGGCGATCACCTCGGCCTTCGAGGCCTGGATCTATGGGATCGGCCGGATCGGCGTGCCGAGCCGGATCGCCTTTGCGGCGGGCGGCGTGCTGATCCTGTTCCCCGAACTGACGACCAGCCTCATCGGCGCGGGCGTTCTGGCTGCGGTGATCGCCGTCAATCTAGGGCTGAAGCGGCGCTCCGGCGCGGCAAAGGTCTGACTTCAGAGACGAGAAAGACTCATGGACAAGAGCAAGGCAGATCTGGCCGAGGCCGTGGCCTCGATAACCGACGGGGCCTCGGTGATGATCGGCGGCTTCGGCTCGTCGGGCATACCCTTCGGGCTGATCGACGCGCTGCTGGAGCAGGGCGCGACCGGGCTCACGGTGATTTCCAACAACGCGGGCGCGGGCGACACCGGAATCGCGAAGCTTCTGAAAGAGGGCCGGGTGGCCAAGGTCATCTGCTCCTACCCCCGCTCGCCGGGCTCGATCTGGTTCGAGCGGCGCTACGAGGCGGGCGAGATCGCGCTTGAGGTCGTCCCCCAAGGCACGCTGGCCGAACGCATCCGCGCGGCCGGGGCGGGCTTGGGCGGGTTTCTGACGCCCACCGCCTACGGCACGCTTCTGGCCGAGGGCAAGGAGACGCGGATCATCGACGGCAAGGGCTATGTGCTGGAGGCCCCGCTTCCGGCCGATTTCGCGCTGCTGCGCGCGGATCGCGGCGATCCTTGGGGCAACCTGAGCTTCCATGCGACGGCGCGCAATTTCAACCCGGTGATGGCCATGGCCTCGCGCCACGCGGTGGCCGAGGTGCGCGAGCTGTCGCGCGCGCCGCTTGATCCGGAACGGGTGGTGACGCCGGGCATCTTCGTCCAGAGCGTCGTGGAATACGGGGTGCGCCCATGAGCGTCATGTCTCTCAATCGCCTGACCGATGCCGAACTGGCCGCCCGCGTCGCGCGCGACATCCCCGACGGCGCTTACGTCAACCTCGGGATCGGCAAACCCACCCATGTCTCGTCCCATGTGCCCGAGGGGCGCGAGGTGATCTACCACTCCGAGAACGGCATCCTCGGCGTCGGCCCGACCCCGCCCGAGGGCGAGGAGGACCTTGAGCTGATCGACGCCAGCAAGCGCTATGTCACGCCCGCGCCGGGGGCGGCCTATTTCGAACATGCCGACAGCTTCGCGATGATGCGCGGCGGCCATATCGATATCGCCGTGCTCGGCGCCTACCAGGTGGCCGAAACCGGCGATCTGGCGAATTGGGCGACGCTGGACGAGAAGTTCCCACCCGCCGTCGGCGGCGCGATGGATCTCGTGGTCGGGGTGCCGACCATCCTCGTGATGATGCGCCACACAGACCGCGACGGCAGCCCCAAGCTGCTCAAACGCTGCACCTACCCGCTGACGGGCCTCGGCGTGGTGCGCCGGGTCTATACCGATCTCGCGGTGCTCGACGTGACGCCGCAAGGCTTCCGGCTCGTGGAGCTGACCCCCGGCAATGGCCTCGACGCCGTGCGCGCCGTCACCGGAGCCGACATCCTGACCTGAAAGGACCACCCATGCCCAAGCGCAAGGACCGCCTGACCTCCGACATCGGCTGGAGCACCGCCGACCGGATCACCGTGCGCGGCCTCGACCTGCCGAGCGAGATCCTGGGCGAGATGAACCTCGGCGACCTCGCCTTCCTGCTGACCGCGCACCGCAAGCCGACGCCCGAGGAATCCAAGGTCTTCAACGCCATCGTCATCACGCTGGTCGAGCATGGCATCACCCCTTCGGCCATGGTGGCACGGCTGACCTACATGGGCGCGCCGGAGTCGCTCCAAGGTGCGGTGGCCGCGGGGCTCAACGGGCTGGGCACGGTCTTCGTGGGCTCGATGGAGGGGGCCGCGCGGATGCTTTACGAGGCGTTGCCCGCCGAGCGGGTGGGGCAAGGTGCCGATCTCGACGCGATCGCGCGCGAGGTCGTCGCCGATCACGCCGAGCGAAAGGCCATCGTGCCGGGGCTAGGCCATCCGCTGCACAAGCCCGTGGACCCGCGCACGCCGCGCCTGTTCGAGATCGCGGCCCAGAACGGGCTTTCGGGCGATTACGTGGCCCTGATGCAGGCGATCCAGCGCGAGGCCGAGGCTGTGCGGGGCAAGGCACTGCCGATCAACGCCACCGGCGCGATCGGGGCGATCTGCTGCGAGTTCGGCTTTCCGTGGCAGATCGTGCGCGGCTTCGGCGTCATGGCCCGCTCGATCGGCCTTGTCGGGCATCTGCTGGAGGAGCGCAGCGATCCGATGGCCTTCGAGCTGTGGCAGAGGACCGAGGAAGAGATCCTGCGCAACAGCGGCCCGCAGGGCGGCTGAGCCGGGGGAGGGCATGGATCATGCGCGCGCGAGCACCGAGCCGTCCGGGGCGCTGCCAAGGGTGGAGGACCGCATGGAGTTGATCGATCTGGGCGAGGACACGCCGCGCTTTCCGCTCTTCGTGCCCGCCGACAGGCCGGATGTCTTCGCGGCGGCCTGCGAGGCGGGGGCCGATGCCGTGGTCATCGATTTCGAGGATTCCGTGGCCCCCGACAGCAAGGCGGCGGTGCGGCGCATCCCGGCGGGCGCATTGCCCGAGCACCGCGCGGTGAAGCTCTATCTGCGTGTCAACGGCACCGGCACGCCGTGGCACCGCGACGACGTGGCCTTTGCCCGGATGAGCGGCGTCGACGGTGTCGTGCTGCCCAAGGTCGAGAGCGCCGAGCAGGTCGCGCGGCTGCGCGCCGGGCTGGGAGAGGGGCAGCGGATCGTGGCGATGATCGAGACGGCGCGCGGCCTGTCGAACGTCGAGGCGATCGCGCTGACTGCGGACCGGCTGGCGTTCGGCTCGATCGACCTGTCGGAGGACATGGGTTGCGCCCACACCCGGCTGGCTTTGCTGCCGCTGCGCAGCCGGCTGGTGCTCGCCTCGCGGCTCGCCGAGCGCCCGGCACCGCTCGACGGCGTGTCGATCGGCGTGGAGGATGCGGCGGCGGTGGCCGATGACGCGCGGCATGCCCATGAGCTCGGCTTCGGCGGCAAGTGCCTGATCCATCCCCGGCAGATCGCCCCGGCCCGTACCGGCTTCGGCGCGATCCCGCAGGATCTTGATTGGATCCGCCACATCGGCGCCATCGACGGCGGCGCGCCTGCCGAACCCGTGCAGTCCCCGGTGGCGGTGCGGGCGAGACGGCTTCTCGCGCGGAACGGCGCAGAGACATCGCGGCCCGCCGACCCGGCGACGCGTCCATCATCGACAGCAAAGTGAGGATCATATGACCGAGCAACGTCACATCGCGGCAAGCGGCCCTGCCTCGGCGCTCGGGGCAGGGATGAAGCTGCCGCTCATCTGCGCGCCGATGTTCCTCGCCTCCGGCGTCGATCTGGTGGTGGCGCAGTGCTGCGCCGGGGCGATCGGCACCTTTCCGTCGCTCAACGCCCGCCCCGCCGAGCGTCTGGACGAATGGCTCACCGAGATCGAGACCCGGCTGGAGACGCATCGCCGCGACACCGGAGAGACCCCGGCCGCCTACGGGGTCAACCTCATCGTCAACGAGTACAACACCCGGCTCGACGACGACCTCGCCGCCATCGTGCGCCACAAGGTGCCGCTGGTCATCACCTCGCTCTCGGCCCCCGACAAGGTGGTCGAAGCAGTGCATGGCTATGGCGGCGTGGTGTTTCACGACGTGATCAAGCCGCGCCACGCGCGTCGCGCGCTCAAGGCCGGGGTCGACGGGCTGATCCTCGTCTGCGCGGGCGCGGGTGGCCATGCCGGCACGCTCAGCCCCTTCGCGCTGGTTGAGGAGGTGCGCGGCTTTTACGACGGGCCTCTGGTGCTGTCGGGGGCGATCGCCAATGGCCGCGCCATCCTCGCGGCCCAAGTGCTGGGCTGCGAGTTTGCCTATGCGGGCACGGTCTTCATCCCGACCGAGGAGGCGATCGCGCCCGAGGGGCACAAGGAGATGATCCTCGCCGCCGCCTCCGACGGCATCACCTACACGCCGCTGTTTTCGGGCACGCATGCCAATTACCTGACGGCAAGCGTCGAGGCCGCAGGCGTCGACCCCGAAGAGGCCCGCCGCGCGCAGCCGCGCCGTATGCAGGACAAGTCCGACCCTGAGCGGCCCAAGGCCTGGAGCCAGGTCTGGAGCGCCGGGCAGGCGGTGGCGCAATCGCGCGCGCTGGAGCCCGCGGCACAGGTCGTGGCCCGTCTTGCGCGCGAATACGATGCGGGGCGGGCGGCGCTGCGCCAATGAGGGCGGGCGAGATGCCGGCAAGCGAGACAGGGGTGCCCGACAGCCGCGGGCAGAACAGCTACCGCAGCGATCCGGCCTTTGCGGCGCTGATGTCGGTCTATCTGCCCGAGGCGCTGCGCCCGGTGATCGAGCCGCAGCTCGACCGCATGGGCGCGCTGGTCGGCGACCGGCTGGAAGGGCTGGCGCTGACCGCCGACAAAAATTCGCCCGTGCTGACGCTGCGCGACCGCACCGGGGCGGCGTGCCAGCGCATCGAGAAGCACCCCGCCTATGTTGAGCTTGAACGCTATGCCTTCAGTGAGTTCGGTCTTGCCGCCATGTCGCATCGCGGCGGCGTCTTCGGCCAGCCGGACGCGCTGCACCCGATGGCGAAATACGCGCTGGTCTATCTCTTCGTGCAGGCCGAGTTCGGCCTGTGCTGCCCCCTGAGCATGACGGATTCGCTGACCCGCACGCTGCGCAAGTTCGGCTCGGACGAGTTGATTGAGCGCTATCTCGACCGGCTGACCAGCCAGGACATGGACGAGCTGTTCCAAGGCGCGATGTTCATGACCGAGCAGGCGGCGGGCTCGGATGTCGGCGCGGTGGAGACGGTGGCGCGCCACGAGGACGGCGGCTGGCGGCTTTACGGCGACAAATGGTTCTGCTCCAACCCCGACGCCGCGCTTGCGATGGTGCTGGCGCGGCCAGAGGGCGGCGGCGCGGGCACGAGAGGGCTGTCGCTGTTCCTGCTGCCGCGGCACCTGCCCGACGGCAGCCTCAATGCCTACCGGATCATCCGGCTCAAGGACAAGATGGGCAGCCGCTCCATGGCCTCGGGCGAGATCGTGCTTGAGGGGGCGCAGGCGCATCTGGTGGGCGAGGCGGGGCAGGGCTTCAAGCAGATGACCGACATGATCAACATGTCGCGCCTGGCCAACGGCGTGCGCAGCGCCGGGCTGATGCGTCGCGCGGTCTCGGAGGCGCTTCATATCGCCCGCAACCGCCGCGCCTTTGGCCAGAAGCTGATCGAGATGCCGCTGATGCGGCGGCAACTGGCGAAGATGCATCTCGCCGCCGAGCAGGGCCGCAGCATGGTGTTTCACACCGCGCGGGTGCTGGAGGCGGCTGATCGCGGCGACGCGGGCATGGCCCGCGTGCTGCGCATCCTCACACCGCTGATCAAGTTCCGGGTCTGCCGCGATGCGCGCAAGGTGGCGGGCGACGCGATGGAGGTGCGCGGCGGCTGCGGCTACATCGAGGAATGGTCCGACGCGCGGGTGCTGCGCGATGCGCATCTGGGCTCGATTTGGGAGGGCACGAGCAATATCGTGGCGCTCGACGTGGCCCGCGCCACGCGGCGCGAGGGCGCGCTCGACGCCCTGCTCGATTATCTGCGCGACTGCCTGCACGAGGTCGAACCCGATCTCGCACAACCTTTGAACGAGGCGCTGACGCGCGCGGCCGCACTGATGCGCATGGTCGCGGGGCAGGAGGGCTCGCCCGAGCCGCATGAGACGCGGCGTGCGGCGACGGCGCTTTATGGCGCGACCTCCGGCGTCTTTCTCGCTTGGGAAGCCGCGCAACTGAGCCAAGGCGCAGCCGCGCAGGACCGGACACGGCTCGCGCGGCTGGTCCTGTCCGAAAAGCTCGCCGCGCGAGGCCCGCTCGCCCCCGCTATGCCCGAGCCGGATTGGCTGCACGATCTGCTGCTGCGCGCGGGCGGCGCGGAGGAGCCTTCATCACCCCGAACAGGAGACCCGACGCCATGACGATTGCCCGCACCCTTGCCGATTTCGCATCCGGGCCGGTGAATGCGGACGCGCGGATGCAGCGGTTCGTCACCCTGTCGCTGTTCGACTGGGCCAGCGTCGGCCTTGCCGGTACGGGCGAGCCCGTGGCGCGGGCGGCGCGTGACATGGCGCTTGGCCGTGATGCCGCGCGGGGCGCTACGCTCTTGGGAGGCGGTCGCGCGCAGGCGGCGCAGGCCGCGCTGGTCAACGGTGCCACGAGCCACGCGCTCGATTACGACGACACGCATTTCGGCCATATCGGTCACCCGAGCGTCGCGGTGATCCCCGCGGCGCTGGCCATCGCAGAGACCGAAGGCGAGGTGGCCGATCCGCGCGCGGCACTTGCCGTGGGGCTGGAGGTGGCCTGCCGGGTCGGGGGCTGGCTGGGGCGCAGCCACTATGAGGCGGGGTTTCACCAGACCGGCACCTCTGGCGCCTTTGGTGCCACGGCGGCGGCCGGGCGAATGCTGCGGCTCGACCCTGAGCGCATGGCGCAGGCGCTGTGCCTGACTGCGACCCGCGCGGCAGGGCTGAAAAGCCAGTTCGGCACCATGGGCAAGCCGCTGAACGCGGGCTTCGCCGCAGAGGTTGGCGTCACCTCGGCGCTGCTGGCGCGGGCGGGTGCCACCTCGGCCCCCGACGCCATAGAGGGCGCGCAGGGCTTCGGGCCGACCCATGTTGGCAGTGCGGAGGCCTCAGCGTTCGACGGGCTCGGGCGCGAGTGGCTTTTTCCGGACATCTCCTACAAGTTCCACGCCTGCTGCCACGGGCTGCACGCCATGCTCGAAGCCCTGCGCGAGATCCGCGATGGAGGTGTGAACGCCGCCGAGATAGAAAGCGTGACGGTCCGCACCCACCCGCGCTGGCTCGCGGTCTGCAACCAGCCCGAACCCGCCACCGGCCTGCAGGCGAAGTTCAGCTACCGTCTGACCGCCGCGATGATGCTCGCGGGCGTCGATACCGCGGCACTGGACAGCTACAGCGACGCCACCTGTGCGCGCGCCGATCTGCGCGCCCTGCGCGACCGGGTGCGGGTCGAGACCGACGAGGGCCTGAGCGACAGCACGGCGGAGGTTTCGGTGATCGCTTCGGGCAGGATTCACGAGGCCCGTCACGACATCCTCGCCCCCATCGACCCGGCGCTGATCGAGCGGCGGCTGCGCGACAAGTCGGCAACCTTGCTGGGAGGCGCCGAGGCCGAGGCGCTCTGGCGCGCGGTCGCGGGGATCGACGAGGCCGAAGGGCTCGCGCGGCTCACGGCCCGCCTTGGCGCGCGGACCGGCCAGAGCTTGGCGAGGGACGGCTGACTTCGGCGAAGTGCCAGTCCTTCAGCCATACCCCAGCAGATCCCCGGTCAGCCGCGCAAAGCAGCGCAGCCCGGTCCCGCCCCGCGCCCAAGAGCATCAGCGCGGCTTTCGCCCTGTCCCCGAAACGGCCGAAGTCCTCGGAGGCGCGCATTGGCTGACCTTCGGGGCCGTGGGACACGGCTTCGGCTTCGAGTGCTGCCGCAAGCCGCGCCACCGCCTCCGCGTCGTTCTCGCAATGGCGAAACACGTCGTGATGCGTGATCCGAAGCCCGAGGCCATGCCGCTCGGCCGACTGCCCCGCCAGCGCCTCGGCCTGCTGCACGAGCCCGTCCGTCCGGTCGTCGGTAAGGCTGCGCAGCGTGACGAGAACCTCCGCCTCCCCCGGCGCGATGCCGAAGGCGGGCGCGCCCATCCGGGCATGGGTGACCGTGACGAGGGCGAACTCCGCATCCTCGATCCCGCCCGCGCCAAGCGCGGTCAGCGCCGGCATCAGCGCGCAGATCGCGGCCATGGGCGAAAGACCCGCCTCGGGCTGCGAAGCATGGGCGGTCCGCCCGGTGAGCACGATCCGCATCCCGCGCGGGGCGCAGGCCGCGGGACCGGGCCGCAGCGCCGCTTGGCCAAGCGGCAGCCCCGGCATGTTGTGCAGCGCAAAGGCCCAGTCCGGCGCGATCCGCGCGAAGGCCGGATCGGCGATCACCGCCGCCGCGCCGCGCCCGTCCTCCTCCGAGGGCTGGAACAAAAGCACCACGCGGCCCCGGCTCGGGCGATGCCGCCCCAGCAGTTCGGCCATTCCCGCCAGGATCGCCATATGCCCGTCATGACCGCACAGATGCCCCGTGCCCGGCACGGTCGAGCGCCAGTCCGGCGTTCCCGTCTCCTCGATCGGCAGCGCGTCGAGCTCGCAGCGCAGCATCAGCACGGGGCCGGGCACCGCGCCCTCAAAGACCGCCGCGACCCCGTGGCCGCCAAGGCCGGTCAGCAGCGCATCGGGGCGGGTCGTCTCCAACCGCGCCACGACCCGCACCGCCGTTCCGGCCTCCTGTCCCGACACCTCCGGGTGCCGGTGCAACTCGCGCCGCCAAGCGGCGAGGTCGGCCAGATCGGCGGCATCGAGCCGGGGCGTGTCGCTGTCATGGGGCATGGTCTCTCCTCGCTCCTGTCGTCCGCCCGTGTTTCCGGCGCCAGATGAAGCTTTTTCCCGCGATGCTGCAAGCGGGGCGCGGAGGGTTGTCGCGGCAGCGACCGGGCATGGCAGGTGGAAACGAGCGGTCCGTATGCAAAGCTCGTGATGCAGGGGCAAGGGAGCGCAATGGGCGCGGCCCAATGGGGGTGGGCCCGAGCGATCAGCGCATGGTTGAAATGGCCGGGATCGCCTTTGTGTGGATAGTGGTGCCGGAGGCCTTCTGGCACCCGCTCTTGCCCGCCGAACGGGACCGCGCCGCGCGCTGGATGCTGCGGAACAACGACGCGGCGCCTTCGGACGACAACTGGCTGTTCTTCCGGGTGCTTGTGAACCTCGCCCTTGCCCGGCCCGGTCCGGCCCGGCCCGACCCGGCCTGGCCGGGACTGGTCGCGCGCGGCGGTCGAGGCGGCGCTGGAGCGAATCAACCGCTTGCACCTCGGCGATGACTGGTGTCGCGATAACGACGAGAACCAGATCGACGACGACACGCCCATGGTGTTCCCGTTCCACGGGCTGATCTTCGCCCGTTTCGGCAATGAGCTGTTTCCGGCGCCGGCCCGGCGTTTGGGGGCATGATCTGATATCGAACGGACAGGAGCAGGATACATGGCGGCATCCACGGCACGACAGCCCATCAGCGTGGCCCTGATCGGGGCAGGCATGATCGCGAAGACCCACCTGGCCGCGCTGTCGGCGGCACAGGACGTGGCCCGGCTCAAAGCCGTCGTTTCGCGCAGGCCCGAGCGGGCCCGTTCTCTCGTCGCGCTCTACGAGGGTGCGGCGCCGGACTTCACGGCCGATCTTTCCGCCATCGCCGCGGATCCGTCGATCCGGATGGCCATCGTCGCGACACCGCCTGATGCGCGGCGGGAGGTGGTCGAAACGCTGGCGAAGACGGGCACGCATATCCTGCTCGAAAAGCCGGTCGGACGCAGCTTGAGCGAGGCACAAGAGGTGGTGGAGATCTGCGAGCGCGCGGGCGTCACGCTCGGGATCATGTTCCAGCACCGGGCGCGGCCACCCTCCTTGGCGGCGGCGCGCCATGTCGCCAGCGGCGCGCTCGGACAGCTCGGCCTCGTGGAGATCGCGGTGCCGCTGTGGCGCGACCAGTCCTATTACGACGAGCTGTGGCGCGGCAGCTATGCGCGCGACGGCGGCGGCGTGATGATCACCAACGCGATCCATTCCATCGACCTCGCGCTCAGCCTGACCGGCCCGGTGACGAGTGTCCGTTCGATGACCGCGACGACGCTGCTGCACCGGATGGAGGCCGAGGATTTCGCCGTGGCCGGGCTGCGCTTCGCCTGCGGCGCGGTGGGCTCTCTGGTCGCCGGCACCGCGATGTATCCCCACAGGACCGAGGTCATCCGCCTTCACTTCGAGCAGGCGAGCCTGAAGATCGACAAGGACGAGCTTGAGATCAGCTGGCGCGACGGGCGCAGGGATGTCGAGGCGGCATCCGGGCACGCAGGCGATAGCGCGCTCGGTGCAAGGCATGCGTGGCATCAGGCGATGATCGAGGATTTCATCGAAGCGATCCAGTCCGGGCGCAAACCGATGGTCACCGGACGCGAGGCGCTGATATCCCACCGGCTGATAGAGGCGATCGAGACCTCGTCTCGCACAGGCGGCCTGGTCGAGCTCGACTGCTGATCGGAGGTTTTACCGCCGCCTCGAACACGCAGACTGCGCGAAGACACTGCCCGGCCTGCCTGTTCCTCCAAGCGCCGGGCGGGCAGAACGATCTCCTTTTCCATGCACGTGGGCGTTTCATCATTGCCCACTCCTGAGGCATAGGGCGCAAAGATTGCCCAGTTTCCGGGCGGTTCAGGAGGTTCGAATGCAGGCATGGCAGCATCTCTACCCGGCGCTTCCGGCGTCTCGTGGGGCCGAAACCCTGCGCGCGGGCCTGGGCGCGCTCTTAGGGATCGGGCTGTGCGCCCTCGGGGTGGAAGCGGCGGCCCGGTTCGGCCTTTCCTCGCTTTATCTCGTCGCCCCCTTGGGTGCGACGGCCGTGCTGGTCTTTTGCGTGCCGAACTCGCCCCTTGCCCAGCCTTGGTCAGCGGTAGCCGGCAACGTGACGGCAGCGCTCGTCGCGTGGCTGACGGTGTGGATCGTCCCAGAGCCCTGGACGGCGGCCATCGCCGTCGGGGCGGCGATCGGCGCGATGATGCTTGTGCGGGCGCTGCACCCGCCCGGCGGCGCCGTCGCGCTGTTGACAGCACTCGAGCCGGGACCGGCGCTGGAGGCGGGACCGCTCTTTGCGCTCGTGCCGGTGGGGCTGACCACCGCCGCGCTGGTGCTTGCAGCCGTGCTTTACAACCGCGCGACGGGGCGGGTTTATCCCTTTCGCCAGCCGGGAGCGGGAAAGGCGGAGGATCCCGCACCGCGGCTTGGTCTTTCGGAGGCGCAGCTCGGCGCGCTGCTCGATCGGTTTCACCAATCGAGCAATCTCGGCGTGGTGGACCTTGGCCGGATGCTGGCGGCGGCAGAGGCGGAGGCGACCCGGCACCGGTTCGGCGGCACGACCTGCGCCGACATCATGACCACGGGGCTGATCACCATGCGGCCTGACACGCCGCTGCCCGAAGCGGCGCGGCTGTTTCGCCGCCATGCCATCAAAAGCCTGCCCGTCGTCGAGAGCGACATGACGCTGCGCGGTGTCGTGCTGCAGTCCGACCTGCTCGACGCCGTGGCGGCCCAAGGTCGGCCCATGTCCCTCAGGCACCGGTCCGTCCATCGCAAGGTCTCGCAGGTGATGCAGCCCGCCGCGCGGGCGGTACCGCATGACATGCCGATCGGCGCGCTGCTTCACCGGCTGGCGGCGCAAGGCAGCGAGGTCATCCCGGTTGTGCAAGAGGAGCGGCTGGTCGGCATCCTGACCCGCTCGGACATCATCCGGCTGTTGCTGCGCGGGGCACAGGACCGCACCGCCGCCTGAAGCGCGCCGCGATCGTTCGGCACGGGCTTCACCTCCTGCGATCCGCCGCGCATCAGCCCGATGCCATGGCGGGCGGAATTCCAATACTGTGTGACACAAGAATACGGTCGCTGGCTGCGCCCGGTGAGCTACCAGAACATGCCAAAGGCACTGCTGCCCGAAGACCTGCACTGACCCGACCTGCGCAACCAAGGCGCGACGCGCCTTGTCCCACCCGGACCACCCCGATCGCCACAAGCGTACATCGCATGGGCGCGGGCGTCTGATCTGAGCCGCGAGCCTCCAATCTCATCGCCGAATAATCTGCTAAGGTTCATCGTCGACGACCTCGAAGGGCTGGACGAGGCCGTCGATCTTCTGGCGCTGATCGAGGATCGATCTCCCGGCGGTTCTGAACTACGGCCCGTCCGCTGAATGCGGGCGGGCCTTTTCGCGTCACCAGCGGTGATGCACATGCGGTCGGATGCGCGTCTCGTAGATCTCGCGCACCCCGGCCATCAGATCCTCGGGCAGCATCGGCAACCCGCTGGCGGCGGCGTTGGAATTGGCCTGCTCGGGCGTCTTGGCGCCGGGGATCACCACCGTCACCGCCTCCTGTATCAGGATCCAGCGCAGCGCCACCTGCGCCATTACCGCCTCGGCCGGAAGCAGCAGCCGCAGCGCCTCGACCGACTCCAGTGCCACATCATAGGGCACGCCCGCAAAGGTCTCGCCCTTGTCGAAGGCCGCGCCGTCGCGGTTGAAATGGCGATGATCGTCGGGTGCGAAATCCGTATCGGGCAGCATCTTGCCCGTCAGCAGCCCCGAGGCCAGCGGCACCCGCGCGATCACCGCCTTGTGGCGCCGCCTTGCCTCCGGCAGGAACAGCTCAGCCGGGCGCTGGCGGAAAATGTTGTAGATGATCTGCACCGAGTCGACGTTGTCGTACTCGATCACCTTCAGCCCCTCCTCGACCTTCTCGACCGAGACGCCGTAGCGGCGGATCTTGCCGCGCGACACCAGATCGTCGAGCGCCCCGAACACTTCCGGCCTGTAATAGACCTCCGTGGGCGGACAATGCAGTTGCACGAGGTCGAGCGTGTCGGTGCCGAGATTTTTCAGGCTGCGATCGACGAAGCCCTCTGAATAGCCCCGTGTCTTGTGGACGCCTTCTTCGCTAATTTTGAGGCAAGGAGGCCATGATGAGCAGCAGCAAGTTCAGCGAGGAGTTCAAGCGGGACGCGGTCGCACAGATCACCGAGCGGGGC
>NZ_JBLHYX010000032.1:0-21880 GCF_047631075.1 Limimaricola cinnabarinus
GGGAACCCAGAAGATTGGCTGATTTCTCCTAACCGGAAGCGACTACGTTATGGCGCAGCCGGGACCTTCGCGAGGCAAGGAGGCTGGGCATTTCCGAAAGCTCTGCTTTTTCTCGTGGATAATAGGGAACAGGATTTCGCCGAACGCACATTCAAGCAGCTCGAAGGCTTCGGCTCCTATGGGTTTCCCGAAAGCCACGCCGCTTCCTTCGCGCTGATTGCCTATGCCAGCGCCTGGCTCAAATGCTGGCACCCCGACGTCTTCTGCACGGCCTTGCTCAACAGCCAGCCCATGGGCTTCTACGCCCCGACCCAGATCGTTCGCGGCGCCCAGGAGCACGGCGTTGCAATCCGCCCGCTCTGCGTCAATGCCTCCCGCTGGGATTGCACCCTGGAGCCAATCGGTGACGACGGCTTTGCCGTCCGCCTCGGGCTGCGCATGGCCAAGGGCCTCGCCAATGCACATGGCGCATCCATCGTCGCCGCTCGCGCCGATCGGCCCTTCGGCTCCGTCGACGATCTCTGGCGCCGCGCGGGCGTGCCCGTCGCGGCGCTGACCCAGATTGCCGAGACTGACGGCTTTCGCCCGGCCTTCGGCCTCGCGCGCCGCGACGCTCTGTGGGCCATCAAGGGCCTGCGCGACGAGGAACTGCCGCTCTTCGCGGCGGCGTCTCGGCGCGCTGGCGCGACGGTCTCCGAAGTTTCGGAACCGGCCATCTCGCTTCGCCCGATGACCGCAGGGAGCGAGGTGGTGGAGGATTATGGCCATGTCGGCCTCTCCCTGCGAAGCCATCCCGTCTCCTTCCTGCGAGCCGATCTCACCAAGCTCCGCATCGTGACCTGTGGCGAAGGCATGGCCGCGCGAGACGGACGATGGCTGGAGACGGCCGGGATCGTGCTGGTCCGCCAAAGGCCGGGTTCGGCGAAGGGCGTCATGTTCATCACGCTCGAAGACGAAAGCGGCATCGCCAACCTGGTCGTATGGACCAAGGTCTTCGAGCGGCACCGGCGGATAGTCCTCTCGTCCGGCATGATCGCCGTGAAAGGCCGCGTTCAGCGCGAGGGCGAGGTCGTGCATCTGGTCGCGCACCGCATCACCGATCTGTCGCGCGAGCTGGCCAGCGTCGGTGATCGCGATGCGCCGTTTCCGCTGCCGCACGGGCGCGGTGACGAGTTCCACCACGGTTCGTCGGCGCCCGATCCGCGCGGCTTGCCGCCGAAGGGGCTGCGCACGCGCGACATCTATATCCGTGATCTCCACATCGACTCGATCAAGGTGAAGACGCGCGACTTCAAATGATCCCATCAGCAGGCTGTCACGAGCGGTTCAGTGAGCGCCCGCAGCATGGAAACGGCCATTCGTGCAGGGCGCAGCGGAAGGCCGTTTCAAGCTACTGACTTGGTGGAGACCAAGCGATCGCGCAACCGCGGCATAGAAACGGGGCGTCGCGTCCGGCCCTCGTCCCCTCGTCTGCCGTTCGACCCTCGGTCGCGAGCTACGGCAGCGGGCGAAGCGGCTGTTTGAAGACAGCGCAGCGACAGTTCGGAAGTTTCCTCAGCTTGCGGCGGATCGGCTGTTCGAGCAGGTCAAGAAATTCAGCTAGACATGCGGCATGAAGAAGCTGCGCTTCCTGTGATTGGGTGAGTTACCTCTCGGCGAAGCGTTCTGGACTTGGGCGATTAGCGTCGGACTCCTGGTGAACCTTACGACCAGCGTGTTGTTTCTCGCCATGATCACGGTCGACCGGCCCTGGGCGGCGCTGCTTGTCGGCTACGCACCGTCGGTACCCTACAATATCCTGGCTGTGGTCGGCGTCTGGCGCTCGGCCGCGCGTTATCAGGGCCTTGCCGGTCACGCCGAACTCGCTCGCGTCTTCACCTTGATCGTGATGCTGCTACTAACGGTGACCTGAGCCCGACCGCGGGCTGTGCTGGCGCGGCTGTCCAGCGGCGCAGCGAACGGCACAGCCAGGAAGCGCAGGGCATGCGCAGAGCAACGGTTGATCCTGCCCCGGATGAGTGGGGTGCAGGCGATTAGGCCGCCGGCCAAGATCTTCCTGTAGGGCTCGCAGGCGTACTGGGTGCCTTCACCGGGATAAGCGAGGGAGCGACAACCATGCAGTCATGACCGATCTCGGTGAGTTGCCGGTGAACACCATAGCCGCAAGGGCCAAGGAACAGCCCTCATGAAGGCATGACGCCGCCCCGGAACGGCTCAAGCAAGACATGTGTTGGATGGACGAAGGAGGCGAGCCGATGGCGAAGTATTCAGAAGGTGATCATGTGAGCTGGAATTCCGAAGCCGGGCGCGTGAGCGGCCGTATCGTGAAGGTTCACGAGGCGAATTTCGACTACAAGGGGCATCGCCGTCGTGCCTCGAAGGAGGAGCCGCAATACGAGATCGAGAGCGACAAGACCGATCACGTCGCGGCGCACAAGGAGGATGCGCTGACCAAGCTCGACTCGTGAGCGGCGGGTTCGCAACCATCGGACATTCCAACCGGTCGCCGAAGACGGTAATCGACATGCTGCGACAAGCAGGGGTCCGGCTGCTGGTCGATGTGCGGTCGTTCCCGAAGTCTCGCAGCAACCCCGACTTCAACGACGACAGGTTCCCGGAGAGGCTTGCCGATCATCAGATCGGCTACCGGCACATGTTGGCGCTCGGCGGACGGCGTCCAAAGCAGCCGGATGTCGACGAATGCCTGAACGCCTTCTGGAGAGTGCGAAGCTTCCACAACTACGCCGATTACGCCCTTGGCACCGAGTTTCGGGACGCCTTGCGCGAACTGGTGGAGCTCGGCCGCGACCAGTCCCTTGCGATGATGTGCTCGGAAGCCGTCTGGTGGCGCTGCCATCGAAGGATCATCACCGATTACTTGCTGCTGGGCGGCCATGAGGTGCGCCACATGATGGCGTCGGATCGCATCGATACCGCTCGACTGTCTGAGGGTGCGCGCCTGCGGGAAGACGGCGCAGTCATCTACCCTCGATGCTGACAAGAGCCCGGCGCCGCATCGGGATCGCGGCACCGGGCAGGGCAGATCAGCTATCGGGCAACTCGATCCCGCGTTCGCGCAGCCAGGCGCGCATCGCGTCGATCTCCTGTTGCTGCTCGGCGATGATGTGCCGGGCCAGCTCCATGTTCTCCGGGTCGGAGCCTGCGGCGAGCTGGATGCGCGCCATGTCGATCGCGCCCTGGTGGTGAGGGATCATGCCGAGCACGAAGGCGATGTCGGGGTCCTCGTGCCGGAGGCCAGCCATCATCTCGTCGTGCATCCCCAACATGGACTGCTCGTAGGCTGCCGCGACAGAGGAGGATGCGTCGATCTCGGCCGGCGCCACCGGAGGCAACGCCGACGGCTATCGCGTGGCGTTCGGCGGCGCCGCCGATCCGCGCCTGATGGAGACGATCTCGACCCGAAAATGGCGTCGCCGCGTCCGCTCAGGCAACGGCGATCTCGATGTCCGCGCCTGGGAGGTGGCGGTTCTCGTCCACCTGCGCGACCGGCTGCATCGGGACGGTCGGAGCAGTGTCGGTCTTCAAAGCCGTCTACATCGACAAGCGTGAGCTCGAATGCGCCTGCGTTGGCGGATCGAGCAACGTGCCCCTGGGCTTCGTCTCGCTTACAGAGAACCTGATGACGATCGCCATGGCGATCTGGATGCCGGTCCAGATGCTCTGGCTGGAGTAGTTCCTCAATTTCGCACCTGCAGGTCCACGTCAGGCAGGCGCTGCCAGTTCGCTAAGGAGACAAGGAATGGCGCTCTTGATCGGGTTCGTGCTCGTCTCGGCCCTAGGCATCGCCCACCACTACGGCCTGCTGGCTGTTCGCGCGATGAAGCCAAATTCGGACGACAGGCCGCAGGCAGCAATCATGATGGCGTTTCTCGCGCTGCTGGCGCTTCACACGCTTGAGATCCTGGCGTTCGCCGCCGTCTACAGGGTGCTGCTGGGCTGGGGCGTATTAGGAGACCTTGGCGGCAGCTACGACGCGAGCTGGGGCGGGCTGATCTACTTCTCCGGCATCAACTTCGCGACGCTGGGCTACACGCAGATCGAAGCCAACGGCCCGATAAGAATGATCAACATGATGCAGTCGCTCGGGGGCTTCATGGTGCTGACCTGGTCGGCGACGTTCCTCTACTCGGTCTGCGAGCGGGCCTGGCGCGAGTAGCGCGGCGACGCTCAGTCGGAGTAGCCTGGTTCACCCGCGACACGTTCTCCTGGTAGCTCCGCCCGCGCTCCGGCCAGGTGCTCTTGATGTAGGCAAGAACTGCGCGGATCCGCTACGCGAAGAAAGGCAAATCCTCTGTCAGAAGAGGAAGCCGATCGTATCGATTTCCATGGGTGGAGAGGGCCGGATAAAATTGCCCTCGGAGACGGAAATACCTTGTTCTGAATATCCTACTTTGCATATCATGAATATGCAAATGGAGATATACGATGCCGCTCTACATCCGCGATGACACGGTGGGCAGCTTGGCCGACAAGCTGGCGCAACTTGCCACGAAGGGCAACAAGACCGAGGCCGTTCGCCTGGCTCTGGAACACGAGCTGGAACGGCTGGCGCAGAAGAAGAGCCTGAGCGAGCGCGTAGCGGCGTTACAGGCGCGCGCGGCCGATCTCGGTCTCCGCGCCAACGGCTACGACGACAAGCCGCTGATGGACGATCTTTCCGGGGACCTGTGATGTTCGTGGATGCGTCGGCCCTGGTGGCGATCCTCAAGAGCGAGCCCGAAGCGTCAAAATTTCTTGCGGCGTTGGAAGGCGCAGAGGGACGGGCGCTCACCTCGCCAGTCGCTCGGTTCGAGGCGGTGATCTCGTTGGCGATCCAGATGGCGCGGGCACGCGGCGAGGTTCATATGACAGCAGAGGATCACGACATGGCCGAAGAGCTGGTGGGCGGGTTGCTCGAGGAAATCGGCGCCCGAGAATTGGACGTCACCGAAATCATCGGTCGCGCAGCCCGGCAGGCGGCGCTGACCTACGGCAAGGTGACCGGCCACCCAGCCAAGCTCAACATGGGAGACTGCTTCTCCTATGCCATGGCGAAAAGCTCTGGCGTCCGGCTACTCTACAAGGGTGACGACTTCGCGCAGACGGACGTTGCATGATGGCTCGGTATAGAAGGAAGAGCTATCGGCCGCGGCGCCGCCCAAGCGGCGGCGCGGTGGGACCGCCGGCGTTCGCGGGCGCGACCTTCATCGCTCGTTAAGCCTTCTGATACCAGCGCTCGCTGAGGGCGACTCATGAAGGGGCTTCCGCCGGCGGGCGGAACGTGATTCACCATCGAGAACTGAAGGAGGTTCTTGATGACAAAGGCGATCACGCTCCGGGCGGATCACGGCTCCGACGACCTGCGTCGGCTGGCGAGGGCGAGCCGGGACGCCGCGCAGACACGGCGGCTTCTCGCTCTGGCTGCGATCTATGACGGCGCGAGCCGGACGGAGGCCGCGCGGATCGGCGGCGTCGGTCTTCAGATTGTCCGGGACTGGGTGGCGCGCTTCAACGCGGAGGGGCCGGCGGGCCTTGTGGACCGCAAGGCGCCGGGCAAGTCGCCGCGTCTGGGGCCGGAGCAGCGCGTGGCGCTCGTGCAGGCGGTCGAGGCGGGGCCGAAGCCCGAGTCGCACGGCGTCGTGCGCTGGCGGCTCGTCGATCTCGTGCGGTGGATGCAGGATCGGTTCGGCGTCTCGGTGAGCCGGCAGACGCTCGGTCGCGAGCTGCGCCGCATGGGGTTGCGGAAGCTCTCCGCCCGCCCGCAGGATCAGGCTCAGGATCCTGAGCCCTTGGAGGCGTTCAAAAAAACCTTCCCACCGAGCTGGAGGCGATCCGCGTCAAGCTGCCCCCGGAAACCAGGCTCGAGCTCTGGTGGCAGGATGAAGCGCGCGTAGGCCAGAAGAACGGGATCACCCGCCGATGGGCGCGGCGCGGGACCCGGCCCCGCGCGCCGCACGATCAGCGCACGACGTGGGCCTACATCTTTGGCGCGATCTGCCCGGCGAAAGGCAAGGCCGCAGGCCTGGTGATGCCCTACGCGAACACCGAGGCTATGCAGGCCCATCTCACGGAGATCAGCGCCGCCGTGGAACCGGGCGCGCACGCCGTGCTCATCCTCGACCAGGCGGGCTGGCACATGTCCACCCACCTCGCGGTCCCAGAAAACATCACGTTCCTGCCACTTCCCCCTCGATCGCCGGAGCTGAACCCGGTCGAGAATATCTGGCAATACATGCGCGAAAACTGGCTCTCCAACCGCGTCTTCGAGAACTACGACGACATCGTCGCCCACTGCTGCGACGCTTGGAACAAGCTCCTCGCCGAACCGACGAGGATAACCTCCATCGGCTTCCGGACCTGGGCCCATGGGTCATGATCAATGGGCATTGGTATGAGAGAAACCTCCTCGCGGAGGCCTACGAGATGCATGCGCCGGATAAAGCTGGAAATTGCAGGATCAAGGTGAATGACCTATGCCGTCGGAGGGGACGGGATCTGGGCTAACGACAGCCTGCGCAACGCCCGGTCCGGGGCATCCACATGGGGGGTGGTGTCGACCCCGTGCTCCCGCTGGAACGCATCGGTCTCCTCGCGGGTCTTCAGATGGTGGTCCTCGACCGTGTGTGAACCCCTGACGCTCGAGCAGATCCTTCGATTTGAGCCCGTAGGGGCAGAGATGGTCGGGCATGACCCTCCGGTAGAGCTGCGCCGTCTTCTCGCTTTGATCCAATGCATTTGGGACTTCCTTTGAATGAACTCGATCTCCTTGATCGTCAGCTCGCCTCACACCCGTAGAAGCCGCGGTAGCCGACAGAGAGACCCTGATCGAGTTCGAACACGAGCTCAGCATCAGCGCGCCAGTCGGCCTCGTCACCGAGCAGTCGGACGGTGACCATGGTGCCGGGCGCCGAGAACTGCACGCCGCCAGCGTCGGCCTCGCCAGCTCCCTCAAGGGCCATCAGGACGCCATTCAGCTTCATGGCTGCCGCTCCGCCCTCCTGATCCGCCCACAGGACGGGCTCCGTCTCCGGGCTCCGATTGAACGTGCAGCGGGCTCCTGCCTCAAGCACGCGATCGGCCTCCGCCTTGGGCATCGGTGCAAGGTCAAGTGTCGATATCAGCGTGTTTGCAAGCGCGTTCTCAATGGTGCCCGGCTCGGCCGGTGGGTCCTGATAGATGCTCTCGACCACGTTGCCGCCGGCGACGTTGGCGATGAGATAGCGCATCTCCGCGATCTCGCGCCGCTGTGCCTCGATGATCTCGTCGGCGAGCTTGCGGACGCGCGGGTCGCGGATCTGCGCGCGTTCCGATGTCATGATGGCGATCGAGTGATGCGGGATCATCGCCCGCATGTAGCTCGGCCCGCTGACCGTCACCTGGCTGCGGACGAGCCACAGCGAAAGCACGAAAACGATCACCGAGCCGGCGAAGATCGCGATGTTCAGCCGCTTGTTGGAGTACATCCCCAGCATGTAGCCGAGCATGATGACCGCCATCGTCGCGCCCATCAGGATCGCCATGTAGGTGCGCGTCTCCGAGAAGAAGAGATGCTCCCAGGCATAGGTGTTCAGGTACATCAGAATGAACATCACCACCGTGGAGGTGAGGATCATCAGCCCGAAGCGGATGTAGGACATGGGTGCTCCTTCTTCCTTAATCGGCGGCCGCGGCAGGCTCGTCCGAGGTACCGTCCGTCGTCTCTTCCGAGGGCATCGCCGCCGCGGGGGCGCCTCCCGCGTTGGTCACCGCGCCGCCGCCGGTCAGGGCCGGACCACGGTCATCCGCACCGGCAACGCCGCGCCCATGGTCCGGATCGGCTCGGCATCCACCACCCAGACCCCGTCGGCGACCGCCTTCGGGGTGTCGAACGGAGGATAACCGTGCGCCTCGGTCACCGGCATCGTCTCCAGCGGTGCTGCGCCACACTCCCGGCCGAGAACCTTCCCCGCCAGGCAGGTCTCGTCTCCACGCGCTCGGGGGGACTCACCGATATGCCTCCTGCTCCGGCCGCGCCGGATGGCGCGCATAGCGGGCGCCCTGGGGCACCGCGAGCCTGTCGAAGTCTCGGGCCAGCCGGTTGAGCGCCCCGCGCATGCGCGGCCCGGCCAGAGGCGCGCCGTGGCCGGACACGAGGATGTCAGGTTCGAAATCGGCCAGCGCGCGGGCCGAAGCGCGGGCCTCGTCCCAGTCGATGGTGAAATAGGCGGGCGGTCCGTGGATCTCGGGCGCCTGCACCGCCACGGCATAGGCCGATTCCTGCCGGGTGGTGATCACCGCGTCGCCCGCGACGAGCGTCCGGTGCGCCTCCTGCCAAAGGGAGACATGGCCCGGCGCATGACCCGGCGTGTGCAGCCAGCGCCAGCCCGGCGCGCCGGGCACGGTGCCGTCCTTCGGGAGCGCGCGGAGGCGGGGGCGGACATCGACCGGCCCCGTCGGATAGATCCCGGCCAGCGCCGCCATCGCGCCGCCGCCGACCGTCGGATCGCCTGGCGGATAGGCGGAGGAGCCGTCGAGATAGGGATGCTCCAGCGGATGGGCGTAGACCAGCGCGTCCCAGCGCTCGGCGAGGTGCTTGAGTGCGCCGACATGGTCGAAATGCCCATGCGTCAGGACGATAGCGGCGGGGCGAGCGTCGCGGCCGAAGCGCTCGGCCGCGGCGCCCTTGATCAGCGGCGCCGTGCTGTCGAGCCCGGCATCGACGAGGATCCATCCGCGATCCCCGGCGTCGGGCGCGCCAAGGAAGAAGACGTTGACGATCCCGAGCCGGCGATAGGCGACGCCCGGAGCGATCTCGCGCGCGCGCCCGCCCCGGGCGGCGGTCACGACCGCTTCCCGCGTCAGCGGGATCTGCCGCGAGACGGGCCGGCGCGTCTCCGCGGGCCGGTCGGTCAGCAGCGCCGCCGCGATCGAGAAGAGACCGTAGGCGCCGAGCGCGCCGCGCACCTTGGCCGGCTCGTCGAGCAGTGCGGCGGCGGTGCAGAACCCGGCGCCCTGGAGTGCGTCGAGGACTAGGTGGTCGCGCATCCCCATCGGCGCCTGCGAGTCGCTTCTATAGCGGGTCGCTAGGCTGTACGCGGCGACGCCGACGCCCGCCGCGGCCACGGCGCGCCGAAGGCTAGGGCGCCAACCGAGCAATGTCGGCGCCGTCATCAGCGCAACGGCAGAGACGCCATCGAGCGTCTTGTGCAATCCTGTCGAGATCATAGGACGATCCTCCCTTGCAAACTTCGTCGCGGCGCTACGCGGCTCGTCCGTTGCGCTGCCGTTCAGCTCGCGTCGCTTGCGGCCCAACACGCCGTAGGCGCGCATCCGGGCCTGGTTGATCGAGCCGAGCGGCCGGTGGGCGGCGAGACTCGACCGCATCGCAGTAGCGGACCGACCTCCGGACGGGGCGAGGCTGCGCGCGCGTGGAGGACAGCCGGCTGGCGCAACAGGCGTCCAGGAGCGTGACGCCGGCGAGCGCGGCAAGCGCGGCCCCGATGTTTCCTCGCGGCGCGCGCGGGCGGTCGAGCGCCCCGGCGACCGTGGCGATGTCGAGCACGTCGCCGCCCACGCGCGCCCACATCCAGGGCGCCCGGGCCCGCCCGCGCGTGGCGGGGATGCCCGCGCCCGAAGCGAGCTCGCGCAGCCCATAGCTTTGGACGAGGCGCTCGTGTCCTTGCATCCCGAGCGTGCGGGTCAGGAGCCGCGGGGCGACGATCTCGGCCAAGCCGAGCCCAAGGGAGAACCAGCCGAGGCCGGTCCCCAAAGCGTCCGAGCCATCCCGGAGAGTTGTCGAGCGGAACCTTCGCGAGCGGACGTTCATGTCGGTGCTCCCGTGACGTGCATCCTTCACCGCCGGCGGCCGCTGATCGGGCAGCCTGACGAACGTCGAACGGCCGGCAAGGCGGCGCTGTTCCCGATCGCCGGCAGATCGGGACCACATCGCGAACCGACACCACCTGCGCGAGGCGCTCGCCGGGCACCCGTCCGTCATCGCGTTTTGAACATTCGCCGCGACCATCCGTTGGCTGCACGCACGCCGACCGGATGTCGACCTGGCGCGACACGATGATCCTTGTCGGCGGGCCGCTCCCGCCGGCGATCGCTTCGGAGTTCGAGCGCGCCTGGCGAGGCGCTCACCATGGGCGAGAGGAGCGATCACCGGAGCCGGGCGGGCCCGAGCTTCCCGGGGCGGCATGGAACTACGCCCTGAGCGGGCCGATGGTGCGTCCGCACCATGATCTTCGCGACGCCATTCCCACGGAGATCGCGCAGGCCGAGCGGTCGGTCGCTTTGACGACGCCCTATTTGATCCCCGATCGCAGTCTCTGGCGAGCGATGATCCTGGCCGTCGAGCGCGGCGCGAAGGTGCGGGTCCTCATGCCCGCGCGGAGCGATCACCAGATCGTTGATGTCGTCGGCCACCGGTTTGCTCACGCCCTCGTGCGTCGCAGTGTGGAGCTGCGAGGCTATACGCGTGGAATGCTCCACGCCAAGGTCGCGATGGTGGACGGCAGGTGGTCCTCGGTCAGCAGCTTCAATCTGGATCTTTTCAGCAGCAACGTGAATCTTTTCAGCAGCAACGTGAATCTAAGGATTGGCGTTTTAACTAGCTCGCTCGAGCTGCACGACGCCCTCGCGGCGCAGATGGAGACCGATTGGACGTATTCTCGACCTTTGTGATGCGCGACCTCGACTGCGTCGTCATCGGCGGCGGCCCGGCAGGGCTGGCGGCGGCGGTGTACCTCGCCCGGTTCCGCAGACGGTTCGTCGTGCTCCACGCCGGAACCAGCCGCGCCGACTGGATTCCGCTCTCGCACAACCTTCCAGGCTACCCCGACGGCATCGCCGGCCGCGAGCTTCTGGCCCGGCTCCGCGCACAGGCCGAACGGTATGGCAGCGAGATCCTCGAGGCGGAAGCGTTGCGTCTTGAGTCGGACGGAAGCGACGGCTTCCTGACCCACACCATTGCCGGTGCGATCAGAAGCCGCAAGGTGCTGCTGGCGACGGGGGTGGAGGACCGCGAGCCCGATCTGCCCAACCTCGCCGGCGCCATCCGCAAGGGCTTGGTCAGGCACTGCCCCGTCTGTGACGCTTATGAGGCGACCGGCCAGAGCATCGCGATCATCGGCTACGGCGCCTGCTCCCTGCACGAGGCGCTGCTTCTTCGCCGCTACGCCTCGAAGCTCACGCTGCTGTCTCTCGGCAAGCCGTTCCGACTCTCGCAGGACGACCGCGAGGCGCTGCGTCGGGCCGAGGTCCGCATCATCGACGCACCGGTTCGAGAGCTTGGCGTGGCGACCGGCCGGATCGAGACGTTCCACATGGAAGACGGCCAGGTGCATCGTTTCGACACGATATATTCTGCGCTGGGCCGCAGGGTTCGCTCGGATCTGGTGAAGGACCTGCCCCTCACGCTGGACCCGGACGGCGCGCTCGTCACCGACGGACACCAGCGGACCACCCTTCCCGGTCTCTATGCTGCGGGCGACGTCGTCGCAGGCCTTGCGCAGATTGCCGTCGCAACGGGGCAAGCGGCCGTCGCGGCGACCGACATCCACAACCGCCTGATCGCCGATGAACTGGCAGAACGTGAGAGCGCGTCGTGAAGGCGGACCCCGTGCCGCTTGGACGACCCCCAGGAGAGAGGGCGATCAGGGCGAGGTACGGCAGCTCCGGTTGCCTCGCCCGTCCGTAGGCCGGCGGTTTATCCTGCTTTCTGCTCCGCCATCTAGTTGGCCTGTTCGGCGACCTCGTTCAGCAGTTCGTCGGCCTTCTTCTCTTCTTGCAAGGTCTGGTCGATCAGCTTGACCGCCTCGTCCATCCCGAGCTGCCCGGCCCACGTCTTCAGAGCGCGCGATTTCGTAATGCTCCATCGCTTGGGTCCCGGCAATCAGCACCGCGTCTCAAGTTCGAAAAGGCGCGCCCGGTACGGAGCGCGGTGTCGTCGCCGCGCAACCTGCTACAAGGTCCCACGCTGGCCGGAGGCGGAAGGTTCCCGTGTCCGGGAACGATCTACTCTCCCTCCGATACCGGCGTGAACCAGCGCGCCTTCATCGAGACGTTCGGCTCGGACGTGGTGCCGTAGCTCGCCTGAACTCGCGCTGCTTCAACGCTCGGCGCGGCGCACCGCCCCCGCACGGAGCGGCGACGGGCCGCTCTCGTCCGTGCGGCCGGTCGGCGGGCTCTCGATCCTGGAGCGGGGCATGATCGAAACGTCGTGGACGCGCCAGTGCAGGTCGAGCAGGTCCCGTTCCGCAGCCTCGATCCGCTCGGGCGAGACGGACCCGTCTTGCGGCACGACGTAGATCGTCCCGGTCAGGAACCGGCCCTCCTCGCGCAGGCGCAGCCGGCTCTCGCGCACCCAAGGCAGCTGATCGACGCAGTCGCGGATGTCGTCGATCAGCGGCTCGAACTCCTGGTCGTCAACGGTTCGCGGCACCTCGTCGCTCAGGTCTCGGATCGCCGCTCCGGTGTGTTTGACGCCGTCGTGCAGCACGTCGAGCGCGATGACAATGGCCGCCACTGCGTCCGCCCACCACCAACCGAGGCCGATGCCGAAGATGCCGGCGATCGCCGCCAGACCCGTCATCCAGTCGGCCTTGTTCATGAGCGCATCGGCCAGAAGCGTCTTGTCGTGGAGCTGCCGCGCCGGCGTCATCTTCAAACGCCCGAAGATCACCGGCAGGACGACGCTGTAGACGAGCGCCACGATCATCACCCAGCCGAGCCAGATCGTGACGCCGAAGAGCTCGACGCTGCCGATCGTCGGATGGTCGGCCTTGATGAGCGCTATCGACGAGTCGACGATGAGGAAGATGCCGACGCCCCCGAGCGCCACCGCGCTCATCAGGTAGGCGATCGAGGTGACGCGGATGAAGCCCAAGGGGAACCGATCACTCGGCGCCCATCCCTCGATCCAGGAGGCGACGAGGAACGCGATCGGGGGCACGAAGCTCAGCATGTCCTCGATCCACGCGGTCTTCATCGCCTGGCTGTTACCGACCGAGAAGTAGATCGCGATCACGATCGTCGCGAGGGCCGCGAGCCAGATCGCTTCTATCCAGCGGGCGCGGCGAAGCGCCTTCTTCTGCTCCTCCGGCATGGTTCGGACGGACCCGCTCACGGCTGATGCTCCCTCAGCCTCTCGCCCATGTTGGCGTACTCGCGCCTCAGGAAGCGCTCAATCCGCATCAGCCAGGCGTTCTCACCTTGGGGAACCGCAACGACATGCTCCGCTCGCTGCAGCACGATGCCTGTAGGAAGCAGGCCGCGAGATGCGAGCTGCCAGTGCGGAACGGCCGCAAGCGCCACCTCTGCGGACCATTCTCCGACCGGCGTACCGCCCTCGTTCCTGACGAGTTCCGCGATCGGCTCCTCGGAGGGCACGAAGACCAGTTGCCCGTCCAGCTCCTCGGGGAAGGGCACCTCGGGGCGTGCGCCGATCACCAGCGCCTCGTGGAAGTAGGCGTAGCTCGGCGCGGCCCCCGCGACCGGCGTCACCGCCTTGCGCTCGAACCCGCCGATCGCGAGGTCGAGGTCTCCGCTCTCCAGCCCCTCCAGCGCCTCGAAAGCTGCCAGGCGCTTCCACTCGATCGACACGCCGAGCTCACGGGCAAAGGCCTCCACGAGATCCACCTCGGCACCTTCGGGCCCGCCTTCGCCGTCGACCGCCACCCAGGGCGGATTGTCCACGGCCGCGACGGTCACCGCCTCGGTCGCCAGCACGGTCTCGAGCGTCTGCCGAGGATCGCGTGGAAAGCGCAAGTCGTCACAGCTCGAGACCGCAAGGCATGAGGCCGAGAGCGCAATACGCCGAAACAGGGCCGCGATGCCGGAATGCCGAAGGAGGTCGGGCAGGATCTCCCACAGCGCGGCCCTGTTCTTCGGTCTCATAGCGCACGGCAGCATCGTTTCCAAAATATCGCACACACTTCTGAATGATCTCCCGGCTCTTCCGGATCGCGCGCAGGCGCTCGTCCTCAAGGCAGTTGATGTAGTCCTCGATGCCGATCGACGTAGGCTTCATACTGCTCGTTGACGAGCTGGCGCAGCTCAAGATCGTCCTGCGGCGGCTCAAAGGGGTAGGGTTCCTCCGGCGGCAGGCACGCAACCTGCGCGCCGGCGACCACCGGTGCGAGAAGGGCGAAGCCGAGCACGTGGATCTTCACTGCGTGAGTCATCCGCCGTACTGCACATCGACGCTCGATCCGAAGGAGATGCCCTCGAAGGTCATTTCGCCGGTCTCGAAAGGCGCATCGCTCCCGGCGCTCCCGGTCATGGCGATGGTGAGACCGGCGTGCTCAGGCATACTGGTTCCGTGATAGGGCAAACGCCGGCAAATCAACGGCTCTTGCTGTCAGCGACTTCGAGAAGTGACAAATGCCCTCGAATGGACCTAAGATGATCAGCCGATCCCAGCCGCCATAGTGTTCGTCGGCTGTGCGTAACGCCCTCACTGTTGGTTCGACGGACTATCGGGCTCAACTTGACCAGTGTTTCCGTCCGGATCGAACATCCAGAGTGCGGTCGGGAGTTGGATCGGATTCTGCGGCTTGTACCAGCTCATGTCCATGATCCGGGACGTGGTGACGTAGATCATCCCGTCCGGGCCCTGGCTGAAAGTGTCGGGCCAGCGCAGCCGGTCGTCCTCGATCAGCGTCGTGATCTCCTGGTCCTCGCGAACCTTCACCGCGTCCTCTTCGACCGCTGAAAGGTACAAGCGATCCTCCTCGTCGATCCAGAGACCGTCGGTGACGCCAACCTCGCCTTCGTCGATGACCTCGGCGGCGAGCGCGTCGGCGGAAAGCTCCGGGTTTTCAAGGGCGGCCGTCGGAATGGAATAGAGCGTTTCGCCAGTGAGCGGCTTCCAGTAGAGCGTTTCGCCATCGTTCGACAGCGCGATCGAGTCGGCGGCGAACACCACGGCCCGGTTGTCGGGCCGGCGGATCGGCTCGCCCTCGTGCTCGACCAACACCTCCGGATCGGCCTTCACGCTCGGATGATCGTCCAGAAGGCGCCGGGCCTCGCCGCTTTGGAGGTCCACCACGATCAGCGCGTCCGCCGGACCGGAATCGGTGATGTAGGCATAGCTGCCGTCGGGGCTGAAGCGCACATCGTTGAGGTAGCTGCCGAGCGGCGCGACATCCGTGTCGAAAGCGATGGTCTGGGCGACCTCGTCGGTGGCGAGGTCGATGCGCACAAGCTTCGGACCGTTCGGCACGATGAAGCTTGAGGCGGGCGCCGCCGGGTCGAGCACCCAGAGATTACCCTGGCCATCGGCGACGACGCTCTGCACGCACACCCAGTGGTCCTCGGGGGAGATCTCGTTCTTGCGAGCATTGCGCCAGGAGTTCCACTCCTCGTTCGGGTAGGGTCGCACCTCTCCGTCCACGACTTCGGCCACCGAGATCGGCGCATCCTCTGTCCAGCGCGGAAAGTTCACGAAGATGCGGCCGTCCTCGGTGACGGTGACCCCTGTTACCTGATGGTCAAAGGTGGCGACCTCTTCGAGCTGCGGCTGACCCGAGGCAGGATCCTGCCCCTGGGCCGATACCGGCCCGGCGGCGAGCATGAGGGCGACGGATGCGCCGGCAAGGAGCCGATAATGGATGTAAGAGCTATGCATGGAAGCCTCCTCGGCGTTGATGGGTGAAGTGCAGCCAGTAGGGAGGCCAGCCGGAGAGAGCATTGCCGGCCTTGTTTGCGATGGACGACTGTTGCTGAGTGGTGGGAGCTTCGGTGCCGATGCCGCCGGAGACGACGGCGAAAGGACGGGGAGTCATGACATTCTCCTATATCTGACTGGTCGAGACGAGGGCGACGGGTATCGCTCGAACTCTTGGATCGGCGTGTGCGGCCCTTCGCCCGAGAGCGGCCACGCAGCGGGGAAGGCGCGTTCCCGGGCACAATGAAGATCGAGCGTCGGCTCGTTCGGCTCACGATTCCTCGTCGAGCAGCTTGTCGATGGTGATCGGTAGCGAGCGCACCCGCTTGCCCGTGGCGTGATAGATCGCGTTGGCGATCGCCGCGGCGGCGCCGACGATGCCGATCTCGCCGAGGCCTTTCACGCCGAGGGGGGTCACCTCCGGATCGGGCTCGTCGACGAAGATCACCTCGATGTCCTCGACGTCTGCGTGGGCGGGCACGTGGTATTCGGCGTAATTGTGGTTCATCCAGCGGCCGAGCTTCGGGTCGCCCATGGTTTCCTCGTGAAGCGCCATGCCGATCCCCATGACGACACCGCCCAGGATCTGGCTGCGCGCCGTCTTGGGATTGATGATCCGCCCTGCGGCAACAGCGTTGACGACACGGGTGACGCGGACTTGGCCAAGCTCCTCGTCGACGCGCACCTCGGCGAAGATGGCGCTGTGCGTGTTGCGGGACTTGCGCATCATGCTGACGTAATCACCAAGGTCGGGGGAGGCGGTCTCCTCCTCCTCGATGCTCGCCAGGTCCGCCACGCGCATCACATCGGTGATTGCGACGCTTCTGGTGCTATCGCCCTTCAGCGCCATTCGGCCATCGGCGAACAGGATGTCTTCGATCGACGCCGCGTCCGCGAGCGGACGCCCTTCCACCTTCTCGGCCGCCTTGAGCAGCTTCTTCGCCACCGCCTGGCAGGCAAGCTGCACCGCCGCGCCCGACGAGGCAGCCGCCCAGGATCCGCCCTCGACGGGCGAGGTCGGCAGGTCGCTGTCGCCGAGCCTGGCCGTGATCTGGTCGGGCGAAAGCCCGAGCGTATCGGCCGCCACCAGCGTCATGACGGTGTAGGTCCCGGTGCCGATGTCCGAGGTCGCGCAAGCGACCTCCAGGTGTCCGTTGGCGTTCAGCTTCGCCGAGGCGCTGGTCTTGGCAAACTGCGCGTCCCACATGCCGGTTGCTACGCCCCAACCGACGAGCTCGCGGCCCTCCTTCATCGAGCGCGGCTCCGGCTTGCGCTTCTCCCAGCCAAAGCGGGCCGCGCCCTCGGCATAGGCCTCGCGCAGCGCCTTCGAGGTGAACGGCGTGCCGTTCATCGCGTCGGTCTCGGAATAGTTGATCAACCGGAACTCGAGCGGGTCGATCCCGGCCTTGTACGCCATCTCGTCGATCGCGATCTCGAACAGCGTCATGCCGGTCGCCGCGCCGGGGGCGCGCATGTCAGAAGAGGTGTAGGTGTCGCGCGGCGCAATCGTGTGTTCGCCGCTCGCATTGGGGCAGTCATAGTTCATCATGCCCCAGACGACGATGTCCTCCATGTTGTCCTCGAAGCGAGAGGTGGAGGTGGTGGCATCGTTGATCATCGCGGTCAGTTTACCGGTCGGCTCAGCGCCGAGCTTGATTGTGTAGGTGCATTCGGGCCGATGCACATGGTAGAACATCTGCTGGCGCGTCATGACCACCCGCACCGAGCGCTCCATGTGCTTGGCTGCCATGGCGGCGAGCTGGACCTGCCATTGCGGTCTGAGACCTGAGCCGAAGGCGCCGCCGACATAGGCGTTGACCACCCGCACGTCTTTCTTGGAAAAGCCAAACGCGCTCGCCACGTAGCCCTGCACGTTCTGCGACCCCTGCGTCTTGTCGTAGACGGTGATCTTGCCGTCGCCGTGCCACTCGACCGTGGTCGCGTGCATCTCCATGGGATTGTGGTGCTCGGTGGCGAGGTGATAGTCGGCCTCGACCTTCAGCGAGGCCGATGCGAAAGCTGCCTCTGCATCGCCGCGGTTCTTCGGCGGGTGAAAGCTGCTGCGTTTCTTCTTCGGCTCAAACTTCTCAGTGAGCGAGGCATCGAAGTCGATGTTGTGCGGCTCCGCCTCGTAGGTGACCTCCACCAGGCTCGCGGCGAACCGCGCCGCCTCGAAGGTCTCGGCGAGCACCAGGGCGACCGGCTGACCGGCGAACTGGATCTCCTCGCCGTGCAGCGCCCGGAACGGATCGCCGGGAATGCCGAGCTCGTCCTTCCAGCTCCGGTCGAGCCAGGCCTGTCTCGGCCGGTTCTCGTGCGTCATCACCTCGACGACGCCGGGGACGGTGCGCGCAGCGGCGTCCTCGATCGAGACGATGCGCCCCTTGGCGATGCGGCTCGAGACCGCAACGCCATAGAGCATGCTCGGGACCGCATATTCAGCCGCGTATTTGGCGGCGCCCGTGACCTTCTCGATGCCGTCGACGCGCGGGAGCGGCGTGCCGATGCCGACCTTGGCGGTTGCGTTCATGATTACCTCCTCAGGCGATGCGCTTATCGGTCTGGGACTGGGGCGTGCCCGCGGCCGCTTGGGACAGCGCGCGGACGATCGCCTTACGGGCGAGCGGGATCTTGAAGGCGTTGTCCTCGTGCCCCTCGGCGCCGGCAAGCAGCGTGCGGGCCGCGGCCTCGAACGCGCCGGTCGACGGCTCCGCGCCCCGGAGCGCATCCTCCGCCTCCGTGCTGCGCCACGGCTTGTGGGCGACACCGCCGAGCGCGACGCGCGCCTCCGCGATGACGCCTTCCTCCAGCCTCATCGCCACGGCGACCGACACCAGAGCGAAGGCGTAGGACAGCCGGTCGCGGAGCTTCAGGTAGGTGTAGTTCTCCGCGAAGCCTTCGGGAGCCAGATCGATTGCAGTGACAAGCTCCCCCGGCCGTAAGTTGTTGTCGCGCCACGGCTCGTCGCCGGGCAGCCGATGGTAGTCGGCGAACGGGATCACCCGATCGCCGCCGGGTCCGGTGACCCGCACTTCGGCCTCCAGCGCGGCGAGCGCCACGCACATATCGGAGGGGTGCGTGGCGATGCACTTGTCGCTGGCGCCGAGGATCGCGTGAATGCGATTCCTGCCGCCGATCGCGCCGCATCCCTGTCCGGGCACCCGTTTGTTGCAGGGCGTGTCGACGTCGTAGAAATAATAGCAGCGCGTTCGCTGGTTGAGGTTGCCGCCGTTTGTTGCGGCGTTCCGAAGCTGCGGGCTGGCGCCAGCGAGGATCGCGGAGGCAAGGAGCGGATACCGGCTCTGCACGCGGCTGTCGTAAGCCGTCTCGCTGTTGGTCGCCAGCGCACCGAGACGAAGGCCGCCACTCTCCGTCGCGGCGATCTCCCGGAGCGGCAGTCCGTTGATGTCGACGACCTGGAGGGGCCGCGCGACGTTCTCCTTCATCAGGTCGACGAGGTTCGTGCCGCCCGCGAGATAGGCTGCGTGGTCACCCGCACCCTCGCGCACCGCCTCGGAGATGTCGTTCGGGCGCGCAAAATCGAAGCGGATCATCGCGTCGTCTCCCCTTCCAGAACCTCGAGCACCGCGTCGGCGATGTTGGTGTAGGCGCCGCAGCGGCAAAGATTGCCGCTCATCTGCTCGCGGACTTCCTCGCGCGTGCGGGCGCGGCCTTCCGCGATTAGCCCGACGCCCGAGCAGATCTGCCCCGGCGTGCAGTAGCCGCACTGAAAGGCGTCGTGCTCCACAAAGGCGGCCTGGAGCGGGTGGAGGTTCCCGCGCTGGCCCAATCCCTCAATCGTGGTGATCTCGGAGGCGGCGACCGAGACCGCGAGCTTCAGGCAGGAATTGATCCGCACCCCGTCGATCAGCACGGTGCAGGCGCCGCACTGGCCGTGATCGCACCCCTTCTTCGTGCCGGTGAGGTCGAGCTTATCGCGCAGCAGGTCGAGCAGCGTCGTCCACGGCTCCACCTCCAGTGCCTGCTCGGTGCCGTTGATAATAAGCGTGATCGGGATCGTCGCAATCGGCTGGGCGGCAACTCCCGTGCCAGACGATCGGTCGAGCGTGGCAACGTCGTTCATGCCGGTATCTCCTCGATGCGAGAGGTGTTGGCGGGCCGAATCCCGTTCTCGCGATGGCGGAAGTCGGACAGCGCCTTGTAGACCTGGAGGCGCGCCCGCATCACCGAGCCGAGCGGTCTATGCGCCGCCAGACTGTGCGCCGGGCGGAAGGTCATCACCTCGTCGAAGTATTGCACGCGATCGGGACCGTAGGCTTCCTGCCGCGGCAGCACGATCGTCGCCACGGTGCGGTACTGGCTGTCCTCGACCGGCCACTCGACGGAGGCGTCCTCGATCGGCTGGGTCTCGGCGTTGGCCCGAAGCTGGACGCGCAACTCGTAGACGACGTCGTGCTGCCCGAAGAAGTCGGCCGTCGCATGGCGGAAGCCGTCCTCGTCCTCATGCGGGGCGAGCCGCCACTCCTTGAGCTGGTCCTGGTGGAGCGAGGCCGGAACGGCGGCGATCTTGGCGACGTAGTTGCCGTAGCGGATCGGCGCCTGGCTGAAATAGCTGTCGGAAAGCGGATGGCTGAACGGATGTCCGAAGAAATCGGCCTTCGCACTCGCGCCGCCCACGGCGTTGAGCACTCTGTTCAGATTGCGCGCGAGCGAGGAAGCCGCGCTCTTGGCGATTTCGGGCAGACCGGCCGACTTGCCGATCACCGTGCCATCGCGCAGGAAGCCCTCCGCCGTCCCGGACGGAAAGGTCGGCCCGCTCGCCAGCACGAAATCCTGCGTGTCGACGTCGTGACCGGGCAGCTTCTCGCCCGCAACGCCGAACACCTTGATCGCCATGCCGCGGTGCGTGGACACACGGTCGCCGAGCGTCTCGCCCGGCCCTTGCGCGAAGCGCACCGCGACCGGAAAACTGCCGCCGCGCGCGAAGAGCCCCTGCGCGAGTTCACGCGGCAGGTCGTCCTGCAACCGCATTTCGCCGATTGCGCAGGCCGAGCTCTTGGCATGGCTCGCGCGCACCGCGTGGTGCTCGCGCTTCTCGACGGCCTCCGATTGTTGAGTCATGCCCTGAATGATGCCGTCGATCGTCTCCTGCTCGTCCGGCTGGATTGTCTCGATGTCGGGGCTGTAGCGCAGATAGGTCACGGCTGGTCTCCACTCCATGAGGGCAGCGGTCACAAGCAACGTTTCGAGGACGGCACGATTAAACTCTGTAACCTTTTGAAAAGTTCCACCGAAAAGTACGTCTTTCGAATCATCGCGGCACCCAGGATCGCCCGCAGCCCGTGCGGGGATCGTCAGCTTGATGGCACTGCAGAGGCTGGGAGCCAGCTCGGATGCTGAACGTCGACGATCTTTCGTGCCTCAAGGGCCATCGGTTCCCGCGGACCGTGATCGACTACGCCGTCTGGGCATATCACCACTTTGCCCTGAGCCTGCGCGATGTCGAAGATCTCCTCGCCGAGCGCGGGATCATGGTATCCTATGAAACGGTCAGGGTTTGGGTCGCGAAGTTCGGGACACAGATCGCCGCGAAGATCCGTTGCGGCCGGTCCGATCCAGCCACCAAGTGGCACCCCGACGAGGTCATCCTTAAGATCAACGGCGTCAGGCCCTGGCTCTGGCGCGCGATCGACGCGAACGGCGACGTGCTGGATGTCCTCGTGCAGTCGCGGCGCGACACCGCGGCGGCCAAGCGGTTCATGCGCAAGCTCTTCAAGCGATGGGCCGGCCGCGGGTGATGGTGACGGACAAGCTCGGCTCCTACGCGGCGGCCAAAGCGAAAATCGTCCCCGGCTTGGAGCATCGCCAGCACAAGGAAATTAATGTGACAACGCGGCCGAAGCGCCGCACCGGCACACCCGACGACGAGAAAAGGTCATGGGACGGTTCAAATCCTCACGGCAGGCCCAGCGGTTCCTGTCCGTCCACGACCAAACCGCTGCCATTTTTCGCCCGCACAGTCGTCGCCTCTCGGCCCGTTCCGCCACGCTAGACGCAAGGCGTTCGAGATCTCGGCAAGCTACACGACCAAACTATTAACTCGAGTGGTCGCGGACGGAATTTCGTACGTCCCCGCAAACAACCGTATCCCTGCGGCGGAGGCCGTCTGACGGGATTTCGAGGTCAGTGATACGTCCGACCTTATGGCCGACCGTAAGTTCAGACCCGAGATAGAAGTGCTGTCGGCCGCGGATACCGCGCGCCGGCGAC
>NZ_JBLHYX010000033.1:0-21130 GCF_047631075.1 Limimaricola cinnabarinus
TTTGCCAGGTCCACTCCGATCATCGTATCCTTCATCTCGCCGTCCTCCTCGCTGCGTGGCGTTGAACACCACGACCTTGGCACATTGCGATGCCGTCGGGGGAGGGCGGCAACCATCCCATCTACCCAGGCGGAAGGACCCCTCTCTGTCAGGGCCGTGGAAGCGCAACAGCGACCTCGTAGATAATGTTCGGGTCTTCCGCCTGGGTTTGGGATCTCGTCTTCAGGACGGTGAGGGCCAACGACTGGACCCTGTGTTTGCTATGGCAGAGACCTCTGCCTTGACGGACGTGACCGGCGGAAGCCGCCTGGCTCAGCATTCATCCATCATCGGCACGCGCCGGTGACCAACAATTGCGACCTGAAACCCGCACAGCCTCCCTTCATAGGACGTTGTCGACGCGTATGCTCTTCGGATAGCCCGTCTGGCGACAGACCCGTTCCAGCGTCTGCACCACGTCTTCGCTGCGATAGGTGAACCTCGGATCGATGGCCGGGCAGTAGCGCGAATGGGTGTCGACGATGGTCAGAATACGCAGCTTGCGGGCGGTGGCCAGCTGGTCATGGACAAAATCCATCGCCCAGACCTCGTTCGGCCCGGACGCCTCCTGCCGGTCCTCGCGCAGCTTGGCCTTCACCCGGCGCTTGGGGTGCTTGTTGCGCAGCTGAAGGCCCAACTCGTTGTAAATCCTACGGGTCTTCTTCATGTTGATCACCCAGCCTTCCCGGCGCAGCAGCACATGGACACGCCGGTAGCCGTAGCGCACCCGCGTTTCGCAGATCTCCTTGATCCGCCTTTCGACGGCAGCCTGGTCCGTCCGCCGGGACTTGTAGTGGTCGGTGGAGGTATCGAAGCAGATGGCCCCACAGGCCTTCCTGATCGATACGCCCCAATCGACGCACATCCCGGTGACGAGCTCGCGCAAACGGCCAGGCTTCAGAGCTTTCGGCGGATGACGTCCTGCAACATTTCCCGGTCCAAGGTCAGATCGGCGACGATCTTCTTCAGTCGCCCGTTCTCGTCCTCAAGAGCCTTCAGCCGCCGCATCTCGTCGGGCAGCAACCCGCCATAGCGCTTCTTCCAATTGAAGTAGGTCGCCTGGCTGATCCCAGCCTTGCGGCAGATCTCCGCCACCGGCGTGCCCGCCTCTCCCTGCTTCAGAATGAACGCCTTCTGCGCCTCAGTGAACTTCGATGCCTTCATCGTTCTCAGCTCCTCTCCCAGCCAGGAAAGCTTAGCCGAAAACTCCAGTTTCAGACGGTCGCGTTTTCAGGGGGCAGAGTAGATCCTCCACGCCAAGGGGCTCGACGGCGCGGTGCTCGACGAGGCTGTGGGTGCCATCTCCGGCAACAAGACGGCATGGGTCGAGCTTATGCTGAGCGATGAATACGGCTTGAACCCGCGCCCGCCCGCCCCGATCCGGTCGGCCCTCGCCACTTTCGTGGCGTTTCTCGCGGCAGGTCTGATCCCGCTGTTGCCCTACGCTCTGGGGCTGGAGCCGGCGTTCCGCCTGTCCATCGCAGCGACCGGTGCCGTCTTTTTCGTGATCGGCGCACTCAAGAGCCGCTGGTCGCTGAGCGCATGGTGGCGATCCGGTCTCGAAACATTTGCCATCGGCGCGGTCGCGGCTGCCATCGCCTATATGGTCGGATCCTTGTTCCGCGGGGCCTGACGTATCGCGCCTGCCCCGAGCCACTTGCAATCGTTCCTGATCGCGCCGACCGCCTCTCTGCCGCGCCCGGCCGGTGATCCGACGGGGCGGACCTGCAACCGAGGCCGACCAAGGGCCTTCAGTCCCCTCTGCTCCGCAACGCTTCAATCCAGATCCATGACCCTTACCTCCGCCACCAGCTTTCGCGCCAAGGCGCTGTCGCAAAGCTGCGTCGCGGGGGTGGTCACGGCGGCGGCGGCGGCGGCGGTGCCCGCCCGAACGGCCTGCTTGAACGACGCGCCGCCCGACAGGGCCCGGACGATGGCGCCCATCAGGCTGTCCCCCGCCCCGACCACGCTGACCGCCTCGACCTTTGGAGCTGTGCAGAAACAGGCCCCCTCGGCCAAGACCCCGGCCGTGCCCTGCTTGCCCAGTGCCACCAGGAGACGCTCGGCCACCCCGGCGCGCAGCAAGGTTCGACCGAAGGCGACGAGGTCAGGCGGCGTCGCGAACCGTTTCCCCGAGAGCTCTTCGGCCTCGTCCCCATCCATCCGGATGAGGTGAAACGGCACCCCATCGTGATCGCGCACCATGCGGATGAGCGCCGGACCGGAGGTGTCGAGCAACAGGTCCGCCCGCATGGCCGCAGCTCCTCGCGCAGCCGGTCGATCGTGGCCGGATCGAAGCCAGGGGGCAGGCTGCCCGACAACACCACCAGATGACCCGCCTCGATACGGCGCTCCAGCTGGTCGAACAGGTGCTCCGTCGTCTCCGGTCGCCAGTCGGGACCGGGCAGGATGAATCTGTATTGCCGTTTCGTGTCACGCTCGATGACGGCAATCGATTGTCGGGTCAGCCCCTCGACCGGCAGCGCCACGACACGGATGCCTTCCTGAGCCAGAAGCCCGGCAATTGTCTCGCCGGTGGCCCCACCGAGCGCCACCAAGGCGGTCGACGTGCCGCCAAGACGGGCGATCGCGCGCGACACGTTGATCCCGCCACCACCCGGATCGAGCCGCGGCGTCGTGCAGCGCAGCTTGTGGTCAGGAACGAGAATCCCGGTCTCGGTCGAGAGATCGAGCGCCGGGTTCAGGGTGATTGTGAGAATGGGGCGCATGGCGGATCCTCGGTGACGACAACTCTCGCATCCGGGAGGTAACGCCGGTGCCCTTTCATGGACCGGCGCGACGATCGGAGGCGCGGAACGGCATGCTCAGGAAAGCCCCCCGAGGCGGCGGATGCCTTGATCTGCCTCAAACGGGCCGAATCCCTTGGCAAAACACGGCAAGCAGGCGACCCATGGCCATGCGGCAGGCGACGCCACCGCCCGGCGCATGCTAGCTTGCGGCGAGGCGGGGCAGACGCAGCGAGCATCATGACCTTGGACGACAGAACCCCGGCCATGGGCTGGCATGCGCAGAAGGGCGAGCATGCCCTTGCGGCGTTTGGCGTTACCCCCAATGGGCTGAGCACCGAGGAGGCTGCGGCGCGGCGGGCGCAATACGGGCCAAACCGCCTGCCGGAGCCGCCGCCGCGGGGTGTGCTGGTCCGCCTCAGAGGTCAGTTCGCCAACCTTCTGATCCAGGTGCTGATCGCGGCGGGTCTTGGCACGGCGGCTCTGGGGCATTGGGCGGATTCAAGCGTGATCTTCGCGGTTGTCCTGCTCAACGCCGCCATCGGCCTGTGGCAGGAGGGCCGCGCCGAGACCGCTCTCGCGGCGGTGCGCTCGATGCTGCCGAACGAGGCCTCGGTGCGCCGAGACGGAGCGCGTTCCCGCATCCCGGCGGACGACCTCGTGCCCGGCGATATCGTGCTGATCGAGCCGGGCGACCGGGTGCCGGCGGATCTGCGGCTGATCGAGGCGCGCGGCCTCAGGGCGCAGGAGGCGGCGCTGACCGGAGAGTCGGTCGCCGTCGACAAGGACATCCCGAAGGTCGCGCGGGACGCCCCGCTCGGCGACCGCCGCCCGATGGCCTTTTCCGGCACGCTCATCGCCGCCGGGCGCGGCGTCGGCGTCGCGGTCGCCACCGGGCCCGCCACCGAAATCGGGCGCATCGGGACGATGCTGGGCGCGGTGGAGCCCGGCACCACGCCGCTGTTGCGCCAGATCGACCGCTTCGCGCGCCAGTTGACCTTCGTCATCCTCGCCGTCTGCCTCGTCGTCTTCGCCTATGCCGTCACGCTGGGCGGCTACGGGCCGGGTGACGCCTTTCTCGCCATGGTCGGCCTGGCCGTCTCCGCCATCCCCGAAGGGCTGCCCGCCGTGCTCACCATCACGCTGGCGCTCGGGGTGCAGCGGCATGGCCGCGCGCCATGCCATCGTGCGCCGCCTTCCGGCGGTCGAGACGCTGAGGGCGGTGACGGTGATCTGCACCGACAAGACCGGCACGCTCACCATGAACGAAATGGTGGTGCGGCGCGTCGCGACCGACCCCGCCGCGCCGCCACTGGACATCGGCGGCACCGGCTACGCGCCGCGCGGCCAGATCACGGGCGATGCCGGGGCCGCCCTGCCGCTGATCCGGGCCGGGATGCTGTGCAATGACGCGCATCTCGTCGAAAATGCTGCCGGCTGGCAGGCCGTGGGCGACCCGATGGAGGGCGCGCTGCTGGCGCTGGCGCGCAAGGCGGGCCTCGATCCCGAGGCCGAACGCCAGCGCCATGCGCGCCTGTACGAGATTCCCTTCGACGCCGCCTATCGCTACATGGCGACGCTGAATGACGGCCCGGAGGGACGGCAGGTCTATGTGAAGGGCGCGCCGGATCAGCTCCTCGCGCAGTGCAACCGCCAGATCGGCGCGAAATCGCCCGAACCCATCGACCGCGCGGCATGGGCGGCGCGGATCGAAGAGCTCGCCGCGACGGGCCACCGGGTTCTGGCCTTCGCCACAACACCTGCGGATCGGGCCACGCTGGCACCAGACGACATCCGCGACCTGACATTGCTAGGCATTGCAGGCTTCATCGACCCGGCCCGGCCCGAGGCGATTTCGGCCGTGGCCGATTGCCGCCGCGCCGGCATCGCGGTCAGGATGATCACCGGCGACCATGCGCTCACCGCCCACGCCGTCGCGGCCGAGCTGGGGCTTGAGACGTCCCCGCCGCCCCTCACCGGCCAGCAGATCGAGGCGATGGACGAGGCCGAGCTGCGCCGCCGCATCGGCACGACGACTGTCTTCGCGCGCAGCTCGCCCGAGCACAAGCTGCGGCTGGTCGAGGCGCTGCAGGCCGGGGGCGAGGTCGTGGCGATGACCGGCGACGGGGTGAACGACGCGCCCGCGCTCAAGCGCGCCGATGTCGGCATCGCCATGGGCATCAAGGGCACCGAGGCCGCAAAGGAGGCGGCACGGGTGGTGCTCGCCGACGACAACTTCGCCTCCATCGTCGCCGCCGTGCGCGAGGGGCGCACCATTCACGACAACATCCGCAAGGTCATCGCCTGGAACCTGCCGACCAATGGCGGCGAGGCGCTGGTGATCATCCTCGCGATCCTGATCGGACTGCCGCTGCCGATCACGCCGATCCAGATCCTTTGGATCAACATGGTCACGGCGGTGGCGCTTGGGCTGACGCTGGCCTTCGAGCCCGCCGAGCCGGGCGTCATGGACCGCCCGCCCCGCGCGCCCGGCGCGGCGCTGCTCGACGGCGAGATGATCTGGCGGGTGGTGCTGGTCTCGGCGCTGTTCGGGCTGGCGGTTTTCGGAGCGACGGCCTGGGTCATGGCGCGCGGCGAGACGCTCGCCTATGCGCGAACCCTCTCGGTCAACCTGCTGGTGGTGCTTGAGATCTTCTATCTGTTCTCGGTGCGCTACCTGCACATGACCTCGATCACCGCGCGGGGGCTCCTCGGCACGCGCGCCGTGCTGCTCGGCATCGCCTTGGCCATGGCCGCGCAGGCGCTCTTCACCTACGCCCCGCCGCTGCAGGCGCTGTTCGACACGCGGCCTGTGACGCCCGCCGACGGGGCGCTGATCCTCGGTCTGGGGGTCGCGCTTCTGGTGCTGCTGGAGGCCGAGAAGCTGTTGCGCCGAGGCTGGCGCGGCCGAACGGCCCCGCGGGGCTGATCCCGCCGCGCGTTCAATCTTCGCGCGGGAAGCGCCCCGGATGTACCAGCAGGTCGCAGGGCAGACAGCTCAGCAATTCCGACGCGACACGGCCCATGGTCATCGGCGCGTGACCCTCGGCGCCGTGGCGACCAATCGCCAAGAGGTCGATCCCCTCCTGCGCCACCGCCGCGATCAGCGCGGACGTGGTCCGCCCCTCGAGCAGCGCGCAGTCGGCCTCGACGCTCTCCGCCTCCAGCCATCGCCGCATCTCCTCCAACTGGAACAGCATCGGCGCCTCGATCTCGTCGCGGTCGCGCTTGGTGATGTCGCCGGTCTCGTCCATGCGGTGGCCCAGGCCGCCGAAGGGCACACGGTAGGCATGTACGATCCGCACCGGCGCCCCACCCGCGAGCTTCAAGGCGAGCAGCGCCGTCTCCGCCTCGCGCCGCGCAAAGCTGGCGCCGACCATGACCTTGCCATAGTCAGCGACGGGCCGGTTCGAGACCACCAGTACTGGCGTCTCCGACATCTGCACGCAGCGGTGCAATACGCTGCTGCGAAACAGATCGACAATGCCCTGGTCGCGATGCGCGCCCATCACCATGAGATCGAAGCGCCCCTGCGCGGTCCGCTCGACCACGCGGCGCCATGGATGGCCGAAGGCGACCTCCACCTTCCCCGCGCCGCTCGCCTCACGGGTCAGCATTTCATGCGCCGATTGCGCCGCCTCCTGTGCGACATGGCTCGGCAGCGTGTCGTCCACGACGTGCAGGATCTTGAGATCCATCCCGAGCGCCGCGGCCAGACTTCGCGCCCGATCGAGCGCGAGGCCGCTGCGGTCGGACAGATCGCTTGTCATGAGCATGCGGAGCATGTGCCGTCTCCCTTTGCGCGATGTTCACTGGCCGGGCCGGGTATGGCCCGTGCCGCGCCGTCCTACCGGGTCGGTCACGGCGGAGACGGCAAGGTCGATCAAAGCGCCGATCAGCGTCGCTTCGATCACGATCCACCAGACCCCAGGCCCCGGCTGCGGCAGCCATTCCGACCGGGCCCAGAGGGTGGCGAGGCCATCCCGCGCGACGAGCAGCAAGAGCACCCCCATCCAAAGCCCGACCCAGCCGCCACGAAGGCCGACGGGCAGCCGGAAGCCGAATGGCGGCACCCGGTCGAACGCGCCGATCAACCCGACCAGCGCCCCGAGCACCACGGCCCAGAGCACGATCCCCCAGACCAGCATGAGCTCGGAGGCCGACGCCGATGTCAGCAGCGCCGGGGCCAGCAGGCCGAACAGCAACCCGAGCGACTTGGCCAGCGCCACGCGTTGCAACAGCGGTGTGAATGTCATGGCCCTACCCCTCTCATGTCCCTGTCATCGCGATATCGAGACTGCCCGATCCGCACGGCCCACGCCTTGATCTGGATCATCCCTCCTGCAGCGTCGCGAGATACTCCGAGAGCGCGACGAGGGGCTGCGGCGTGGGGGTGAGGAGGCCGTCGCCGGTATCGACATGCAGGGTCGGACCGGTGAAGACCCCGCTGAACTCCGGCATCACCTGCCCCGGATCGTCCTGCCGGAAATAACCGTTGATATAGGACATCACATGCACCGTCGGGAACGGCTCGCCCTCCGCGCGCAGACGCGTCAGATAGGCGGGCGGGCGCGGCAGGCCCGCGGCCATCGGGCCGTCGCCCCGGCCATCCGCACCATGGCAGGACGCGCAATTCTGCAGGAAGAGCGCGCGGCCCGTGAGCAGTTCGGGCTCGGGGCCGGGCATGGCGCAGGCCCCGAGGGCCGACGCCGCCGACAACGCCGCCGCCTTGATGTTCCGGTTCATCTTCCGCTCCTCGCATCGCCTCTATGCGGGCCTTGATCGGCCCTTGTCTTCTCTCTGCGGTGCCCGCGCCGCGGCCACCTTGATCTGGATCAAGCGCAAGCACCGCCGAGATTGATCGGGATCAAGGCGCGCCTCCTGCGGCCCTGCCACCCTCAAGTCGCAAACTCGAAGGGAGAGACCCCCATGTCCCATGGAACCGTCGCCGTCTTGGCCACCGACGCCGCGCTCGATCGCGGCGCGATCGTCACCGCGCTCGCACTGACCGAGATCCAGGAGGCGCATCTCGACATCCACTGCCTCGGCATCGATACGCCGGCCGACGCCTACATGGCGGGACCGGCCCTGATGCTGACCATGCCCGACACCGAAAGCGCCGTCGCGCGCGCCGAGGAACTGGAGCACGAGCTGCGCTCGCTCATCCCCGCCCATCGCGGCAATGTGCAGTTGCACCGCCATCATGTGCCTGAAGGGATGATCGGCCGGAACGTCGGAGAGATCGCCCGCTTTGCCGACCGCGTCGTCGCCACGGCCCCCTATGGCCCCGAGGCGCGCCCGCTCCAGGTCGCGGTGCTGGAGGCGTCGCTATTTGCAGGCGGGCTGCCGGTCATCGTCGTCCCCGATGGCGGTGCCGAGATCGCGCCATGTCCGGGGCGCCTCATGCTGGCTTGGGATGGCAGCCGCGAGGCGATGGTGGCGGCGCGGGCCGCGCTGCCGATGCTGCGGCGTGCGCGACTTGTCGACGTGGTGATCGTCGATCCCGAAGTGCAGGTCGGCGCTCGCTCCGATCCCGGCGGCGACGTCGCGCTGTTTCTCGCCCGCAACGGCGTGGCGGTCGAGGTCTCGGTGCTGGCGCGCAGCCGGTTCCGCAATTCGGAGGTGCTGCGCCGCCACGCGATGGACACCGGCGCCGAGGCGGTGGTGATGGGCGCGTATGGCCATTCGCGCCTGCGCGAGCAGCTGTTCGGCGGCACCACGCGCGAGATGCTGACCGACGCGCGCCTGCCGCTGATCCTCGCGCGATGACCTGCGACCCCCGGCCTCGCGCGAGGGGGCCGGGACGCGCCGGGATGGCTAGCGCAGCGCGCGAGGCGGCGTGCCCTCTTTTTCAGTCGCCAAGCGGATCACGGCGCGCCGATGCTTGTCGCGCATGACGTCGAGCACTTCGACCGAATGGCTACGGGTTTCGGTCAATCGGCGGATGCGCGACCCGGGCGCGCCGATCGGTCGCAGCCCGTGGCGGCGCAGTTCGGGCACGAAGGCGGCGGCGTCGTCGAGCGCCCGCTCCAGATCCTCCTCGGCCTCGAGATAGGCGCGGTAGGCCCGGATCAGGGCACGGCGGGCGGTTGCGGCATCGGGGTTCATCCTCGGTCCTCCTCGAAACAAGGCGACTCTGCCTTCGATCAGGTCAAAATGCTCCGCATCTGTCAATGAGTTCCGTGACCCGTCCGGGGCCCCGCTCGACTGGTTCAGCCCGCCATGGCCTCGTCACCAGTCTCGGCCCCCAGCCGGTCGAGATCGGGAATCACGATTTTGCGCTTGCCGTCGAGTTCGATCACCCCTTCGCGCCCAAGCTGGCTGATCTGGCGGCTCACCGTCTCGATGGTGAGGCCAAGATACTCCGACATCGCCTCGCGCGTCAGCGGCAGGTCGAGCCGGATGTCGCGGGTCCGGGTCGCGAGATCGAAGCTTGCCTCGCGCCGCGCGACCGACACCAGCAGGCTCGCGATGCGCTCACGCGCGGTCTTGCGGCCCAGCACCATCATCCATTCGCGCGCCGCGTCCAACTCGTCGAGCGTCATCTCCAGAAGCCGCCCCGCGACATGCGGCATGTCCGCGAGCAGCCGTTCGAACGGCGCACGGCGAAAACAGCACAGGGTCACGTCGCTGGCGGCCGTGATGTCATAGGGCGTGGAGGTCCGACCGGGACGTCCGATGAAGTCCGACGGCAGCAAAAGCCCCACCATCTGCACCCGCCCGTCCTCGAGCGTCTGCGCCATGGTGGCGATGCCCGAGACGACCGAAGCCACGAAGCTCAGATCGTCACCGGCCCAGACGATCTTCTGCCCGGCCTCATAGGTGCGGTAGAACTTGACCTCCTCGAGCCGTGCCAGCTCGGTCTCGTCGCAGCGCGCGCAGACGGCACGGTGCCGGATGCCGCAATCGGCGCAGCGCAGATCCAATCTCGGGGTCATAGCGGATCTCCTTGAAGGGATGCAACGACGATACCACCGAAGGGCCGATGACCCCAGCCCCGATGATACGAGCTTGCGTCCCGGGGCTTCAACCGGAAGCCTCTCTTGCGGCGGCCAGCGCGCGCAAGAGGTCGCTGCGGCTCAGAATTCCCGCAATTCTCGATCCCTCCATCACCGGAAACCGGCGGTAGGGGCCGCTCAGAAAGCGCTCGGCCGCGGAGAGGATGTCGAGATCGGGCATCAGGCATTCCACCGGCGCACGCATCGCATCGCCCACGAGGCCGCCCTGTCCCGCGTGGTATCCGGCATGAAGCGCGTCGCGCAGGCAGTCCTTTTGAGATAGCATGCCGACGAGCCGGCCCTGCGCATCGACGACGGGCATGCCGGAAATGAAGTGATACAAGAGAAGATGCATGGCGCGCAGCAGATCCGTCTCGAGCGTGACCGATACGACCTTGCGCGTCATGACGTCCTCGATGCGCGGCAACGGTCTCATCGCGCGCCCTTCCGCGCGCAGGGGTTGCGACACCCCGCGCAAGGCGTGCCGCAGCCGCCCTGCGGCGGTCCGCGCCCGAACATCAGCCCGAGGCCCAGGCCCGCCATCGACAGCGCGATAAGAAGAAAGACGACGAGAATCGTGATCATGCGCGGCTCCTTTCAGGCGATGAGATGGGCCGCAAGGCCCCCGGTCATGCGCTCCGCGCCGCCCGGATGCACAAAGAGCGCCGCGATGCCCGCCGCACGCGCGATGCGCGGGCCGTCATGCGGCCCCAGCGCGAGCAGCCCCGTGGCCAGCGCATCCGCGCGCAGGCCGGTGGACGCCAGAACCGAAACCTGCGCCAGCCCCTGCGCCGCCGGACGCCCCTGTCGCGGGTCGATCACATGGCTCGTTTCCACCCGCCCGCGCAGGCCCTGCGGCGCATGGGCCGAGGTTGCCAGCGCCAGGCTGCACGGGCGCACCATGCGCAGCGCCGTCCCCCGTGGTGCGTCCGCCCGCTCGATCGCGAGGCGCCACGCCCGGCCCGAGGGGTGACGGCCCAGCGTCGCGACCTCGCCGCCGATCTCAACCAGCGCATGGGAGAGGCCCAAGGCGGCGAGACCCGCTACCAGAAGATCGAGCGCGTGGCCTTTGGCCAGCCCGCAGGGGTCGAAGGTTAGACCGGCGTGGCTCTTGCGCACGGCTCCGCCCCTCAGCTCGAACCGCCCCTCCCCGGCCAGCGCGCCCTCGATCCGGCCAAATCCGTGGCGCGCCACCAGCGGCCCGACGCGCCCGTCGAAGCCCCCTTCGGTGAGCGACCGCACTGCCTCGGCCTCCGACAGGCAGGCCAGCGTCGCCGCGCCCACCGGTCGCCAGTCCCCCGCGCCTGCCCGGTTGACGCCTGAAAGCGCGCTGTCGTCGCGCCATGGCGACAGTTCGGCTTCGAGATCGGCGATGAGACCGGTCGCAAGATGCGCCACTGCCTCCCGCTGCGCCCCGGCGGGCAGGACGCAGCGCCAATAGCTGCCGAAGGCGGGACCGCCCACTGTCGTCGCCCCGGCCCGGGCAGGACCGGCAAGCAGCGCCGCCCCCGCTCCGGCCAGAAAATCCCTGCGCCCTATCCACATGGCTCAGCTCCCGAAATCGTCGAAAAAGATGCGTTCCTGCGGCACGCCTGCCTCCCTTAGCGCCGACATCACGGCCGCGATCATCAATGGCGGGCCGCAAAGGTAATATTCGCACTCCTCGGGGCTCGGATGATCGCGCAGGAAACCTTCGCGCAGCACCGCATGGACAAAGCCCACCGGCCCCTCCCAGTCGTCCCCGGGCCGGGGCTCGGAGAGCGCCACCGTCCAGCGGAAATTGGAATGGCGCGCCGCAAGCTCCTCGAACTCCCCCGCATGAAGCAGGTCCTCGCGGCTGCGCGCGCCGTACCAGAAGCCGATCTTTCGCCCGGTGCCGCGCGCATCGAGCTGGTCGTGGACAATGGCCCGCAGCGGCGCCATGCCGACACCGCCGCCGATCAGCACCATCTCGCGCGCATTGTCCTGCGCGCGAAAGCTGCCGAAGGGCCCGGCCGCCGACACCCTGTCGCCCGGCACAAGCTGGAACAGCCATGACGATACGATGCCCGGTGGCACGCCCGGCCGATCGGGTGGCGGCCCGGCGAGGCGGATGAGCAGGACGATCCGCCCCGCCGCGAGATCGGCGGGCGTGCTGGCGATGGAATAGGCGCGGCTCACTGGCTCGTGCGAGGCGACGCGCAGGCGGCGCAGGGGCACCCAGGCGCGCTCGAACCGTTCCGGCACGGCGATCGCCGCGAACTCCAGCTCATAAGGCGGCGCGGTGACCTGCACGAAGGCCCCGGCCTCGATCCCTTCGGCGACGCCGGAGGGGGCCTTCAGCACGATCTCGCGGATCAGCGGCGTCAGCGACCGCGCCTCCACCACCTCGCACGCAAAGCTCTGCGCCGTCAGCAGCGCCTCGGCCACCTCGACGGCGATCGGCTCGCGCAGCACAAGCTGGCAGGCCAGATGCAGGCCAGACCGGCGCTCCGTGCGCGACAGCAGCGCCGTTTCGGCAGGCAGGGCCACGGGGCTTCCTTGCGTCACGCGCACCCGGCACAGCCCGCAGGTGCCCGCCCCGCCGCAGGCCGCCGGAAGCAGAATGCCGTTCTCGGCCAGCGCCTCCAGAAGCCTCGTGCCGAAACGGCTCTCGAAGCCCGCGCCGCCGTTCACCGCGACCGCGATCGCGCGGTCGGGCACCAAGAGCCGCCGCGCCAGCAAAAGTGCCGCGCTCAGCATCAGCACGATCCCGGTCAGCAGCACGATGCCCAAAAGCGCCTGCGTCATCGCGCCAGCCCCCCGAAGCCCGAAAAGCCAAGCGACATAAGCCCGGTGACGATGAAGGCCGAGCCCAGCCCCTGCAGCCCCCGCGGCATGTCCGAATAGCGCAGCCGCTCGCGGATCGCGGCGAAGGCTGCGATGGCCAGCGCCCAGCCCGCGCCGCTGCCGACGCCCCAGGCGATGGACTCGCCAAGATCATAGCGCCGCTCGACCATGAACAGGCTGCCGCCGAGGATCGCGCAGTTCACGGTGATCAGCGGCAGAAAGACGCCCAAGGCCCGGTGCAGCGCGGGCACGAAGCGGTCGAGCACGAGCTCCAGAAGCTGCACCATCGCGGCGATCACGCCGATGAAGACGATGATCCGCAGAAAGCTCAGATCGACCTCGGGCAGACCGGCCCAGCCCAAGGCACCGGGGGCGAGCAGGTATCGGTGGATCAGCGCGTTGACCGGCACGCTGATGGACTGCACCACGATCACCGACAAGCCGAGCCCCAGCGCCGTCGACAGGCGCTGCGACACGGCGAGAAAGGTGCAGATGCCCAGAAAGAACGACAGCGCGAGGTTGTCGGTGAAGATTGCGGCGATGAGAATGTCGGTCATGGCGTGGCCTTCGTATCAAGGCTGATGAGGCTATGGTCGGGGTGTTCGGCCTGCTCGGGCCGCGCGGCGCGGATCGCCCAGATCAGCAGCCCGATGATGAAGAAGGCCGAAGGCGCGAGCTGCATCAGGCCCAGGGGCACGAACCAGCCGCCTTCCGCCACGGTCGGCAGGATCGAAATGCCCAACAGCGTGCCCGCGCCCAGAAGCTCGCGGATCGTCGCCACGATCACCAGCACGAGGCTGTAGCCGAGCGCGTTGCCCAGACCGTCGAGCACCGAGGGCCAGACGGGGTGATGCATGGCAAAGCTTTCGGCCCGGCCCAGCACGATGCAGTTGGTGACGATCAGCCCGACGAAGATCGACAATCGCTGGCTTATCTCGAAGGCATAGGCGCGCAGCACCTCGTCGATCAGGATCACCAGCGTGGCGATGATGGTGATCTGCAAAATGAGCCGGATCGATTGCGGGATGTGCCGCCGGATCGCGCTGATCAGCCCGGAGGCCGCGCAGAGCACGAAGATCAGCGCCGCGCACATGGTCAACGCCGTCACCAGCGAGGTCGTCACCGCCAGCGCCGAGCATATGCCCAAAATCCGCAGCGTCACCGGGTTGGCCCGGAGCAGCGGATCGGTAAGGGGGCGCGGCAGGCGCATCATCCCAGCCCCTCCTGCCCCAGCCGGTCGAGAAACGGGCCATAGCCCCACGGCCCCATCCAGAAGCGGATCATGTCGGCGACACCGTTGCCGGTGCGCGTGGCCCCTGAGATACCGTCGACCTCGTAAGGCGTGCTGGCTTGTCCGCGCACCACGTCGATGCGGATCGCGCCCGTCTCGTCGGCGATCTGCCGTCCGGGCCAGAGCGCCTGCCACGCCTCGGTTTCGATCCGGGCGCCGAGGCCCGGCGTCTCGGCCTGTTCGGTCACGGTCAGTGCCGCGATGGTGTTGAGATCGGGCTCGAGCGCCAGAAGTGCGCTGATGGTCGATTGATACCCCGCGCCGCGCACCGGCAGCACCACGAGCATCACCGCGCCGTCGCGCTCAAGAAGATGCACCAGCGCCTGCGCCTCGCGCCGCTCCAGCCCGGCGATGTCGGCCTCTTCGGGCAGGGCGATGCTGGTCTCGGGATCGCGCGCCGCCGTCTCGGGGTCATGGCCCTGCGCCTCCGCCAGCATCCGCCCGGTGGTGAGATCGACCAGACGGGTCTCAAGTTCGGTGACCCCCAGCTCCTCCATCACCGCGCGCAGACCCGGCAAGGCCTGCACCATCGCCTGCATCCTCTCCTGCCGCGCCGCTTCGACATTGGCGATCTGGCGCGGCCGCATCGTGGTGGCCACGGTGGAGACGGTGACGGCAGAGGCCAGCGCGATCAGCCCCGCCATGCCGAGCGCCTTCACCGGGTCCTCGTTGGGGCGGGCGAGGAACCGCGCCCAGGGGCCGCGCGGCTTATCCATGGCGCAGCCGCGCCCGCAGCGCGTCCCCTGCGATCACGCCCGCGTCGATCAGCGGCGCGAAGATCCCGGCCAGCACCACCGCGAAGACCACGGCCCCCACATCGAGCCCTGGCAGCACCGGGTCGCAGAGCACCGCCGTCAGCCCGCCCGCGAGCAGGCCGAAGATCCAATGCCCCGGCGCGGTGACCGGCGCGCCGAAGGGATCGGCGGCGAGAAAGACGAGAGCGTACAGCATCGGCCCGATGAGACCCGGCGACAGGCTCCAGAACATGGCGGCGAAGCCTGCGAACCCCGCGCCACCGGCCAGCACCACGCGCCAAGGCGCCAGCCCCGACAGCAGCAAGAGCCCGCCCCCCGGCAGCGCCGCCCAAAGCACCGCGGGTCCGGGCGCCCCGAGGGCGAGCCCCGGGAATGAGAAGGTCAGGAACGCCAGCGCCAGCGCCCCGGTGCTCAGGAACCCGAAGCCCGCGCCGCCGAAGATCAGCTCTCCCATCACCAGCGCCAGCGACAGGGCCAGCGCCAGTTGCCACAGCGCCGCTTCGGGCGGGGCGAGAAGGACCAGAAGCAGCGCCGGGACCAGCCCGGACCAAAGCGGCCCCCGGCGCCGCAATTCCACAAACAGGAACGACCAGCCGAGTGCCACCGAGGCCACCACGACAAGAGCGGCGACAGAGGCCGCGCCGGTGACCGCCAGATGCGCCAGCATCGGCGGCACGAGGGCCATGAGGCGAAAGATCCCGCAGCGTTGCGCCGCCTGTGCCCTGAGATCGAGGAGCGCTTCCCGGATCATCTCTCCGCCTCCAGCTCGTCCAGCACGCGGCGCAGCAGCGCGCTGTAATCCGACCCGCTGGCGCAGATCATCGTGGCGGCGCGCATGTCCTCCTCGATCAGGTCGAGACACCCGAGCCTGCGGGCGGCGTCGGCATCGCCGATGCTCAGCGCCCGCAACAGCGGGATCGCCCTGATCCCTGCGGGCAGGGTGGCGCATAGCGCCGGGGTCGGAACGATCGGGCCAAACGCGGAGGCCTCGGCAAGGGCCGCGCCGGTCGCGGGCCATGCCACGCGCGTTTCGAAACGCCCGAGCCAGCGGCGGCTCTCATATGGGCTGCCGCCCACGAGGGCATGGGCGCGCCCCCCCTCGCCCTTTCCCCGAGGATCTCGTCGAGATCGGCGCCGGTGACGCTGCGCAGCAGCCGCCCCGCGCCCCCATCGAGTGCGATTTCAATCAACCTCGACAGGTCGAGCACATGCGCTTCCAGAAGACGCCCGATCGCGATCACCGCCTGGCAATCGACGGTCCAGACTTCGCCGCCGCGCGCGACGCTGTGCCAGCGCCGCAGCTGCGCGCCCATGCCGCCGGGGCCGACTTTCACGTGAAGCCCCTCGACCGGCGTCGTCAGCGCAGCGCCTCCCTCTTGGCAAAGCACGACCTCCCCCCGCGTAAGCTCGCGCAAGGCCGAAAGGCCCCGATCCAGAGCCTTTGGCTGTTCTCGCGCCGCCCGAACCCCGGCCGCACACTCCCCCCAAGCGCATCGACGAGGACCGCATCCGGCTGGGCCCCGGGCTCGGGCACGCGGCCGAAGGGGCGGGTCCGGAATTCCGGCCAGAGCCCCTGCGCCAGCAGCGTTTCGCACAAATCCTCCCCCGGCATCGCCGGGGCGGTCCATGACGGCGCGCCCCGCGTCTCGATCACGATCCGTTCGATCCGGCGGCCATATCCCGTGTCGATCCGCGCGACCCGGCCGGGTGTGGGCGACACGACGCGGATCTCGGCCCTGTCCCGATCCCGAAGCAGCGGCGTTCCGACATCGACCTGCGCGCCCTCCGCCACGCAGGCCACGAGCCGCAACCCCGGCAGATCGCGGGCCAGAAGGGCCACGGCGCCAGTCTGGGCCGGCTCCACGTCGGCAGCAGTCGTGGTCGCGGCATGGGGCTTGCGAAAGGCGATCATGCCTGTCTCCTGATCGGGGCCTTGCCCCATCAATCGACCGGCACGTGTGCTGCCGCCTTGATCCAGATCAAGGGCGAACGGCGCGCCCTGCCCTAGGCTTTGTCACATCGGTCATCCCCAACCGGAGGGACACCATGCCCCGCGTCGTCATTTTGCTGCCCGCCCTGCTTCTTGGCGGCTGGTCCGCCCTGACGCTTTCGGCGCAGGAGGCCCCCGACCCCACGCCGGAGCAGATCGTCGAGGACTGGCTCGCCTCGTCTCATGCCGACGCGATGTCAGAGGCGTTCCGCCACTGGGACGACGAGGGCGAGATCCCCGGTGCCTGCGCCACCTGCCATTCCACCCCCGGCTTTGTCGATTACCTCGCCTCGCCGATGACCACCGTGGGCGTGATCGATCACCCCGTTCCGACCGGCACCGTGATCGAATGCACCGCCTGCCACGATCCGGCGGCGGCGTCGCTGGCCTCGGTCCCCTTTCCCTCGGGCCAGTCCATATCGCTTGGCAATGGCGCGGCGGTCTGCGCCGTCTGCCATCAGGGCCGCGCCTCGGGCGCGCGCGTCGAGGAGGCGGTGGGCGGGATGAAGCACGATATCGTCTCGGCCAATCTGGGCTTCATCAACATCCATTACTCCGCCGCGGCGGCGACGCTGATGGGCGCGGAGGCGGGCGGCGGCTACGAATACGAGGGCAAGAGCTATGCCGGGCGCTACGCCCATGTGCCCGGCCTGAGCGACTGCGCGAGCTGTCATGGCCCGCATGACACCGCGATCGAGATCGAGGACTGCACCACCTGCCACGCAGGAGTGCAGGATTTGTCCGCCATCCGCATTTCGCCCGTGGATTACGACGGCGACGGCGATACCGCCGAGGGCATCGGCATGGTGATGCAGCAGATCCGGGAGAGGCTTCTCGCCGCGATCATGCGCTATGGTGCGGAGGTCGCCGGCACGCCGATCGCCTATGCCGAAGAGGCCTACCCCTATTTCTTCGCCGATCCGAACGGCGACGGCCGCGCCGATCCCGAAGAAGCGACGAACGACAACCGCTATGCCAGCTGGACCCCTCGGCTTCTGCGCGCCGCCTACAATTACCAGTTCCTCACGAAGGACGGCGGCGCCTATGCGCACAACCCGCATTACACGCTGCAGCTTCTGATCGACAGCCTGCAGGATCTGGCGGAGGTTCTGCCAGAAGACATCGGCGACCTGCGTCGATCCTGAGGCGCGCAGCCGCGCATGTCATCGATGACCGCATCGCTTGATGACTGCCGTGAGCCTGCCCGGAGGCTGACCGACGTGATCTCACCTTTGCTCGAACGCGTATCCCGCCTGCGCCCTGTCGACTTGCCCGAGCCCCCCGCCGGGAAGGTGAAAGCCGGCCAGAGTCATGGTGCCGTCATCGACCGAGGCGCGGATGCCGTCATACCGATCCGACGCAACGGTCGTGTCTGGAAAGAAGACTGTCCCGCTGCCATCGCGCGAAACGAGATCCTGCGGGCGACTCGGCATCTGGGGCGAACGCTTGGAAAGAAGCGGGCAGGCTTCCACGTCCGAAGTCGGGTCGAGGTCCGGATGAACTGCCTGAAGCTCTTCGGCGAGAGGATCATGTCACGAGATCTCAACTGCCAAACCGCCGAAATCCATATCCGCATCGCCATCATGAACCGCTTCTCGGCCCTTGGCAGGGCCGAGAAGCGGTTCGCTGAAGAAAGGGGGCAGGCATGCCCGGGGATGATTTACGCATCATCGCGGATCCTAAGCCACCAATGCGGCATCATCGATATGTGCCACGCTCACGATCGGGGCGAAAGAAAACTCCGACGTGTCGAACGGGGGGATAACCACGCCCGCCGAGGTGAAGTTGGCGTCTCCGTCATTGAGCAGCAAGGTCATCTCCATGGCGGCATCGCGCGGCACGATGAGTGCGTCGTTGTCGCCGTCGAGGTCGAAATCGCCATGTGCTACCAAGAGCCCTTCGATTGTGGGGTCGAAGGATTTCAGCACGAACTCCGTGTCGGTCCCGGTCGTCACCACGTCGAAGACCCGCAAGCCCGGCGCGATGCCCGAACTCGGGTCGACCGCCCCGGCGCTCAGCACTTCGATCCCGGCATCGGCGTCGAAATTTCCCGCCTCGAATGAGCCGATCAGGCCGGTTTCGTCGACATCGGAGAAGTTCGGGAAGGTGGCTACGCGCATCCCGGTGCCGTCGTTGATGAAGGCCCAGATGCCGCGCCCCTCGCCGCTCGCGGCAAAGGCCACGTCGTTGTCGCCGTCGCCGTCAAGATCGATGACTTGGCCGTCCCCGTAGCTCTCGGCGCCGGGCGAGAGGCTGTCCCGGAAGGTCAGGGCCCCGGTGCCGTCATTGAGGAAGATGCCCACCCCGACGGTGTCGGCATCGGTGAGCACCACCACGTCGAGAAACGGGTTGCCATCGAAGTCGCCGAGCAGGGCCTGACCATCGTTCGACAGGTCCGCCGGGCTGCGCGACAGCGGGCCGAAATTGCCCACGCCGTCGTTCTGCAACAAGAAGATCGACTGGCCCGAGGCCTCGGTGGCGACGAAGTCGATATCGCCGTCATCATCCACGTCGGCCGCATCTTGCGCCTTGAAGGCGAAGTCGAAAAAATCGACAAGGGGCTGCGTCAGGGTAACGGTGGAGTTGGTGGAGGCGGTGAAGAAACCCGCACCGTCATTCTCGTAAAGGGTCGTAAAGACGTCGAACTGCACTTCGCCCGACGCTTCGCCGGGGGTGGTGGCGCCGCTCGAGCTCACCTTCAGGAAATCGAGATCGCCGTCGCCGTCGAAATCGCCCGACAGGATATCGGCGTCGCCTATCGTGATGCCGGTGCCACGCTCGGTAAAGCTGCCGGTGCCGTCATTGAGCGCCACGATCACCTCGCCCTCATCCTCGTACCACAGATCCGGCGTCGCGCGGGACGCGGGGGCGGCAGGTTCGAAGCGAAGGAAATCGGTGCGCAGCGGCTCCCGGCCATCGCCATGACCCACCAGTTCGAGACGATCTCCCGCTGCCACGGTCAGATTCGAAATCACCCGTTCCATCTGGCTATGCTCGTTGGCGCGCTCGCCGCCCGACCTGCTGTCCCAATCGAAGCGGTCTACCTCGCGCCCATTCAGCAGGACCCGCATCGAGGAGACGCCGTCATTCTCGTCGAAATAACCGATCGTCATGTCGAAGGTGCCGGCCCGGTCGAATGTATAAGCGGCGCGGGCTTCGACGGGGCGGCCATTCTCGCCTTGGAACGCGTCCTGCAGATATGCGCCTCCCGAGGCCTTGCCGTTCGACACGACCTCGAAGCCGGAGATGATCTCCATCTCCTCGGCCTCGATCACGAAGGTACTGCTGGACGGCGGTGAGGAATCGACTGCGATATCGATATAATCGGTGCGCAGCGGCTCGCCGGCATCGCCCATGCCGCGCAGCTCGATCAGGTCGCCCGGTGCGAGCCACAGATCCCCGACGAGATACTCCGCCCGGCTGGCAGGGCTCGACCTCTCGTTCCCGAAGGTGCCGTTCCATTCGAAGCTGTCGATAATGGCCCCGTTCACCACCACTTCCATATGCGACACGCCATCGGTTTCGTCGAAATATCCGACCGTGAGATCGTAATACCCGGCGCCCCCCTCAAAAACGCCGCCAGCGCTCGCCTCGCCGCTTTTCGCTTCAAGATAGGCTCCATTGGAAGGGTGAGGGTTTGATTTGATCGCGAAACCCTTCGCGACAGTTAGATCCTCGGCCTCGGTGCGGCCCAAACCTATCTTGGCTTTCGGAAGCGTGGTGAAAGAGGAAGCCAGTGAAGTCGCTTGCAAATCATTAAACATTTGTGAACTCGCGATTTAAGGGTTTCATTGGAGATGTCCCGCAGATCGACCAGCGAAGGCTAGCACTCGAAGGACGATTCGTTAATCTGCTGCCGAGCTAACCAATTGGATTAGGCACCGAAGATTCATTTCTCTGTTTCTGGGAAATACTGCGCAAATCAGCTCCGAGTGAGACTGCACCCTTTCGTGCCTTTCTTCAGCGAACGGCTTCTACTTCGGCCCGCCCGAGGGGCGAGAAGCGGTTCATGATGGCGATACGGATCCGGATTTCGGCGGTCTGGCGGTCGGGGCTGATTTGCGCAGCATTGCCGCTCGAGACCTTCTCGGAGGCTGCGATCAAGACAGGTCCGACGCTGTGCCGCCGGCAGGCGCGGATCTCACTTCAGGTCCCCTAACTTGCGTCAGGACAGCTCCTGAACCTGCTCGTCGACAGCACTGGCATCAAGTTCCGCGGTGATGGCGAGTAGCAGGTCCGCAAGCATGGGCCGTCATGCCGGAGGCGATGGAAGATGCATGTTGCCATGGGCGCGGGCACCGGGGATGCGCGCGCGGTCGGGGTTCACCTTGAGCCGCCAGGGCGACAGCCCGCTGCTGCCGGAACTGCGACTACGTCTGACCTGCTCCCCGCCGGTCCCTCGGTCATAACGAGAGTTTGCGGGTTTGAGATTGGTAGTTGGACTGGTCGTTTCGGGCAAGCGCGCCTGGCGTGGAGCCTTCAAATTGCTCAAGCGCCCGGCG
>NZ_JBLHYX010000034.1:0-20378 GCF_047631075.1 Limimaricola cinnabarinus
CACAGCTCGTCGTCTCGATCCGCGAGCGCGACGACCGGCGAGTGCCCGTGGGCGATCCGTGGGACGGGCGCAGCCTCGAATGGTCGATCCCGGCGCCCGCGCCGGAGTGGAACTTTGCCGTGCTGCCGAAGGTGAAGACCCGCGACCCCTTTACCGAGGCCAAGGAGCAAGGGCGCGCCTACCGGTCGCCAGAGGATTACGAGGACGTCGAGATGCCAAGGCACAGCGCCTTCGGCCCGATCGTCGGAGTCGCGGGGTTCGCCTGCGCCTTCGGCCTCGTCTGGTACATGTGGTGGCTAGCGATCTCGGGGGCGCTTCTGGGCCTCGGGGCGATGCTCGCGCGCGGCTTTGCGCGCGACACGGTGCGGATCATTCCGGCAGCGGAGGTCCGCGAGGCGCATGAAAACTGGCTCGCCCTGGTGCGCACCACGCCGCGCATCCCCCGGCACGAGGAGAACACGCCCGCAAATCTCGGACATGCGATCCCGGCCTCGCAGGAGAAGCAGCCATGAACACCGAAACCGGTCGGCACCCCGGCCTCAACCTCGGCAGCGGCCATGCCGAGGCGCATGGCGAGGCCGAAGCGCTGGTTTTCGGTTTCTGGGTCTTCATGATGAGCGATCTCGTGACCTTCGGCCTGCTGCTCGCCACCTATGTGACGATGCTCGACAACCTTGCGAGTGGGCCGGGGCCGAAGGACCTATTCGAGCTGAAGCCCGTCTTCATCGAGACCCTCGTGTTGCTGACCTCGAGCCTGACCTACGGCATGGCGATCCTGTCGCTGAAGCACGACCCGGGACGCCGCCTGCGCCCGGTGCTGGCTTGGCTCGGGCTGACGCTGATGCTTGGCCTTGCCTTCGTCGCGATGGAGGCCAAGGATCTGCACGCGCTGCTGGCCAAGGGCGGCGCGCCGCAGCGCAGCGGTTTCCTCTCGGCCTTCTGGGCGCTGGTGCCGCTGCATGCGCTGCATGCCACTGCCGCCGCGCTCTGGCTCATGGCAATCGCGGCGCAGATCTGGCGCTTCGGCCTCGACACGCCGGTCAAGACGGCACTGCTGCGCTTGGGCGTGCTGTGGCATTTCCTCGACGTGGTCTGGATCGCCATCGTCTCGGTCGTCTTTCTCGGAGGCCTCGCATGACCGCACCCGTCGAAACCGAGGACGAGACCGGCACGCCGGACGGCACGCCTCGGCAGGAGCTGCGCTCTTATCTGTGGGGCTACGGGCTGTCGCTGCTGTTGACGCTGCCGGTTTTCGGAGCGGTGGCGTGGGACTGGCTGCCGCGCGGGACGCTGTGGTGGGCGATCGGTGCGGCGGCGCTGGCGCAAGTGGCGGTGCAGTTCCGCTTCTTTCTGCATATCCGGCTCAAGGGGCAGGCGAGGGAGGATCTGCAGCTCATCCTCTTCACCGCGCTGATCCTTGGCATGATGGGCGGCGGCACGATCTGGATCCTGCACAACCTTGATGGCCGGATGGGCGGGCCCTAAAGACCTAGGAATCGTGCGCCGAAATCAGGCCAGGCCCCCGAGGCCCATCGCGATCCCGAGCCCCGCACTGACGGCCAGCACGGTCATCGGGCCGAGGCGAAACCGGAACACCGCGATCGCCGCCAGTGTCACGAGCACCAGCGCTGCGACATCGAGCGAGCCGAGCACGGGCACCTCCATGTCGATCCCCCCGCCGGTGATCGTCCGGACCTCGTCGAAGACGACATGCAGACCGAACCAGATCGCGAGGTTCAGGATCACGCCCACCACCGCGGCGGTGATCGCCGTCATCGCCGCCGTCAGGGTCGCGTTGCCGCGCAGCCGCTCGATGAAGGGCGCGCCGAGAAAGATCCACAGGAAGCAGGGCGCGAAGGTCACCCATGTGGTGAGCAGCCCGCCCAGCGTGCCCGCCAGCAGCGGCGGCAGGCCGCCCGCCTCGCGAAACGCCCCCATGAAGCCGACGAACTGCGTCACCATGATCAACGGCCCGGGCGTCGTTTCGGCCATGCCCAGCCCGTCGAGCATCTCGCCCGGCGCGAGCCAGCCGAAGTTCTGCACCGCCTCCTGCGCGACATAGGCCAGCACCGCATAGGCCCCGCCGAAGGTCACCACCGCCATGACGCTGAAAAACCCGGCGATCTGCGAATAGACATGGGCCGGTCCCGCCAGCGCGAAGAGGAGCGCGACCGGGGCCAGCCACAGCACGAGGAGCACCGACGATATCCGAAGCGCCCAGCCGCGGTTGACGCGCGTGTGCTCGGGCGTCTCCTCGCCCAGGAGGGTCTCGGTGTCATCGACCTCGGGACGGCCCAGTCCGCCATGCCCGCCGCCGCCGCGGAACGCCGCCAGACCCGCGCGGACGCCGAGATAGCCGATCGCCCCGGCCGTCAGGATGATCAGCGGAAAGGGCACGCCGAAGACGAAGATCGCCACGAAGGAGGCGGCGGCGATGGCCAGCATCGCCGCGTTCCTCAAAGCCCGCGTGCCGATGCGGATCACCGCCTGCACGACGATGGCCAGAACGGCCGCCTTGAGCCCGAAGAACAGCGCTTCGACCGGTCCGACATCGCCGTAAAGGGCGTAGACCCAGCTCAGCACCATGATCGCGACGATGCCGGGCAAAACGAACAGCACGCCTGCCACGATGCCACCCCGGGTGCGGTGCGTCAGCCAGCCGATATAGACGGCGAGCTGCATCGCCTCGGGGCCGGGCAGGAGCATGCAGTAGTTGAGCGCGTGCAAAAAGCGCCGCTCGCCCAGCCATCTTTCCTCCTCGACGAGGATGCGGTGCATCAGCGCGATCTGACCGGCTGGCCCCCCAAAGCTGAAAAGCCCGATGCGGGCCCAGATGAGGGTGGCCTCGGACAGGGTCGGGTAGGGGCGGTCATGTGTCATTCCGGGCTCGGTCTGTTCATGGGCCAGTCGTGCGTCTTGTACTTGGCGATGCGCAGCGCATCACGGGGATGTCAAGATCGCGCCGCTGCTGCGCGCCGCCAGCCCCGATCACGGCCCCCGTCACAGAAGGGCGGTTCTTTGCCGGTCGCACCTGAAAGGCGGCTCCGGGCGATATCCGTGCCTTGAGCGGCGCCTCACGGTCCCGGCTCCGCCGCCCAGCATCCGAAGCGGCAAATCGCCACCTCTTAACGGTCGCGCGCGGCCGATGCTTTCGAAACGGCGTGCGATGAAGTAGGGGTGGAAACACCCGACGTTGCGCGAGAGAGCCGGACGCCTGATGAAGACCTGGATGCCCCTTTGTGTCTTGCGGATCATGGTCGCGGTGTCGCTGCTCATCGGCACCATGGCCTTCGAGGCAAAGCACGCGCATGCAAGCCCTGTCGGGATCAGCACCGAAGAGCAGCACCGCGATCAATCCTCCCACGCGAAAACCAACTGTCACGCGGCGCTCAGATGCAATGCCCTGACTACGGGCGACGGCATCGTCCTGCCGGTGCGTGAAGTGCGCGCGCGGCGGCTCAGTCCCACGCCCCGGCACGATCGTGGATCGGGCCATATCCTTCGGATCGCGACGCCGCCCCCTCGATCGCCGGTTTGAGCCCTTCTTCAAACCGGACAAGCGAGTGAGAGATGAACCCATACAGAATGACGGCCATCGCCCTGACGGCGATCATGGCCGCGGCCGTGGCGGGCGCGCATAACGGCGCCACCGGCGTGGTGCGCGAACGGATGGAAGGCATGGTCGCGATGCGCGATGCCATGCGCGACCTGACACCGATGATGCGCGGCGAGGCACCGCACGACCAATCGGCGGTCGCGGCCGCCGGGCGCGCGATCGCGCAACATGCGGGCGAGGCGATGACGGCGCTTTTCCCGGAGGGAAGCGGTGGCGGCGTGTCTTTTGCCAAGGAAGCGGTCTGGGCCGCGCCTGACGACTTCTCGGCGCTGGCCGAAGAGCTGCGCCGCCATGCCGAGGGGCTGGTGACCGCAGCGCCCAACCCCACCGCGCCGACGAATGATGCGCATGCGGGCATGGATATGGGCACAAGTGCCGATACGGGCGGACAAGCCGGCATGGACATGAGCGGTCAGGCCGGCATGGACATGAGCAAACATGCGGGCATGGACATGGGCGGGGCGGCGGAGCCGCCATCCGGCCCCGGCGCGTCCTATTCGGTGGCACAGCTCATGGGGCTCGAGTCGCGGAAGGCCGCGACCCAGCCCGGCGGCCCACAGATCGGGGTGGGACGTGATCCGGTCTCCATGGAGAGCAACGCGCCGGATTATGCCTCCATGGCGGCGAGCGATGTGTTTCGCATGATCGGCGAGACCTGTTCGGCCTGCCACGGCCGCTACCGGTCGGGGAGTTGAGCATGAAGGGACTTCTCAGGGGTGTCATCCTGCTGGGCGTGATGGCGGGCGGGGCTTATGCCGGGCTGCGCGTGTGGCCCATCGGGGACACGCCCTCTCGCATCACTCTCGAGGGCGACGCACGGCGCGGCGCCTATCTGGCGCGGGCCTCGGGCTGCGTCGCGTGCCACACCGACACGGCGGCGGATGGCCCGGCGCTCGCGGGCGGCGCGCCTCTCGACACGCCCTTCGGCAGCTTTGCGCCGCCCAACATCACGCCCGATTTCGCGCATGGCATCGGCGGCTGGAGCAAGGACGATCTGGCGCGCGCGCTGCGCGAGGGAATATCGCCTGAAGGCGCGCCCTATTACCCGGCCTTTCCCTTCGAGTTCTACGCGGGCTTTTCGGATCAGGACATCGCGGATCTCTGGGCGGCGCTGGCCAGCGTGCCGCCGGTGGCCGAGACGCGGGCCGAGAGCGATGTCGCATTCCCGTTCAGCATCCGCGCAGGGCTGAAGCCCTGGCGCGCGACAGCGCTCCGCGAAGCCGAAACCGCGCCGGTGCTGGGCCGATCCGAGGAGTGGAACAGGGGCCGCGAACTGGTCGATGGGGCCGCGCATTGCGGGGCCTGCCATACCGGGCGCGGCCTTCTGGGCGGGCTCGATGCGCGGCCCTTCGGTGGCAATGACGACCTGCCCGGCGGCTCCGCAGCACCGTCGATCCGTGCCGACGACCTCAGGGAGGAGGGCTGGACCGCAAGCGCTCTGGCCTATGCGCTCGAGACCGGGATCACCCCTTCGGGCGACGTGTTCGGCGGCTCCATGGCCGAAGTGGTGGAGCAGGGGACCAGCTTTCTCGACGAGGCCGACAGACGGGCCATTGCCACCTATCTGCTCGACGCCACGCTCGCCCCGAAAGCCTCCGACGCGCTTGCGCAGCTGCGCTGATCCTTCGGACCAAATCACCGGCGCGCCAAGCTGCGCGGCGGATCGAACCCATTCGAAAGAAGACTGATGAACAAGACGATGATATTCGGCGCCACGGGCGTCATCCTTGCCGGCGGGCTGCTGTGGATCGCCTCGACACCCGATGACGGCGGCATGGCCGGACACTCCATGACCCCGCCCGATACCTCCGAAATCGCACAGGGCGCGCCGATCGCGCAGGTCGCGCTGCCCGCCGCGCTTGATGAGCAGGCGCAGATGGGCAAGCGGGCTTTCGAGGCCGTCTGCGCCGACTGCCACGGCGCGAACGCCGCGGGGCAGAACGGCATCGCGCCGCCATTGGTGCACAAGACCTATGAGCCAAGCCACCATGGCGACTACGCCTTTCTCGCCGCCGTGCGCAACGGCGTGAGATCGCATCACTGGGGCTTTGGCGACATGCCCCCGATCGACGGGCTGACGGACGCGGATGTCACCAATGTCGTGGCCTATGTACGCGCGCTCCAACGCGAAAACGGCATCGACTGAGGCGGCGTGGCAAAGGGGCGCGCGGCATGGCGCCGATGTGATCTCGCCCCCCTGCGCGGCCCCTTGCGCTGCGCGCGGGACCTGCCATGTGTCGCCGTGTCATGAGCCATCGAATCCGCCTCCCCGCCGCCTTGCCCGCCCTTTTGGGGGTGGTGCTCTTGCTGCTGGCGTCGTCGGGCTTTGGCGGTGGCGCGGCCGAGACGCCGGGGGCTTCTATCCACCAGGCCGAGCATCATGTCCCCAAGGGGCATCACGACATCGCGCATGACGCGGCCTGTGCTCTGATGTGCCTTGCACAGCGCCCTGTCGGCGCCGGTCCCGAAGGCTACCGCGTCCTCGCGCGCGGGGCGGAAGGGCCTTGGAGCCAGTTGCGGCTTTCGGTCGAGGGGCGCACGCCCGCGCCGCCATGGCATCCGCCCGAGATCGTCTGACTTTCTTCCGTGTTCTCTCCCGGTCCGCCGGGGCCCTTCACGCGCGGCGCAACACGCCGCAAGGATGACAGACAGATGACCCAGATTTCCCGCCGCGGCTTTCTCGCCGCCAGCGCGGCCATGGCCACCACCCTTTCCATGCCCGGCTTCGCCCGAGGCCAAACCGCGGCGCTCGCGCTGCGCGCCACCCGCCGGACGCTCGACATCGAGGGGCGCGCGGCGTCCGTCATGGGCGTGCTCGGCCCCGATGGCCGTCCCGGCCTGACCCTCGATCCCGGCCAGCGCTTCGCCGTCCGGCTCGAGAACCAGCTCGACGTCGAGACGCTCATTCACTGGCACGGGCAGATCCCGCCCAACGCGCAGGACGGCGTGCCGAACCTGCCGATGCCGCCGCTGGCGCCGGGCGAGAGCCGCGACTACGACTTCGCGCCGATGCCGGGCACCCACTGGATGCACAGCCACATCCCGACGCAGGAGCTCGGCATGCTCGCCGCACCGCTGATCGTGCGGCGGCCCGAAGACCTCGCTGCCGACCGCCAAGAGGTGGTGATGTTCCTGCACGATTTCTCCTTCAAGGCGCCCGAGGAGGTGATGGAGGAGATCACCTCCGGCATGGCGATGCAGGGCATGGATCACGGTGCCATGTCGGCGATGGGCGGGATGCGCATGGATGGCGCGATGGCTGGCATGGACCATGGGTCCATGACCGGCTCCGAGCCGATGACCGCCGATCTCAACGATTACGACTTCGACGCCTATCTCGCAAATGACCGCACCCTGTCGGACCCCGAGGTGGTGAGCGTGGAGCCGGGTGGGCGGGTGCTGCTGCGGGTGATCAACGCCGCGGCCGCCACAACCTTCTGGATCGACAGCGGCACCGCCCCGGCGCGGCTGGTCGCCGTCGATGGTCATCCGGTACAACCGCTGCCGGGCCGCCGCTTCGCCGCCGCGATGGCGCAACGGCTCGACATCGAGATCGACCTGCCGGGCGGTGGCGCCTTCCCGATCCTCGCGCTGCGCGAGGGCGCCGTCGAGCGCACCGGGATCGTGCTGGCGAGCAAGGGCGCGCAGGTCGAGAAGATCATCGGCACCGCCGGGCAGGCCGCCCCCGCCTTCGATCTCAAGCTCGAACAGGAGGGGATCTTGCGTGCCGTGTCGCCGTTGGCCGAGCGTGCGGTGGACCGCAAACAGATGGTGATGCTCGGCGGTCAGATGGAGCCCTATGTCTGGACCATCGACGGCAAGGTCTGGGAAGAGCGTCAGCCGGTCCCCGCGATCAGCGGCGAGCGGGTGGAGTTGATGTTCCACAACATGTCGTCGATGGGGCACCCGATGCACCTGCACGGGCACGTGTTCCAGGTCGTCGAGATCAACGGGGTGCGCTTCTCGGGCGCGCTGCGCGATACGGTCTATGTGCCGCCGATGGCGGCCGTCACCGTGGCGCTCGACGCGGGCGAGGCGGCGCGCTGGATGCTGCATTGCCACCAGATGCCACACCTCGCGAGCGGCATGATGACCGAATTCGCCGTTCAGGCGGGCTGAGCCGACAGCGGCTGCCCGCCACGGGGCAGCCGTGACCCTCGATGCGCCATGGCAAGGCAGATGGCCACCGGGCGCATCCACATTCCTTGAAATCCTTGAAATGCGCGTTTGCGCCCGCCTGTGGGCATGACGCGATCCGGCGGCACCGGCACCGGCACCGGCCTCGACATCGAGGCCGGACTCTAGACGAACCCCAGCAACATAACGAAAGTCTCGACCAGATGTCGACGAATGCTCAACCCAACGAAGTGACCTTCACCGCCCCGTGGGAGGTTTTCAAACCCTACTTCTCCTATCTCACCATGTTCCTCGGTATGGGCCTGATCTCGGGCTCGCTCGTGCATGCGGCGCAGCCGGACATGCGGTCCTATGCCCTGCTTCTCATGACCATCGGTGCCGCGCTCTTCGCCTTTGGCTCCTATCTCAACGAGGTGCTGTTCAAGACGGGCATCCTCGGCGACAGCGTCCTGAAATACGTGTCGGTCTCGCTTTTGCTGGCGGTCGGCATCGGCATGGTGTCAGGCGCGGCGCAGCATTTCTACGACACGCCGATTTTCGCGAGCTGGAGCGCGCCGATCGGCGTCTTCGTCTCCTCGCTCGCCTTCGCGATCCGGCAGGGCTACGTGCTGCATCGCCGGAACTGGATGCTGATGATCCTCGGCGGCCTCGTCTTCGCCTCGGTCTTCCATCTGGGTCTGCGCGCATATGCGGAGAGTTTGCCGACGAGCCCCGGCCATCATGGCGGGGCGTCCCCGGCGGCGCATGTGGATGATCATGCGGGCGGTCATGGCGAGCTCGGTGACGCGGTTGCGACACCCGCGGATCAGGGGACGATGTCCGGACACTGAGTCCAGCATGGACCAACGGCCGATCCGTCGAGAGCATCCGCTCGAACACGGCGCAAACATCGCCAAGCCCGGTTCGAGCCGCTGGCCGTCAGAAACGAAACCGGCCGCCCCCATGGAGGGGCGACCGGTGTGATGGCCTTCTTCACTCTGATATCGGCATGGCCAAACCCGACCAGGTACGCCGCCACCGATCCCCTGCGAGCCGGTGGCGGCGATCATACGGATCAAACAGCGCAGTCGAGAAAGCCGCGATATCCGACGGTGAGACCGCGATCGAGGTGGAACACCATCTCCGCGTCCGCGCGGCGCAGGCCGGGGTTCTCTTCGGTCCAGTCGGCCTCGGGATCCGGCGTCACGGTGATCTCCGTGCCTTCCGCGGTGAAACGCGCGCCATCGTTCAGGCTGTCTACCGCGACCGCCGTGTCGGCGGCGAGCGAGATCAAAGTGCCCGACAGCTTGATCGCGCCGCTCTCGTCCGCCATGGCGAGGATCGGCTCGCCTTCGTTCGTGCGGCGAAACTCGCAGGCAGCCCCCGCCTCCAGCACGGTCTCGACCTCTTCGGGCTTGAGGCCCTCGGGATCGAGCCCGGCCAGCTCGGCCGACCCCAGCGCCTCATCGACGGTGCCTTCGGAGGCCGGGGCCTCCGGCTCGCCCAGCTCCGGCGCCGCGGCGTCGCCGTTCTCCTCGATGTCGGCGATCAGGTAGCGCATTTCGCCGATCTCCTTGCGCTGCGCCGCGATGATCTCGTCGGCAAGCTTGCGCACCCGCGGGTCCGAGATGTTGGCCCGCTCCGAGGTCATGATAGCGATCGAGTGGTGCGGGATCATCGCGCGCATGTAGCTGGTGTCGCCCACCGTGGCCTGACCGCGCACGAGCCACAGCGTCAGGCCGAAGACCACGACCGCACCGGCGTAGATCGCGATGTTGATCGCGCGGCTGGCATACATCGACAGCATGAAGCTGAGCATGATCACCGCCATCACGGCCCCCATCAGGAGGGCCATGTAGGTGCGTGTCTCGCTGAAGAAGAGGTGCTCGAAGGCGTAGGTGTTGATGTACATCAGCCCGAACATCACGATCGTCGAGGTCGCGATCATCGCGGCAAAGCGCCAGTAGGACATGGGGGTCTCCTTGTTACTCGGTATGGGGAAAAGTGATGCCGCCATGTCCGCCGGCGGTAGCGGCAAGGCACTGGCAGGTCTCCGGCTGCGGGCCGGGGAGGTCGTTGAGGGTAGCGGCGATTCTGCCCATCGCCGCCACGTCATGATCGAGGTCGAAAATCGGCGTGCCCGACATCGTCGCGCCGTTCATGGCCAGACAATAGATTTTGGGACCGAGCGTGTCAGGGGCCGCTGCCGTTTCGATAGGAGAATCAGCAGGGGCCTTGTTCCTATCATCCTGCGGATCGGTCGCTGACCGACCGCCGAGTCTCCCGTGACGAGGCATGCGCGCATGGCGACCAGGGCTCATGGCAAGTTTCCTTGCTGCAAAGGCACCAATCAGGCGCCCGATCTTCGACGATACCCTCTTGGGGTATGGCGGGAACCATCGTCCGGTCGAATGGTTCCAAGTTCGGAGGCGAACGACATGCAGGAAAAGCAGAACAAGGTGGCGATACAGAAGCGTCTCGCGCGCCTTGAGGGCCAAGTCAGGGGCATCTCCCGGATGGTTGAAGAGGACCGCTACTGCGTCGACGTGCTGATGCAGACAGCGGCGGTACGCTCGGCGCTCAGGTCTGTGGAGCGGCTCCTGATCGAGGATCATGCCAACCATTGCATGGAAGCGGCGATCCAGTCGGGCGATCCCGACCAGCAGCGCACCAAGTTCCAAGAGATGGTCGCGCTCCTCGAAAAAGCACGGGACTGACCGAGGGGGTCGCCTCATCCTCATCGACGCGCAGGTCGCAGCCGCACATCGAAGCCTCACGTTCCGTCGGCGCGCAGAGATCTTTCGTCTGCGGCAGCTCTGATTACGGTCATGACGATCCACGGTTGCAGGGCCGACGCGGTTCCGCGCCGGCCCGCAAGCCTTACTCGGCCGGGTAGGGGCGGGGCATGCCCTCGGCGTCGATCATCACCACGTCGAGTTCGGCCTCCGGGTCGTCGCCCATACCGGGTGCGCCCATCGGCATGCCGGGCAAGCTCAGGCCGATCGCCTCGGGCTTTTCGGTAAGAAAGCGCGACAGGATGTCGGCGGGCACGTGCCCGCTGACCGCGTAGCCGTCGATCAGCGCGGTGTGGCAGCCCTGCTGGCCAAGCGGAATCCCGGCCTCGGCGTTGACCGTGGCGAGGTCGTAGGTCTCGACGATCTCGACCTCGTAGCCGTTCTCACGAAGGTATTCGGCATGGGCCGCGCAGCAGCCGCAGTTCGGGTCCTTGTAGAGGGTCATGGTGCCCGCCAGTACCGGCAGGGCGGTGAGGCTGAACAGCGTGGCGGTGGCGAGGGTCCTGAGGCTTTTCATCTGTCGTTTCCTTGTGTTTCAGGTCAGACCGCGTCGGCGACGCGGATCAGTGCCGCCATCCCGGCGGATCGGTGGGCGAGGACATGGCAATGCAACATCCAATCGCCCGGGTTGTCGGCCTGGAACGCGATCTCGACGCGCTCCTCGGGGGCCATGAGAACGGTGTCGCGCCATTCGCGATGCGCAGTCGGTCGGCCATCGCGCGACATCACGCGAAAGACGTGGCCATGCAGGTGGATCGGGTGCCACCAGCCGGTGCGGTTCTCAAGCCGGAGAACATGCGAGCTGCCATGCTCGGCCGCGATCAGCGGCGGGCCGTCATGACCGTCCGAGGCGCGCCCGTTGACGAACCACATCCGACCTTGGCGCATCTGCTCGATCATGGCCGGTGCTTCGTCACCCATCATCATCTGCCCCATCATGCCACCGTTGAAAACGATGTCGTGCCGCACTGCACCCGCCAAATCAGGCTCGGACAGCGGATTGGGCGCGAGCGCCATGTCCCAGTCAGGCGCACGTGCGCGCAGCGGCGTATCGCCATGCACCAATGTGGCGACGTCATAAGCATCGCCAGAGCGGAACAGATCGCGCACCGTCACCGCCGCGCCCGGCTCGCCAGTGGCGTCGAGCACGATATCGGCCCGCATCCCCGGCCCGACCAGCACCACGCCGCCCTCTGGTGCATGCGGCGCAACCGGTTGGCCGTCGAGCGCGACGACGACAGGGGCGAGCGAGCCGAAATCGAGCGCGAGGACACGCGCCGTCGCGGCGTTGACGATCCTGATGCGCAACCGCTCGTTCGGCACGACCTCGATGCGCGGCGCGGGCCGGCCGTTCAGCGTGACATGGCTGCCGATCCGCCCGCCATGCATCGCGTCATGGGCGCTGTCAAAGCCGGGCGCGACCTCTCCGCCACGCTCGAGCCGCCAGTCCTGCAGCATCCAGACGAGATCGCGATCGACCCGGATCGGGGTTTCCTCCTCGACGATCAACGCGCCAGCGAGGCCTCGGCCCAGCTGTTCGGCACCGCCCATATGCGGGTGATACCAGTAGGTTCCGGCATCAAGCAGGTCGAACTCGTAGAGGAAATCCTCGCCCGGCCCGATCGGCGGCTGGGTGAGATGCGCCACGCCGTCCATGGCGTTCGGCACCCGCAACCCATGCCAGTGAATGCTCGTCGGCCTGTCGAGACGATTTCGCGCGCGTAGCTGCAACCGCTCTCCTTGACGAAAGCGAAGCTCGGGGCCCGGAAGGGCGCTGTCATAGGCCCAGACAGGCGTGGCCGGGCGGGGCGGCGGAAGCAGTTGGGCCCGAGAGGGGCCGATGGTCAGGTCGATCATCGCGCCCGCCTCGGACGGGGTGGGCAGCAGCACCGCGCCGCCGAGCGCCGCGGCGCCCGAAAGAAAGCCCCTCCGGGAGAGGCTGGTCAAGTTTGTCATTTTGGATATCCTTGATCGGATCGCGCCGCGCAGGCGCGGCTTTGCCCCTTGGGGCGAACGACATCAGACCAAGTGGCGGGGTGGCTCCAACAACGGGGTCGGTCGGGTGCTTGCCGATGGGCCGCGATCGAAACCCACGGTCAGATCACGGCCTTGAGGATCGAACACGCGCGCAGTCGCCTGCGCGCCCGAAGCAGCGAGCATCGACCCACAAGGAGCGGTCGTCTTACAATGGGCGCCTCCCATGCTTGTCTCCTCCGGACAGTCCGAGCAGTCGGACATCCTCTGTGTCGAGGCGACATCGTGCACGCCAGACACCGGCCCGGCCGCGGCGGACGAAAGCTGCGTCGCCAAACCGAACAACAGCAGGCAGAGGGCAAGGACACGGGCCATGCGTTTTATATGGTCTCTTCCGGCCGGCTTCTTCAAGAGCCAAGGGTCCGTTGTTCATAGTGTCACGGGTGACGCTCCTGAACGACCTTCCGGTTCAAGAACGGTGAAAAGTCTGAGCCTATATCCAAAACGCGAAAAGCACCCCCGAAGGAGCGCTTTTCCGTTTTTAGTGGTTGGCTCCGGCGGTAGGGATCGAACCTACGACCAATTGATTAACAGTCAACTGCTCTACCGCTGAGCTACGCCGGAACATGGGGGCGATATACAGTTATCTGATCGAGACTGTCCAGAGGTCGCGCCAGAAAAAATCCGCTCTCCTCACGTCAGGCTGAAACGCGCGTCGGCAAGGTCGCCTCCAGACGGGACGACGAGGTGCCGCTCCATGAGATCGACGAGGTGCGCCAATACGTTGCGTCGGGCAGCGAGATGCAGGGCGGGGGGAACGTCGGCGTAGAGTCGAGCTGTCAAATCCGATGCGTCGCAGGGCCCGGCACGCAGCGTGTGAAGGATCTGGGCCTCGCGTTCGGCACGATGCGCGATGAGCCAGTTGATGCGGGCGATCGGATCATCGACCGGGTCGCCGTGGCCGGGATGAAGACGCCGCGGGGCTCGGGCCCGCAGCCGGGCGCAGGAGCGGCGGAACGCCGCGAGGTCGCCGTCGGGGGGCGAAATCAGCGTGCTGGACCATCCCATGACGAGATCGCCGGAAAACACCGTGTCGCGCCAGGCAAAGCACAGATGCCCCGCCATGTGCCCGGGCAGATGCAGCGCCGTCAGAGGCGAATTCTCCAGCGCGATCTGGTCCCCGTCCTGCAGCGTCTCGTCAGGGGCGAAATCAAGGTCGAGACCCTCACCACCGCCGAGACCCGCGCTGGCAAGCCGCTGCATCACGGCGCTGCGGCCCGCCGTGGCAGCGCCAAAGCCGAAGACCGTGGCCCCGGTGGCCTGCGAAAGCGCGCCCGCGAGAGCGGAATGATCACGATGCGCATGGGTGACGAGAATCGCCTCGACCGGCCGGCCGTCGATCCCGACCAGAAGCGCCGACAGATGCGCCGGATCGTCCGGGCCGGGGTCGATGACGCAAAGCCTGTCCCGGCCGAGAAGATAGCTGTTGGTTCCCGGCCCGGTGAGCGGCGAGGGGTTGGGGGCCAGCAGCCGCACCAGACCAGGCTCGATCTGCTCGGACGTGGCGTCGGTCATGCTTTTCCTTTCCGACCGGGGCGGCTAGCGTGCGCCATGGTCTTCGACTGGTTGAAACGATGGATGCCGCGCGGGTTGCAGGGCCGCGCCGCGCTGATCCTGCTGCTGCCCGTGGTCACCCTTCAACTGGTGATCTCGATCAGCTTCGTGCAGCGCCATTTCGAAGGCGTCACGCGGCAGATGACAAGGTCCGTGTTGATCGACCTGCGCTATCTGTCCGATAGCGTGGACGCGGCACCAGACCGGGCCGCGGCGGCGACGGTCGCGCGGCAACTGGGCCGCCCGCTCGAGCTCGAGACGCGATTCGCGGCACCGCCGGCAGAGGGCGATGCCGTCCGGGTCATCGATCTCTCGGGGCAGGCGGTCATCGCCACGCTGCGCGCCGGGCTCGACGGGACCCTCGCGGTCAGAATCGGAGCGAGCCGCCGGGTGACGGTCTGGATCGACACGGTTCATGGCCCGCTTGAGGTGCGGTTCGACCGGCGCCGTGTTTCGGCCAGCAACCCGCACCAGCTGATCGTGTTGATCGTCGTTCTGGGGGCGCTCCTGACCCTCGTAGCCTACCTGTTCTTGCGCAACCAGCTGCGCCCTGTCACGCGGCTCGCGGCGGTGGCCGCAGCCTATGGCAAGGGGCGCGTCGTGCCCTACAAAGCCGGGGGTGCCGCCGAGGTGCGCGCCGCCGGCATGGCGTTTCTCGACATGCGCAACCGGATCGAGCGGCAGACGCAGGCGCGCCGCCTGATGCTCTCGGGCATCAGCCACGATCTGCGCACGCCGCTCACCAGGCTGCGGCTGGGGCTGACGATGCTGCCGGACGAGGAGGCGGCGCTTCTGGTCGGCGATGTGGACGAGATGCGTCGCCTGCTCGACGCGTTTCTCGACTTTGCCCGCGGCGACGCCTCCGAAGAGGTCGAGACGGTCGATCCCGCGCAGCTGGTGACGCGCATCGTCGAGGACGCGCAGCGGACCGGGCAGGCGGTGATCCTGCGCCCCGTGCAGGGCGAGAGCCGTCCGATGCCGTTGCGCACTACGGCGCTGCGCCGTGCTTTGGAGAACCTCATCGGCAACGCGTTGCGCTATGGCAGCCGCTGCGAGGTGTCGCTGCTGGTGACGCCGCGCGGGTTGCGGCTTCTGGTCGAGGATGACGGGCCCGGTATTCCGGAGGACCGCCGCGAGGAGGCAATGCGCCCCTTCACCCGGCTCGATCCCGCGCGCAACCAGGATCTCGGCACCGGGGTCGGGCTTGGCCTCGCCATCGTGGCCGACATCGCGCATGGCCATGGCGGTGCGCTGCATCTGGGCGACAGCGAGCGGTTGGGCGGGCTCAGGGCCGAGCTGGTTCTGGCGCGCTGACCCCGCCGCGCCCGAAGCTGCCCACGGCATGGGCGGTCAGCAGACTCAGAAAAAGGTTCTCGCCGCCGCCTTCGACGATCATGAACAGACCACTGAGCATCGCCTGATCCGGCCAGTAGAAGCCGACGAGAGTGTGCAGCGTGTCGATTCCGATGGCGCAGGCCGCGACACCGGCGAAAAACACGCCGATGCCCATGGCGCGGCGGCGCAGTGCAGGCGCGGCACGGCGCCAACCCACCCATAGCGGACCGAGACATACGAGGCCGAGGCCAGCCCACACCACGATCTCGCAAAGCTGGAAAGCGAGGCTTCCGATGCGATCGTACAGTCCGGTGCCGAGAGCGAGCGCGATGCTGCCCTGCTCGTGCAGGCGCCCGGCATCGTCGGCGACAGCGAGCAGAAAGGCCAGCGCGATCGCCGCGGGCAGCGGCGCCCTCTCGCGGCGCCATGCGATCAACAGCGCCGCCGCCGCACCGAGCCATTTGAGATAGTTCAGCATCTCGGCGAGGCCCCAATCGTGATCGAACTGCAGGGGCCGGGGCCAGTGAACAGCCGGATCGAGCGCCACGGCCACGCCAAAGACCACCCCGATCGCCAAGAGCGCCAGATCAAGCGGGATCAGGACGAACAGAACCCGGCGGTCAAGCCGTCCGAGCCCCCATGGCAATTCGATCATCCGTCCAGCTCCGTTTCGCTTCGTATCGCAGCAGCCTGCCATGCCGGAGCCAAAGCGGTCCAGAACGCCGTGAGGGCGCACCTGCCGAAGTTTCGCGATCGTCCGCCCGTCGGAACCGAACCGTTCCAATGCAGGGGGCGTTGAACCGATAACCGAAACAGGAGGACACGATATGCTATATAAATACCTTCTTCCCCTGCCGCTGCTGCTTGCGGCCTGCTCCGACATGCAAGGCGGCAGGTCCTTGGCCACCAATGCCGGCGCGGACGGCACCGTCTTCAATGACGAGGATCGCCCTGATTATCGCCAAGGCGGCGATCCGATTCTGAATACCAGCGGCGGCCTGAACGACGATGATGACGACGAGTGACGTCGACGCGCGCCGGCCATTCGTATCATCGCCGAGCCCGGCGTGAGACGAACATGTGTTCCGGCGGGCACTTCTTTGCCACAAAGAAAGAATTATTTCAATATTTTCAGTACACCGGCTGCAGTTCGGCGGGTGTGTTTGCCTCCCCTCCGGGGCATTTTCTGCCACCGTTTATGTCGCCTGAGACATGAAAAAACCGCCTCGAAGGGCGGTTCTTCTCAGGCTTGAGAGGTCAGCTTGGGTCAAGGGAGCAAGATAATCTCAGCATCCCGGCGACGATAGAAGGTACGACCGATACCATCGGCGTCGTTCACTGGGCCGATCTCAGCCGCCGCCAGACGCGCCTTGGCATATCTTTTTGAGGAACCGACTTGGGCTGCGATTTCTGTTAGGGCAACGTGGCTTGCGAGAAACCTTTCGATCTCACTGCGGGGCACAAGGTTAATCTTGCCACCTTCGGCATTCTGAACGGAATGCACGTGCAAATAGGGATGACCGTGAGCATCGCGCAGTGCGAGGAACTTCCGTACACCGTAGCGCTTGATCCCAAGCAAGCGGGCCGCCTCAGCGAAACCAACGAGATCCCCAGAGCTTCCCCGTGTCAGTACCGCGCGAATTTCCTTGGGGTCTACAAGTACGCTCATGAAGCGCAGCTCTGGATTAATGCATTCGACCGTGCGGAGCTGGCTGGCGAGCAGGGCCCTGGCGATATCCACCACCGACCAGCCCGATGCGCGCGCAGCCATTGGAATGTCGCACATGCCGTCGGTGGCCTTATCGACATGGCACGCTTCTCGTAGAAGATCCTGCAAGAAGACCTCTGCATCATCCCTGGAGACGTGCAGAGAAGCGTTCCTACCGCGATCCCCACGCCCGATGATCTGGGGCAGAATGTCAGCGCCGACGAGCTGTTCTGCCTGGGCGCGACCGCAATTGAGAAATTTTCGTAGTTCCCGGCTCGAAAGTGCCGTCTGGAGGCGAGTAAAGAGGGCTTCGGCCGCTGCTGCATCGAAGACGGTATCTCGCGATGGCTGCTTCGGGTCGCCCTGCAGCATGTCTGCATAAAAAAGCGAGCGGTGAACCGTCGCGGCATGGGACCCCAGCTTACGCGCCAAAGTGTAGACGTTGTGCTTCTTGACCTGTGTGACCATTTCGCCGAACAGCATTGTGCCGGCTTCGACTGCGAAGTTGTCGGTTACGTAAGCCCGCGCGACATCCTTGATCGGGCCGAACGGCTTCTGCTTTTCGCCATCCTGAAGCCAAGCATAGAAGAACCCGAACACTTGCGGAGGGCCGCCACCAAACCCAGCGGCCTTGGCACGCTCGTGGACGCTCCGTAAGGCCGCGCAGATACCATCTTCACCCTCGACGGCATGATTGAAACCGGCAGCACCCGCGGCGTCGAGGTCTGAAGCGGAGACGCAAGGCATCTTCCGCGTCACATCGCACGTCATAAGGAGTCCCAGCATTTCGCAGGCCCGAACGGCGAGATCGACGGGCTGCGCGTCAAGCCAAGCAGGCCCGGCCTCTCCTGCAAGACGGTATTCGACATAGCGCTGCAAGGACGACGGCACCCTGTGCTCAGCGGTTTCAAAGAGGCGCAGAAGCCCGGAAGCGTTGGGTGCCACCTCGTCCATGTGCTGGAATCTGTGGGACTTCGCCGCGATCGGGGTACGTACCAATGCAATATCATGATGCGGACAGGTCCGCACCGGCTGGAGCCGCCAGGAGATCCGGCCCACGCGGAGCCCGCCGGAGGGGCTTCCCGGCGCTGCGTCCTCAAGCAGGCATGCCGGGCAAAAACTCGTCTGCTTGAGATTTACGAACTCGGTATGAAACTGTTCGTTACCGAGAGCGCGAATGCGCGGCTGGACCGACCTGATCACCATCCGATGCAACTCGTCACGGGGCTGGCCGGTGATCTCGGTGATCCGGTCGAAAGTGTCGGGTGCTGGGTCGATGACGGCAGCCCGCGACAAGTTCAGCGCATTGAGAAAAGGGAACACGTCCATTCCCGCGTGGAACGCAGCGACCCGGCGCAGGTAGCTTGTAATGGTCTCATCCGGAAGCACGGGAAGGATCGGACGCAAGGTCATCGTCAGGCGGCTTTCTTGCCGCGCTTGGTTTTCAGCGCGGCCTTTCCACGCACCTTCTCCTTACGGGCTGCCTGCAAACGGTCCCCAATCTCGTCATCATCCTCCAGCTCAATCGTCATGAAATCCTCAACGGCGAAGACGTTAGCTGTCACGGGACAACCTTCTTCCCTCGCCCAGGCGGTTTCGAAATGTTCCCCGGCCAGTGTCTCGTCGCCGGCGCGTAGGGCCTCCTCGATCGCAGCGAGGGTGATCTCCACACAGCGCCCAAAGCGGTAACGTGCTCCATGGATGAGACGGACGGCGACATCGTCGCGCATGCCAAGCTGCAGGCCGGCCCTGTCGGCATAGAACGCAATCATCTTCCGGATGCTGGCCCCATTCGCGCCGACATCGAGGGCCGGCTCGATGACCTTGCGGAAGCGGCGGTTCACCTGGGCGTCTAGGCGGGTGATGTCTAGCAAGCGTTCGGTCCCGCCAAGCAACAGAACGACCGGATGGTCGCCTTGCATGAGAGACTTCATCATACGGAACATGGTGTCGGTCTCGCTGCCCGAATTCGAACGAAACATGTCATGGGCCTCGTCGACAACAACCAAGCTGATGTCGAGCCGGAGCAACCGATGGCGCACCATGCCCCAAAGCTCATGCACCTTGGCGCGGTCACTCACTTTATCGACGCCCAGCTTTTCGAGGAACTGACCGGCGAGACTTCGGAGGCTGGCAGGGCTCTTGACGGTAACGTAAATGTATCGCGGCACCCCGGTTTCAGGGTTGTTGGCAAGGGCCTCGATGCTGCCGATCGCATGAAGCATGTTGGTTGTCTTGCCAGCGCCGGGGCCGGCAACCAGGATGACGCCATGCGTCTCGGTGCCGGCGGTAAAGCGGACGGGCATATGGGTGAGCATCCCATCGGGCCCCGGCTCGAAGAGACGTGCGAAACTTTCGTTCAGGTTTCTGTAGCTCGGCGTTCCAATGTGCAGGTCGCGCAGCGCGCCCATGATTGCGTTGATTTCAGCAGGCGATTTCTTCATGCCACTGCTCCTTGGTTCGATGGTCATGCCGGAAAATCGAGTTCGTCATCATCTTCAGTGCCTCCGTTGCGCTCGTCGTCCGCGCCGGAACCGGTGTCGCTGGTTTTGGTGGCTGCTTGAGACGAACCGTCAGCAGCCGGGGCACCGTTGGATCCAGCAGGCGGAAGCAGTGCGTGCCGATCGAGATCGATCCGCGGCCTTTCCTCACCGTGGAAGGCCGGAGGCACGGGAATGACGGTCCATCCACGCCCGTCGGATGGATCGGTGGTTTTCGCGCGGGTTGGCACGACCGAGAAGCTGGTCAGGGCGTCGGATTCGACCTTCTGCAGGCGTTCTTCGGTCCATGCATGATCGAGGATATGGAATGCAGCTTTTGCCTGCGCGTTCATCGCCTCGATGTCGCGGAGGGCCTGATCGACGACGTCCTCTTCCCACTCCCTGCGCTTAGGGTCCGTTGCTCGTAGCGAGCGGCAGGCGCGCAGCCAAGTGGACGCATGCACACCGTGGAACGCGGCCAAAGAGGCCGGCACCGTTTGCCATGCCCCGTCGAAATGCACCTCGATCGTCCCGAGGTTTTCCTCGTTCCAACGCACCTCTAGGGTCGTCTTGCCATGCTTGAAAAAGAACTCGGCAAGGGTTTTGGAGTGGTATTGAACCGCCCCGGGTTCGCCGGAGGCTGATTGGTTTCAGCTACGCGGCCATGCTCGATGTTTCCAGAGCCGCGTAGTAATTTGCCTCCGCCTCTGCGGGAGGGATGTTGCCGATGGGCTCGAGCA
>NZ_JBLHYX010000035.1:0-19362 GCF_047631075.1 Limimaricola cinnabarinus
GAAAGGGCAATCTTATCCAATTCAGTAGCGCGTTGTGGTTGGAACGGAACCTTCAGCTTCGGTCTGCGCCTTTGGCCGCAAAGGAGATGAAGCCTGCCGCCTCCCCTTGCCCTACCCTCTCAACCAAGGCCGCGCATCTTTTGTCGGCGTTCTAAAACGGTCGTATTCTCAAATTCTGTATATTTGGAAAATCTGCTCATACCATCGATGGGCTGGGCCTGCCTTTCACGCGGTGCAGCGCCATGCACTCGCTGAAGAGGATTGAAACGCTCGCATCGAGGGGGAGGGCGCGGCGCATTTTCGATCTCCGGGCGACCAGATCGACAGAGCCAATCCACGCTGTGGCTCTCAAGCGCCACCGCCACGTTCAAGTGCGCACTGATCGCGAGCGCATGCCTGCAAGTTTCGCCATAGCCTGCGCCAAGAGCCGCATCGGCGGCAATTCCGGCCTATCGGGAACCATGCTGGACGGATCGAGGCCTGTTGGCGACAACATGGAGTAGTCCGGCATCATCCGGACTGTCAGCATTTGCCATCATTTTCCAGCATTCGGCAGGGCGATCGAAACCGCGTCGATCGCCCCTTTCGTTATCAGATCCCGACGACGTCGATCAGCGTCCGGCCTTCGGGGATCGCCTCGCGCAGGCTCCTGAAGGCGGTGTGTTTGACAAGGACGATGACGATGTCGGCGGTCTCAAGCGCCTTGTCGAGCGGGGTCAGGGCGACGGGCAGGCCATCAAAATCGCCCGGCAGCTCCTCGATATGTGGCTCGACCGCGAGCACCCGGCAGCCGAGACGGCCGAAATCACGGGTGATAGCCAGCGCCGGGCTTTCGCGCAGGTCATCGATGTCAGGCTTGAAGGCGAGGCCGAGGCAAGCGACCGTGATGTCCGACATGGTGCGGCCCGGCGCGGCGGAAAGCGTCTCGAGGATCGCGTCGCGGCCCTTGTCCAGTACCCATTTCGGCTTGTCGTCATTGACCTCGCGAGCCTGACGGATCAGCCGCGCCTGCTCGGGCGCGCTGGCGATCAGGAACCACGGATCGACCGCGATGCAATGGCCACCTACACCGGCGCTAGGTTGCAGGATGTTGACCCGCGGGTGGCGGTTGGCCAGCGAGATGAGCTCGCGCACGTCGATGTCGAAGCCGTCGCAGAGCACCGACAGTTCGTTGGCGAAGGCAATCGACACGTCGCGCGAAGCATTCTCGACCAGCTTGCACATCTCGGCGGTGCGCGCGTCGGTCACAACACAATCGCCGCGCACCACGATCTGGTAGAGTTCGACCGCCATGCGCGAGGCGCGCGCGGTCATGCCGCCGATCACCCGGTCGTTCTCGACCAGCTCGCGCACCACTTGTCCGGGCAGAACCCGCTCGGGGCAATGTGCGACCTGCACGTCGGCCTCCTCGCCTGCGGTCTGCGGGAAGCTCAGATCAGGGCGCGCCTCGGCCATCCAGACTGACATCTTCTCGGTCGCGCCGACTGGCGAGGTGCTCTCGAGCACTACCAGATCACCGGCCTTGAGCACCGGCGCCACCGCCTTGGCAGCGGCCTCGATATAGGACAGGTCGGGCTCGTGATCGGCCTTGAACGGGGTCGGCACCGCGATGATGAAGGCGTCCGAGGCCTCCGGCGTGGTCGAGGCGCGCAGCCATCCTTCGGTCACCGCCTTGTGGACGATGCCATCGAGTTCGGGCTCGACGATGTGGATCTTGCCGGCGTTGATCGTGTCTACCACGCGCTGCGAGACATCCACGCCGGTGACCGGCACGCCACGGGCGGCAAAGAGCGCAGCGGTGGGCAGGCCGATATAGCCCAGGCCGATCATCGAGATCCTGTCGAAGCTCATGGAAGAGAAATCCTGTCTTGGCAAAAAGGGAGGAGGAAAGAGGCGAGGCACCCGACTGGGTGCCCCGGAAGCGGTGTCAGGCCGCCTTGGCCGCGGCCAAGGCGTCGGCCAGCGTCTTGGCGATCCGCGCCGCGGCCTGACCGTCGCCATAGGGGTTGAGCGCGCGGGCCATCTCCACATAGGCGGCCTCGTCGTCGAGGAGCCGCACGGTTTCGGCTTCGATCCGGGCCGCGTCGGTGCCGACCAGCCGCACCGTGCCGGCGGTGACCGCCTCGGGACGCTCGGTGGTTTCGCGCATCACCAGCACTGGCTTGCCCAATGAGGGCGCCTCTTCCTGCACGCCGCCGGAGTCGGTGACGATCAAATGCGCGCGGCGCATCAGCCAGACAAAGGGGAGGTAATCCTGCGGGTCGATCAGATGCATGTCCGAGGCCTGCCCGAGGATCCGGCGCACCGGCTCCTGAACGTTCGGGTTGAGGTGGACGGGATAGACCACCTGCACGTCGCCGCGCCCGGCGATCCGGGCCAGAGCCTCGCAGATCTGCTCGAAGCCGAGGCCGAAATTCTCGCGTCGATGGCCGGTGACCAGCACCATCCGCCGCTTGGGGTCAAGGAAGGGGAAGCGCGCCGCCATCTCGGCATCGAGCGTGGGGTCGTTCTCGAAACGGGCGACCACCTCCTGCAGCGCATCGATCACCGTGTTGCCCGTAATCTGGATCGTCTCGGGGTCGACGTTCTCCGCCAGCAGCGCGTCACGCGCCGCTTCGGTCGGCGCGAAATGCATATCGGCGAGCCGGCCCACCACCGAGCGGTTCATCTCCTCGGGCCAAGGTGCGGACATGTCGCCGGTCCTGAGACCCGCCTCGACATGACCCACCGGCACGCGGGCATAGAAGGCCGCGAGCGCCGCGGCCATGGTGGTGGTGGTGTCGCCATGCACCAGCACCCGGTCGTAGCCGCCGCGCTCCAGCTCGCCTTGCAGTTCGGTCAGGATCCTCGCGGTGATCGAGGTCAGGGTCTGACCGGGGCGCATGATGTCGAGATCGACATCCGGGGTCAGGCCGAACAGCTCCAGCACCTGGTCGAGCATCTGGCGGTGCTGCGCGGTGACGCAGACCCGCGCCTCAATCCCCGGCGTGGCCTGAAGCGCCTTCACCACCGGTGCCATCTTGATGGCCTCGGGACGCGTCCCGAACACGACAAGAACCTTCATGCGAAACTCTCCGGAGAAAAAAATGCCACGTCCTGCTAGCAGCAAGGGCAGTAAATCGAAAGCCTCTAAACGTTGGGCAAGGTAATCCTCGGCGTGAAAACGCCACAATATGATGTATCTTCCGGTTGTGTACGCAATGTTTGCGCTCGCGCGCGTGCCGCCTGCGACATCGCCTCTAGCCGGGCCGGATCCCCGGCGATGTCGGCGATGGCTGCTGCTACTGCGGCGGCATCGTCCGCGGGAACCACGATACCAGCCCGCCCGTCACGCCCCACCAGCTCGGGCGGGGTCCCGCGATCGTAACAGACCACCGGGCGCCCGGCGGCCATCGCCTCGAGCACGGTGCGCCCGAAGCTTTCGGCAAAGCGCGACAGGCTGAGCACGAGGTCGGCCCCGGCCATGGCCTCGACCGGGCTCGCGGCATAACCCGCATGCGACAGCCCCTTGGGCAGGCGGCCGAGCGCCGCGACCGCCGTGCTGCGTGGCCCGATCAGCACCACCCGCGCCGCTGCCCCGCGCCGGGCCAGAACCCGCGCCACCGCCGCCGCGTCGGCCACCCCCTTCTCGGCTGAGAGGCTGCCGATCAACGCCACCCGCAGCGGCGTCTGCGGTTCGAAGGGCATGTCGTGGAGTGCCGGATCGACGCTGTTGGGGACCACCGTGGTTTTCTTGGGCGCATCGATCCAGCGGGCCACCGCCTCGGAATTGGCCACAATCCTCTCCGAAAGATCGAGCACGCGCCGTCGCAATTCTTCGGGCCGCACTCCGAGATCGCGGCACAGACGCGGATCCTGCGCAGGCAGTTCGCGCGGCCAGACCACCGCCGGCACCCCGGCCGCGCGCGCCGCCAGCAGCGGCGCGTCCATCACGCAGGTGTTTTGATGCAACGCGGTGGCCCCCGTGGCCCGGACCAGATCCGCCAACAGGGCCACGCTGCTCGGATCGGGATCGACCCCGCCATAAAGCCACCCGAGGGGCCGCAGGTGCAGCCGATGCACCCGCGCCAGCACTGCCCGTAGGTATTCGGCGTTCAGGATCTGCGGCAGCACGAGCGAAGGCGTCGTCCCCGCGACGCGCGCCCGGTCGAGCATGTCGAGCAGGCTGCGCTCGGCGCCGAAGATCCGCGACCCGGCCTGATGACCCACGAAGAGCACGCCCGGCGCATCCGCACGCGGCGCGGGTAGCGCGCCGTCGAGGTCGGGCAGGTCGCGCGCATGCGCCTCCAGCCGGTCGAGCAGGGCCGGCGCCGCCGGTTCGGGCAGCGCACCGCTTTCGCGCCAGCCGGCCAGCAGCGCGCCGCTCGCGCTGAAGAAGGGTCCGGGATCTTCGGCCTGCGCCGCGCCTTCGGCGAGCCATTGCAGCGCCGGGTTGCTCCCCGTCAGACGCAGCTCGGGGCGGCTGCGCAACCGCCATGCCGCATCGAAGCCGGGACTGGCGCGGAGCCGTTCGGCGGGGCTATGCGCGGGGTCTGTCGCTTTGGGGGCGGGATCGCCGATATCGAGGGCGGGGGGCACGGGAAAGGGTCTGTTGCGGGGTTTTCGCGGCAGATGCAACGCCTCTGGCCCGCCGGTCGTGGCCCGCGTATGCCAAGCCGCAGCCGCCATGTGGTAGTCGCGCCGCGCCCCGCCCCACATGCTGTCGATACCCGCCGTACCGCCGCCGCTGAGCGAGCCCGCATGGCTGCGGCCGAAGGCCAGCGGCAGGCCGGGCCGCACCTCGATCACCGCGCCCGCGCCGAAGGCCGCGCGGATCCGGTCGGCATATTCGGTGTCGGCTCCGGCCCGCGCCCGGTCCCAGTAGCCCAAGCGCTCCAGCACCTCGGCACGGATCATCAGCGAGGAGATGTTGGGATGCACGAGGCCGCGTTCACCCCACCAGCGGGTGAACCGAAGATCCGGCGTCGCGCGGACCCAGTGCGACTGGCTCGCCATCGTTTCTGGCCGGCCCAGCAGCGCCCGGACCTGCAACGCGATCTTGGCGGGATGCGACCAGTCGTCGGCATCGTGCACGGTGAGAAAGGCGCCCTGCGCCTGCGCCGCACCGAGATTGCGCGCGGCATAGGCGCCGGGTTCGGTCGCCCCGTCGATCAGCCGGATCCGCGGATCGCGCGCCGCCCGGTCGCGCACCACCGTCGCCGTCGCGTCGGTCGAGCCATTGTCGACCACGAGGACCTCCAGCGCCTGCCAGCTCTGGGTCGAGAGCGCGTCGAGCGCCGCCCCGATGGTGGCGGCGGCATCGCGCGCCGGCATCACCACGCTGACCAGCGGGCCCGAGCGGCTCCGGCGGCCCGTCCTCGCCGCGAGGCGATCGAAGGCCGGGCCCGCGCCGGGCGCCACGCGCGGCACCGCCAGTCCCGCCGGGGCGTAGAGCCGCGTGAGCGCCGTGCGCCAGCCCAAGCCGAAGCCGCCTTCGGTGGCGCGCAGGTTGGCCAGCGACAGCGCCAAGTCGCGGCGCGACCCGAAGCGCCGCCCGGCCCGGCGGAGCAGCCGCCGCGCCCGCGCCGTGTCGCCGGTGGCGATCGCCGCCTCGGCGGCCAGCAGCACCGGGTCGATGAGTCCGAAGCCGTCGATTATGTCGTGCGCGGGATCGAGGAGGTCGAGCCAGCCCGCCGCCCCTGCCCAGTCGCCGTCGCGCGCCGCGGCGCGCGCCAGCGCCAGCCGCGCCCAGACCCGTTCGGCCTCGGGCAGCGCCGCGTCTTGCGCCATCGCCTCGAGCGTCGCCGCGCCATCGCGCAGCAGCCCATGCCGCAGGTCGCGCTCGCGATCGGCGGCGGTCAGCGCGCAGGGCCTGCGCCCTTCGCGCCGCCCGTGCCGCAGGTAATGCCGGCGCGGGTCGCCGCCGCCCGAGGCAACGTCGGGATGCGCGACCAAGTACCATTGCGCGTCGAAGAAGCGCGGAAAGGCGGGCATGACATGGCTCCTGTGGCCGGTTTCGGGGCGGATTCCAGGCCCGCCCCGCAAGGGCATGACACTTTACATCCGAAGGTTTCAAGGCCATCAGGCCTTCGGGTTGTCGGGGAGAAGCCAATGTCAGGCGCCGTGTCGCAAAGCACCAGAACCTCTGGCCTGCCGCCGCTCCTGCTGGAGCTTCAGGCCGAGATCGAGACGCGCTACATCGAGACCTGCCGACTGGAGCGCGAACTGGCGCGGCTACGCGCCGAGCGGCCGGTGCTATGCATGGTGCCGCCGCGCCCCAACCCGGTCTATCGCCTGCTGCTGCGGGCCCTGCCGCCGCTGCGCCGCCGCCGCGCGCTGCGGGTGATCCGGGGCTCGGGGCTGTTCGACACGAAATGGTATCTCACGCAGAACCCCGACGTGGCGCGGGCCGGGCTCGACCCGGCGCGGCACTACCTCGCGCATGGCGCCGCCGATCGGCGCGATCCCGGCCCGCATTTCTCGACCGGGCATTACCTCGACCTCTACCCCGACATCTCGGCGACCGGCGCGAACCCGCTGCTGCACTACCTGCAGGATGGCTGGCGCGAGGATCGGTCGATCCGCCCGGACATGCCGCATGGCGGCCTTTCGGGCTGAGCCGCATGCCCAAGCGCCCCCTTCACCGCAAAGCCGCGCGCACCACCGGCGCCCCATCGCCTCGGGAGATTTCATGAGCGATCGTTCCGCCGCCCAGGGTTGGCGCTTCCCGGACCGGCTGGCCTATGTGGTCAGCCATGCCCTGCCGCATTCCAGCAACGGTTATGCCGTGCGTACCCACGAAGTGGCACGGGCGCTGATCGCGCGCGGCCGCGACGTGTTGGTGCTGACCCGGCCCGGCCGGCCTTGGGACATCGAGGGGTTCCCGCGGCAGGAAAAGACGCATGTCGAGCATCGGATCGACGGAGTGCGCTACCTTAATCTGCCCTCCCCGGCGCTGCCGCAGACTCCTCGCCGGGCCCGGCTGCGGATGGCCGAAATGGCTCTGTTCAAGGCGATCTCGGTGTTCCGCCCCGCCGCCGTCATGGCCGCTTCCGATTGGGAGAATGGCGAACCCGCGGTCAATGTCGCGCGGCGGCTGGAGATCCCCTTCTTCTACGAGCAGCGCGGCTTCTGGGAGCTGAGCCGCGCGGCGCAGGAGCCCGGCTGGGCTGAGGATCCGGAATTCGCGCGCTGCGTCGAGGCCGAGACCCGGCTGGCGCGGCAGGCCGAGACCGTCTTCACCCTGACCGGCGAGATGCGCGACGAACTGGTGCGGCGCGGCGTGCCGACGGGTCGGGTGCGGCTTGTGCCGAACGGCATGTCGCTGCCGCGTGCCGGCCTGCGCGGCCCCTCGCGCGGCGAGCTGGGCGTCACCGCGCGGCACCTTCTGGCCTATATAGGCTCGCTCAACGCCTATGAGGGGGTGGAGGACCTGCCCCGGCTGCTGGCGCTGCTGCGCGGGCGCGGCGTCGACGCGGCGCTGATGGTGGTCGGCTCTTCCGTCCCCAAGGGGCTGGTGGGCGGCACCGGTGACCCGGCGCATGACCGACTGCGCGCTGCCGCGCGGACCGCCGGAGTGCTCGATCACCTGCATCTCGTGCCGCAGCTGCCGCTCGGGGCGGTGGACGGCTATTACCGCCTCGCCGATGCGGTGGTGCTGCCGCGCCGCCGCGGCGCCGCCACCGAGATGGTCGCGCCGCTCAAACCCTATGCCGCCGCCGCGCATGGTAAGCCGGTCTTCATGACCGACATGCCGCCGCTCGACGCGGTGGCGCGCGAGATCGGCGGGCATCTCTTTCCCGAGGGCGACATGGAATGGCTGGCCGAGCTGCTGGAAGGGCGTCTCGGTGCCGAGGCCGTACCCGCAGCGCCGGTCTCCGAGATGCTGCACTGGTCCGAGCGGGTGAGCCCGATGGTCGAACGGTTCGAGGCGGTCGCGGCGGATGCCCGGCTGCGGTTGTCGCGGATCGCGGGCGACGCGCGGCTCTCCTCCTCGATGCCGGAGGGGCCGGGCTTCGACCAGCGCGCGCTGCCGCAGGTGATGTTCGGCCGCCAGCGCGCCGTGGCCGGGATCGGCCCCTGCCGCGATCTGGCCGCGAAACAGGGCTTCAAGAAACTGACCCGGCAGAACCTGTTGGGACATATGGCCGCCGCCGAACCGGGGCTGTTCGTGATCGATTGGGCCGGGCTCGAGGCCGAAGGCGAAGCGGGCGGCGAATGGGACGGGCTCTGGTCGATCGCCAACATGCGGCTCAACCGCCAAATGCTCGACGCCGTCCGGCTGGCGCGTGAACGCGGCTGGCGGATCGAGATCCTCGGGCCGATCGACCGCTCCCGCGCGCCGCTCTACCGCTCCGTCGCGGGGCTGGTGGACGCGGAAATCGACCCGGTTGCAGGTGAAGTGCCGGATGTTCCCCTGCCCGGTGAAACGCCTTCGGACACCGATACGCTGGCTGATGCACGCAAGGAGGTGGCCTCGTGAGAGTCGCGGTTCTCGCAGAACAGAACTTCAACCTGATCGACGGCTCGACGATTTGGCTCCTGAACGTATGCAAGCTGCTCGCCCTGCAGGAGGATCTCGACGTGACGCTGGTGCTGACGCACCCGCTCACCGCCCCGGTGCTGGCGCACGAGCTGCCCGACAGTATCAAGAGGATCGACCCGGTCGGCATCGCCGCCCTCGGCGGCCCCGAAGGCCCGCTCGCACCCGAGACCCTGTCGCGGGCGCTCACCGCGATCGAGGCCGCGCCCGAGCATGGCGGCCGCTTCGACCGGCTTTTCGCGCGCGGCACGAGCTTTATCGAGGCACTGCTCGCCGATCCGGGCTGCCGGACGCGGCTGGTAGGCTATGCCCCCGGTGCGATTCCCGACCCCACCGAGACCGAGCCGGTCTGGATCGGCCGCGGCCGCGCCGCGCGGATGCCGTTGGTGGTGCAGAGCGAGATTGCCAAGCACGCGCTCGAGAGCCTGTCGGACTATCCCGGCAACGTGGTGCATGTCGTGCCGCCCATCGTCTTCGTCGAAACCGGCGAAGCGGTGGCAGAGACACGCGACCCCGCGCGTCCCGCAACGCTGTGCTACAGCGGCAAGATCGACCCGCAATACGGCCTCGACTGGCTCGTGGAATTCGGTCGCGGCCTTGCCGGCAGGCCCGGCCTCGGACTCGACATCATTGCCGGCAAGGATACCTGGCGCTCGCGTCACAAGGCCTTCTTCTCCGAGATGGACGCCTTTCGTGACGAGATCCGCGCGGGCGCGGTGCCGAACGCGAGCCTCGCCAGCGGGCTGCCGCATGCAGAGGCCAAGGCCCGCATGGGCCGCGCCGATTTCGCATGGTGCCTGCGCCACACGCATTACGACGACGTCATCGAGATCTCGACCAAGATCGTCGAGTTCTGCACGCTGGGTGTGCCGCCGATCCTCAACGACACGGCGCTGAACCGGTCGCTCTTCGGCGCCGACTACCCTTATCTGGTCGACATCGCGCGGGAGGACCCGGTGGCGCGCACGGCCGAGCTGATGGAAACCCGCGACGGCGCGGCCTACGCCGCTGCCCGCGTCCGCATCGGCGAAATCGCGGCGCACTTCGCCCCCGGCCCGCTGGCCGACCGGCTGGGCCGGGCGATCCGTGGGCACAAGGCCGGTGCGCCGCCACTGACCGACCGGCCGCGACGGCTGTTGATCGCCACCCACGAGCGCAAATTCCTCATGGGGTTTCTCGACCGCGTTGCCGCCGACGGGCAGGTCTCGATCCGCTGGCAGGACTGGGCCAGCACGGTCAAGCCGGCGGGGTCGCTGCAGGTGCCCGAGGACGTCGACACGGTGTTCTGCGAATGGTGCTGCGAGAACGCGGTCTGGCACAGCCGCAACAAGCGCGCGGGCACGCGGCTGATCGTGCGGCTGCACCGTTTCGAGGCGTTCCGCGACTTTCCCGAGCGGGTGGACTGGGAGGCAGTGGACGCGCTGATCGTGGTGTCGGACCATTTCCGCGACCTGATGGTCGAGCGCCACGGCGTCGATCCGGCGCGGATCCACGTGATGCCGCAATATATCGACTGGGCCGAGCTGCGCCGTCTTAAGACGCCGCAGGCCCGCTTCACGCTCGGCCTCGTCGGCATCAACCCCTTCGGCCACAAGCGCTTTGACCGCGCCATCGACTTCTTTGCGGCGCTGCACGCATGCGATCCGCGCTTCACCCTCGCGGTTCGCAGCGTCATGCCGTGGCAGATCGCCTGGGTCTGGGACAACCGACCCGAGGAGCGGGCCGCTTTCGAGGCGGTGTTCAAACGGATCTTCGCCGATCCCGACCTTTCGGCCGCGATCCGCTTCGACCCGGCGGGCCCCGACATGGCGCAGTGGTACCGCGAGGTGGGCACGATCCTGTCGAGCTCCGACAGCGAGGGCTGTCACACGGCGGTGATCGAAGGCATGGCGTCGGGTTGTTACCCGGTGGTGCATGACTGGCCCGGTGCGCGTGGACTATTTACGGAATACGTGCACGGCGACATGAAGGACGCGATCGAAGCGGTGATCGCTTTTGCCGACAGACCGGACCAAGACGCGGCGCGCGACGCAATCGCGCGGGAGGTGAAGGGCTGGGATATAGAGGTGTTCGCGGAGGCGGTGTTTCAGATCCAGGCCCGATCAGAACAGTGATTTGCAGTCCTGCAGCTACTAGATGAAAAGGCATACTGCACAAGGCATCGCCTACTAATACACACCTTAGACATAAATCATATCGATACAGGAAGGACTTCGAGGAATTTGGATGCGAAAAAGATCTGTTCATGCAGATCAAAGAACGGCGTCGAAATATCTTCTACGAACCATCGAATTTTGATTGCAAACTTTGGGGCAACCACATCCAGAAAATTGTATTGCAAATATAGATGAATCAATCCAAACACGCAACACAGGCAAGAATAATCACATACAATCAATGCAGGTATTTCAGCATTTTGAGCACTTGAGTTCACCTGAAATACGCCCTAAAAAGCTTATGAAAGCATGCTATAGAAACCACTATCGCCGCTTAGATTTCAAAAATCACTTTTTTACAAATAACGCTTCGCTTCAAACCTTTCAGCAAACCTGCGTTGTTAAACTTCTCGAATAAATAGGTTCAAGGAACTGATCAAGTTGACCCGCAACCTCTCTGAATCAAGCGAACGAATGATATCCACTTCCAGCGACCTCCTACCTTCTGATCCTGTGCTGCGAGAAAAGTTGGTCCAAGATGCTTGGCGCCATGCAAAAGACATTCTTTATTCCAGAGATCAGGACGCGCGGAAAGTTGAGTTAGACGAAATGGCCGCTAAGCTGGTAGAGGCTGAAAGGCGCGGCTCGGAATACAAAGAAAAATTTGACAGACTTCACTACATTATTTCTGAAGCAGGCCGCTTTCCGGTTGCCCCCCCTTTTGCCGCTCTGAGCCGCATCAAAGACGCAATTCGCGCGCTAGAAGGCCCTGTCGAAGGGTCAAGACGTATTGTGCACCTACCAACCACCGGCTTAAAAAAATTCATCATTTTAGGAAGGCTGGACGGAGCCGATGCCGGAAGAGAAAAAGCAGCTATTCTTTCCTTTCAATTTCGTGATTCGGAAAGCAGGAATTTGCCGGCACCGAGTTGGTTAAGGCATTCAGAAAAGTTTGGCTCATATCGATATATTAACCCTAAATGCGGCAACTGGTTTGAGCGCGCCATTTACCTCCCAGAAGGTACGGCAGAAGTCGAAATAGCAATCCACGATCTTAGAGATGAATTTCTCCACGAAAAAGCGGAGGTATCTCCACTTATTCTTTCTGAGATGACTGCAGTTTCCATTGACCTGATGGAAGTGGAGAATATTTCAGACGTCGGCATTCCAAATAGCGCAATAAAATCCAAAAAAGTCCCCCTCATCATAGACGAGCACGGCGCCGAAGCACTTCTCGAACTCCCTAATAACGCCAAGTCCGTTCAATTTGAGATTGAGGTATCGACAATCCCCGGAACCGAATCCGTTCTGATGGTCGAAACCCACGCATTATCTGAGACCAAACAAACCCAGCGCTTTGAAATTACAGTGACTACCGCCAATGCGAGATTGTCGTTGTCGTGCCAAAGCCCGGCACCCTTCAACTATGTCTTATTGCGACTTATCTCTAGGGAGGGAGACAGGCCGATTATTTTGTCCGACAGCCAAATTCGGAAATTGCACAGTTTTCCCGGCATGGACTTGGCTAAGACCCTAGGCTCGTCCCAGCTGCCGGTATCCCTTCTTGAAAGTTTGGCTGATGACTGGGTGACACGAGAAAAATGGTTTGGCGTTTACGAAGATCTTTCTGGTCCGGAGGCACCACTAGTCGCCATGCGCAAAGTGGACGACAAGACTAGCCCCTTGGCATTAAATTTTACCGTCACAGGTGCTAGCCGAGGTGGCAGCACCCGCAAGGGCATGGTTCTATCTCTCTATGCCTTCGATGCCGAAGGCCACCGCTTAGAAATCGAGGGTGCCGATTACCTATCTTCCGAAAAGTTTCCTTTATTCAAGTATATTCGTGTAGATGAGGGATTGCGGCACGTATTGGAGCGGCTGCCTGCCCCAGAGGGAGCGCGCTATTTCGGTGTCTGCCTACAGGGATGGCATCACAATGCGTTCGACCATATCGGTGCCGCACCGCTCTTCTGCCCCGTAGAGGATTGTGCGCGAAGCTTCGAAGAAATCCATCTTCGGCCCTCCTCCCTACTGAGTCTTCCTTGGCATGGAGTCTTCGCTCAGAAGCGGAGCGGCGCACTGGAAATACTGACACCCAATTACTGGCAGGCTCCTCTGGAGGGCGACGTGGTAGATGGCGCTACAAAATCTCGGACTGCGACTGGAAACGCTACTGCCATTCGCATTCGGCTTGGTCCGGATAGCGGGCAATCGGCGTGGCGGGACGTCGCTGAAGGCACTTGGTCCCCTGACATAAAAGCCTTGCGCGATATCGTTTCAACCGCTCGGCGCAAGCGGCTGCCCGTGATCCTGCATCTGGAGCGGATGAAGGACGAGGCGGTCCTGCCCTATTTTCTGCTACCCGTAGCTGATCGCGTCGTCATAGACGAAACTCAGAGAACCCGGTTGATCACCGTAGTTCCTGAAAACCGGTTGCATGTGGTCCAAAAGGAAAACTCGCAATGAGCGCTCTGCAATCCTCGACTGTTCAGGACAGCGAAGTGGCGGCCGCATCTTTGGCCGGCCAACGGATTCTCGTCTATGCCCCGATCAATACTGCCATTGTCGACGGCTCGGCGATCTGGTTGCGTTCGATTTGTCAAACATTGTCCCAAATGCCGGACACGGATGTCGATCTGCTGTCCTATGCCGCCCCCCGCGACTTCGCCGAAAAGCTGAGTGGGGTAAGCCGGCAGTGGCTTCCCTCCGACCGGCTCTTCACTGGGTCGGGCATTTCCTCCCTAGCAAAGGGCACGGTTCTCCCTCCCCTTGCCGCGGGCGACGCCATTGCCATTCTTGAGCGGCTTGTGTCCTATGACTACCTTCTGGTTAGGGGTCGGGCCGCGGCGCACCATATGGCAACGCTGCCGGATCGGCGCGCGAAGCTGATGGTTTACCTCACGGACATAGACGAAGATCTGCTCTGGGCCGCGCCCGACAGCCCCGAGATCGCGAAGCTGGCCGAAACGATCGAGGCTGCGGCACTGGTTCTGTGCCAAACCCGGCATCTGGCCGCTTTCATCGAGGAGCTGTCCCCGGCCGCCACGCCACGGATCTCAATTCTACCTCCGATGATTCCCGATGCCTTCTTCGAACGGGCTCCCCAAACGGCACGCGATACAGCTACCGAGGCCGCCCCCCGACCGTTGCGCATGATCTACGCCGGCAAGTTCGCGACGGCTTGGGCGATCGAGGAGATGCTGGACGCGCAGGATGCGCTCGGAGGTGAAGACAGCCCTATCAACTTGCATGTTTACGGCGACAAGTTCAATGCCTCTTCGGACGGGTTCACCGAGCGTGTCCGACCGCGCCTGGAGGCCGGGCGTGGATTTGTCTGGCACGGCGCGGTCAGCCGAGAGACGCTGCAGGCCGAGCTGGCCAGCTTCGACATCGGCTACGCCTTCAGGCACGACACGCTCACAGGCAGCCCGGAGATCTCGACCAAGCTGATCGAATATGCGGCGTCGGGCGTGGCGCCGATCCTTAATCGCACCCCCGCCCATGTGGCGTATTTCGGTCCCCATTATCCGCTCTATGCGAACTCCACGGAACAGCTCTTGGCGCGGCTGAAGGCGCTGGTAGCAGGCGAAATCGATCCGGCCAAGGCACTCGAATTCGCCCGCGAGCGGATCGAGCCACATCGAATGTCGAACGTGGCCCGACGGCTCGAGACGATCTTCGAGCGGGCCGAGCCGCTCCGCCCCCACCCGCCTCGGGGCGCGGTGCGCGAAAGTCTGCTAGTGGTGGGACACGACCTAAAATTCATGGGCGACCTAAACGCTAAGTTGTTCAACAACACCCATTACCGGACCAGTCATGTGATCTGGCCGCGCTTTCAGGACGGGGGGGAAGCCGAGACCTTGGCCGCGATGAAATCGGCCGATCTCATCTTCTGCGAATGGGCTTTAGGGAACGCGGTGTTTTGCGCCCGGCACAAGCAACAGGACCAGAAGCTCGTTGTGCGTTTCCACCGTTTCGAGATGACGACCGATTTCCCCCAGCGCATCGACATCGAAAAGGTCGACATGGTAGTCACGGTCAGCAACCACATGGCCGCCCATTTCCGCGACGTCTACAATTGGCCCGACGACAAAATTCGGGTCATTCCCAATTCGATCGACGCCGCAGGCCTGGACCGGCCTAAGACCGAATGGTCACCTTTCAACCTCGGCATGCTAGGCGCCCTTCCCTCTCTCAAGAGGCTGGACCTAGCCGTCGACCTGCTGGACCTCCTGACGCAGGAAGATTCGCGCTTCCGCCTGCACGTCAAGAGCAAGATGCCTTGGGACCTGCCTTGGCTCTGGAACTCGACCGAGGCCAACAAGTACTACAGCCGCCTATTCTACAGGATCCGCAACAACCCGAGGCTGGCGCATCAGGTACAGTTCGACCCGCACGGACCCGACGTGGCGCGCTGGTTCCAGAAGATCGGTTGGGTGCTTTCCACGTCGGATGTCGAAAGTTTTCATCTGGCGGGGATCGAGGGCATGGCATCGGGTGCCATACCATTGGTGAAGGAGCGATTGGGGGCCAATCAGATCTTTCCCGAGACGCAGGTGTTCAAGGGGGTCGAGGCAATGGCGGAACATGTGATGTCGACCATTCAAGAAATGCAGGACGACACCGCCTCGAAAGCTTCACCCCTGAGTTTCGTCGAGCGATCCATGCCCATGAAGGATCTGGCAGCTAGGTTCGATCACATGGCGGTCATGGCGCAGTGGCGCGACCTTCTGGACAAACTGTCAGACTAGTTCGCGGAGAACAGTGCTCTACAATAGAAGCTACGGGGCATCAGAAAAAATATCCGATGCCCTAATAAATAGTAGCCCCGCAGCATGAATAACATGGGATTGAAAAGTCCCACCACGGAACAAAGAAAAATAATGCACAATGTTTTTCTCAGATACTCAGCTGCGGGGCATCCGCGACACGAAAGCCGACGACATCGCAGAAATGTCGAGGAATCTTGGGGAAAGGCTTTCCAGCTTCCTTGAACCAAACAGCACACGGAACTTCAATTTCCCATTCATGCCAGCAAATGGCTTTCCTCATATTGATGCATTCCTCCTCAAGGAAGGAGAAACATACGACCCCTGCTTTTTCAGAAGGCCATCAACAGGAATTCTCGTAGAATTTTATAGCCTAGACGATACGCCGTTCGATGCTAAATTCAGGATCGGCAGTTTCTCAATAGACTTCAGATCTAAAAATACAGGCGGTGCCGAGGTTCTTATTGGTGATTCCCAAGTCGCACCCCTTCCCCGGTTTGATCTCGGAAGCATTAGCATTCGCACATTCGGCAACAGGGCATTTCTGAACCTAAACTCCCACAGATGCATTGATCTAGGAATTTCAGAGCATTTGGATGCTGGCGATATCTTTGTGAAAGTCGCCAAAGGCTCCCTATGCCTGGTTCAATTTCAGGCCCTTCATGGGCAGGATATTCAGCACGTTCATTTCTCGCATTGCGAGGAAAGCCGCAGGGTTAAAGTGGAGAACACATCTCCGAGATGGGTTCTTCTATGGGAAAAGCAAGCACAATTCTACTATCACACCTCGATCATCTGCATGCAGCTTCAACAGGTTCACCGGATCAGCCCTCATTTGACCGAAGATCCATATAGCCTATTGTCACGCATAGAGGAGTTCCAGAAGCTGGCCTTTGATTGCCTCATGGCGTGGAGCTATTGGCGACCCTCGGCGTCCTCGAGCCCCGAGAACGGGCAATGGGAGCGAAACAGCTGGGCGAACGGATATATTCCGGGAGCTTTCGGAATTCTTTATTCCTGCACACTTTCCGTTCCGATCGAGCAGGTTCAAAAAAAATTCCATTTATTTGGAACTCGCTGGCTCACCCATCTGCACATTTTCTCCGCCCCCCTGTTTCACAGATTTCCTGATCATAGGCATTGGGCGCGGAGATCAACGAACCACGGTCTTGTCATATACTTCTCCTATCTGGTAGGCGCCTCCTGCATCCGTCCCGAGGGCGACAAGTGGTCTGCACACATCGAGAAACAGTGTCTAACGACGCTAAACAAAAGCCTAGACGATGGATGCTACTTGGAGGGATTGAACTACCTGCAGTTTATTCTTCTAGAGTTGTTTCCGTATATCTGGACGAGATGGCAGCGCAGCGGCCTTAGCTGGAATAGATTCGTCGCGGGCCGGTTTCCGATCCTCTTACGGGTCAAACGCACGATGCTGCACGCATCCCGCTCCGACGGCAAATTGTTCGCCACCTTCGGCGATTGCGACCCTATGGATTGGATCCGTACGGTCGTGCTCTTCATATCTTCGGTCGGTGACGAAATTCCGGCTTTTGACAAGCTGTTGGAAGCAGACAACACTTCGGAGCAGGAAGGAAACGAATATCTGCTAATGGCGCTATGCCTGCCCCAACCATCGTACAAATCAGAAATACCTGATACGGTCGAGACAATAATTTTTGACAAATCCGGTATGGCCACTGCGCAGCGCTTTTCCAGAGAGGGGGCAGGCTGGTCGCTCTGGGCTTGCGGATCGACCCTGCACCTGACCCATAACGTCGATCACGATTGCGGCAGCTTCTTTTATGAAACGAATGGCCGTCCGTGGGTCGTGGAAAATAAAGGTCGCTCAGCCTTCATGCACAATGTCTGGCTCATTCCTGGATGTTCCCTTGTCGACAAGAATGACGTGAATTCATGCCATGGTACCATGTCGAAAGATGGGCATCCTTTGCCAAGAACGAACAGTGGCACCGTCGATAGCATCAGCGATCTGCCCGAAAGCTGGTCTGGGTTCCATATAAAAGCACCGAGCCTCTACAAAGTCGGAAACGGCACTGCCATGATCGAGTCTGCGAGGCGCAGCTTCTTCTTTACCACCAAAGGCCCGAGGATCCTGATCGTTGCCGATCAGGTGACAAGTTCGGTTCCTGAAAGTGTGAAGGCTCAGTTCCTCCTGCACGGTTTGGAACATCAGACGGACAAGAGAACTGAAAATCGCGTCATCGACAACGATCTAAGGCAAGTCGTGTTCGCAAAAGAAGTTTCTTTGGAAATTGGAAAACGTGGTGACACGACTACGGTTTTTGAGCCGACAATACCTCTGGATAACACACGTTCGATCGGACTTCGCGCTTTTGTCGAAGGGGTTAACGAAAACGTCAGAATTTCGCGAGCGCCTGACTCGAACACTGCGTGGAACATCGATGGATATTCCGGGATGCATCTGACTTTGGATTTCTCTGCGTGGAACAGACTGCCTTCATTCGGTAGTACCTTCTGATGATGTCCAGAATCCCCGAGATTTCATGATCGCATATGGTTGCATGCACTGAGACATCGAGCGTAGGTCTGTCGAGTACGGCGGGATAAACCCGATCACCGGAATATTTTGATCTGGTTTGGAGGCCAAAGGCAGTATGAGCAGGCAGACCACTTATGAAGCAATGAAGAGCATAGCGGCAAAGCTTCTTTGTTTGATTCTCGCGACATTGCCTGTCTCAGGACCTACCCACGCCGCCGCCTGGTACCGGATCGACCTCGAACAAGCCCGGATCACCTCTGAAGCCCTGACCGAGGGATCGCGCAGCTTCGCCCGGCGTGAGGAAGGCGGCGCTCTTTCGCCGCTGATCGTGCCGGACCGGCGCGGATTGGGGCACGCGCTGTCAATCTTCAGCCGCGCCACGCCCGAGGGCGCGCGCGCCGACCGATCCGAGATCACGATCTACAGCGGCATCGCGCCGGGGCGGCGCTGGTTTCTCGGGCTCGAGGCCTTGCTGCCTTCCGAGGTCCCCACACCGCAGGATTGGCAGATCCTCGCGCAATGCGTTCAGCCCGGCTCGGGCAAGTCCCCACCGATCTCGCTCGACCTCGAACCCGACGGCAGCGTGTCGCTGGTGGCGCGCAGCGACGCGGACGGGTTCGAGACGCTCTGGAACGGGCCGATGCCGCGCGACCGCTGGACCGGCTTCGTGCTGGAGTTCGAGTTCGGAGAGCCAGGTTTCGCGCGGCTCTGGGTCGATGGTCAGGAGGTCGTAGCGCGGCAATTACCGCTGATCTGGCGTGAGGGCGAGCCGCGCTGCGTGCTCAAGACCGGTCTCTACCGCGCGCCCTCGACCGGCTATTTCGAGATGCTGATCGACAATGTCATCCTTGGCAACGACCGCGCCTCGGTCACGCCCCAAAGGTGACCTCCCTTTGTCCGGCCCGCTGTCTTACAGGGCTTCGATAGCTGATTTAACTGGATGTGATTACACTTGGCGCAGCCCCGGCGTCGGACATCATTTTGAGATTTCCTTGAGTATTATTGAAGTCGGAGCGTTCAAACACGGCCTCCATCTGCTGAATTGGGAGGCCACCTTTCGGCCGGGACGACCGCTGGTGGTGGTGTTTTCGGGCGTCGATACGGTGCCGACGCGCTGCAAGACCTCCTATTACGGCCTGCACGCGCATCTCGATGCCTCGGTGGCGCATATCCACGGCAACTTCGGCGCGCATGGCAACTACCTCCTGCGCCGAGGCGGGGATGATCGCATCCAGGAGGCGGTGCTGGCGCTGCTGCGCATGCTTATTGACCTGCTCCCCGCCGGTCCCTCGGTCATAACGAGAGTTTGCGGGTTTGAGATTGGTAGTTGGACTGGTCGTTTCGGGCAAGCGCGCCTGGCGTGGAGCCTTCAAATTGCTCAAGCGCCCGGCG
>NZ_JBLHYX010000036.1:0-18674 GCF_047631075.1 Limimaricola cinnabarinus
GAAGGCTCCACGCCAGGCGCGCTTGCCCGAAACGACCAGTCCAACTACCAATCTCAAACCCGCAAACTCTCGTTATGACCGAGGGACCGGCGGGGAGCAGGTCATCAGCCATAGCTCTATGGTGTGGTAGTCAATGGAAATTCACGATCAATCGTGCAGCCTCGCGAATATTATCGCCAGCTATATTGATTGCTGATCAGACTTTAGCCGCAAGCGCGAGCGATGCGACCAATGTCAAAGTTGATGGCAAGATCTTCAGTCGTACGGAAAATGGGTGGCATGGTCGCTTTTACAAATGGACGACGTAAGGCGGAAGATCAGTTGGTGCCGGGACAACGGCAACTATCTTCAGTTGGGCAATGGTTCGATCTCTGAGTTTCGAGATGTGCTGCTCGAACATCGTGGCGGCGCTGGGGCTCGCGTCGTTGAGGAGTAGTTCCACGATGATCCTCAGCTCGATCACCGATGAACGATCGCTTGGCATGCCGAGCCTGAACAAGGCCGAATGCGAGGCCTGCAAGGTTTTGCGGTTCGACGCTACGTAGTCGGCCAGTTCGGAGTTGGGCGTGGTCAAAACCGCGAGATCGATGAAGCGGCCCATGATCTCGAACCATTCCGCCTGATCGATATCTTCGCCGGCGCGTTCTATCGACTCGATTCGGCGCGCCAACTCACGCAAGGCCTCTCGATCGAGGTGAGGCGCGGCAGTACGCAACGCAGCCACTTCGAGGACCGCGCGCAATTCGAAACGCTCCCTGATGATCTGTGCGGTGAGCGGTTTCAGTATCCAGCGCGAGGTCGCATTCTTGGCGACGATGCGGCGCTCCTGCAGACGACCGAGAACATCCCGGGCGACCGTCCTGCTGACGTCGTAATGCTCGGCAAGGCGGTCTTCGATGATCCTGAACTGCCCGAACACGAGGCAACGGGACAACTCCGCTTCGACCTCGTCATGGATCCGGGTCCAGTTGGGGCCGGTAGCTTCGCCCTCGGCGGGGCCGAGATCGAGACCTAGACGGCGGATGTCGATGCGCCTGGGACCGTGTCCCGGAGTGGGGGCTGCTCCCACCATGTAGCCGCGACCGTCGAAGCGGCTGATCAGTCGCTGTTGTTCGAGCTGACTGAGCGCCCGCTTCACCGGCGCCCGCGACATTTTAAGGACCTCGGCAAGGGCGCTTTCGAGCAGCACCACGCCGGGCGCGAGCGTTCCGTTCTCGATGTTGAGACGAATGACGTCTTCAGCGTTCTCGAACAGCGGCTTTGCGGCCGCGCTACGACGGGTCATGGAGTGGTCCCTTCAGAGCCAGGGCGACGATGTAGCCGCGGTCGGGGGAGGTGACAACGCAGGTTGGTCAAGAATGCCCACCTCCAAGGCGGATGGGGAAGGATTTTGTGCATATTGTGTACGACATTCCTTATGAAGCGTGCTGCGAGCATGCATCATGCAAGTATCATGCAGCATCGAAAACCTCTCAATATACTAATATTAATGTATATTATAGGAGCTTCCCATCTTTCGGGGACCTCCACTCCCTTTCTCACTTGATCCGAATCAAAAACGAAGTTTGTATGCGAAGGACATTTACAGATCCTGCAGTGAAGCGGGACGATCTCAGGGAGGCTGCCTTGCTCGTGCTAAAGCAGGTGTCCAAGTCCTATGGAGCGACTGCTGCTCTGCACGGCTTGGACTTCATCGTGCCGCAGGACCGCTATGTATCGCTGCTTGGAGCCAGTGGCTCAGGCAAGACCACGTTGCTGCGTCTGATTGCCGGTTTCGAGGAGCCGGATGCGGGCCGCATCCTTCTCGACGACGCGCGGCTCGATGGGGTGCCGACGCACCGGCGCGATATCGGTTTCGTGTTCCAGAACTTTGCTCTTTTTCCGCATCTCAGCGTGGCGGAGAACGTGGCCTTCGGGTTGAAATACCGAGCAGACAATCGGGTGACCGATGCCGACGAGATCAGGGCGCGCAGCAATGACATGCTCGACCTCGTAGGTCTGAAGGGCTTGGGCGGACGAGCGGTCGGGGCGATCTCCGGCGGTCAGAAGCAGCGGGTCGCCTTGGCGCGCACCCTGGTCTGCGAGCCGCGCGTGGTGTTGCTCGACGAGCCGCTCGGCGCGCTTGATGCCAACCTGCGCGAACGCATGTGCGACGAGCTGCGCCAGATCCGCGCGCGGCTCGGCGTGTCTTTCCTGCACGTCACGGGGAGCGAGACGGAGGCGCTCAAGATGGGCGACGAGGTCGCGGTGCTGTCCGGTGGCCGGATCAGCCATTCGGCCGCTCCGACCGAAGTCTTCACACAGCCCGCCAATGCCGAGACGGCCCGCCATCTCAACGCCTACAACACCTTCGCAGGGCGGGTTGCGAACGGTGTGCTGGAGACCCCCGAGGGCCCGCTGCGCCTGCCGCGCGACAGCAAGCTGGTCGAAGGGACCACGGCGGAGATGTCGGTTCGCTTCGATCGTATCGCGGTGCTTGCTCCCGAAAGCGCATCCGACGGACGGATGGGTTTGCCCGCACGCTTCATCACCTCGGAATTCAACGGCTCGACCCGGCTGTGCTTCTTCCGCGCCCTCGACGGCGAACTGATCCAGGTGCTCGACCATCTGAGCGCACCGCGTCTGCCCGATCTCGACGAAGGCAGCGCCTATGAGCTGCGCTTCGATCCCGAGGACGCCATCCTTCATCCGCAAAGGGCTGCCTGATGATACAGACTGCCACGCCGGCCACCGTGCCGCCCGCTGCCCCGCCCGCGCCGGACGCGCGCCATTCCCCGGCCCTGAAACGCGCCCAGCGCGACCGGCGCCGCGCGCTCTTGCTGCTCAGCCCCGGTGTGCTGTGGATGCTGCTCTTCATGGTGCTGCCGCTGCTGATGGTGGTCTACGTATCGTTCTGGACCCAGACCACCTTCGCGGTTTCCCCCGATCTCACCACCGCAAGCTGGGAACAGTTTCTCGGAAGTTCGACCTATCTCTCGTCGATCTGGACCACGCTGAGGATCTGGGTCGTGGTGCTCGCGACGACGCTGCTGATCGGCTATCCGGTGGCGCTGTTCATCGGCTTGATGGTCCGCTCCAAGACACTGCAGACGGCACTGCTCGTGCTGTGCGTGATCCCGTTCTGGACCTCGTTTCTCATCCGCGTCATCGCTTGGCGCCCGATGCTTGGCACCGAGGGCGCGATCAACACGATCTTGATGAACCTCGGGCTGATCGACGCGCCGCTCACCTTCCTTCTGTTCTCCGAATTCTCCGTCGTCGTCGGCATGACGCAGATCTACTGCGTCTTCATGGTCGGCCCGATTACCTTCATGCTCGCGCGCATCGACCCCTCCATCCTCGAGGCGGCGCGCGATCTGGGCGCGGGCTTCGGTCGGATCTTCTGGAAGATCATCCTGCCGCTGTCGCTTCCCGGTGTCGTCGTCGGTGCCGTCTTCGTCTCGGTTATGGTGCTAGGAGAGTTCGCCACCGCCGCGTCGCTCTCGGGGCGCAAGGTTAACCTCCTGGGCAACATCATCGTGAGCCAAGTGGGATCGCTGAAATGGGCCTTCGCCGCCGTGGCGGGCGTCGTCCTTACCGTGATCATCTCGTTCATCATCGGCGTGCTGCTGCGCTTCGTCGATCTGCGAAAGGAGGTGTGAGATGGAAGTGCGCTTTCTCAAACCCGTTCTCGCCGTCTATGCCGGCCTGTTCCTGTTGTTTCTTTACGGCCCCCTGATCGTCCTCGCGATCCTGTCCTTCCAGGGACCCAACGGCGGGCCTCAGTTCCCGGTGCAGGAATGGTCGACCTACTGGTACCGGCACCTGTTCGGGCTGGTCGACAATGCCCGTGTCAGCCAGCTCCCGGTCGGAGAAAGCCTCGTGCGCAGTCTGGTGCTGGCGCTGATGACCACGGTGGTGGCGACCGTGCTGGGGGTGATGAGCGCTGAAGCCTTTCGCACCCGCTTCAAGGGTTCCGGTCCGGTCTTCTACCTGATCGTTCTGGGCATGATGGTGCCGGGCGTTCTGGTCGGCCTCGGTGTGGCGCTCCTGTCGAACCAGCTCGGCATCGACCGCGCCTGGTGGGGCACGTCCTTCGTGCTGCACGTGGTCTACACCTTCCCGTTCGCCTTTCTCGTGATGTTGGCGATCTTCAATCGCTTCGATCGTTCGATCGAAGAGGCCTCGATGTCGCTGGGCGTCTCTCCGGCGCAGACGTTCCGGCGGGTGACCTTCCCGGTGATCTTTCCGGGCGTCCTGTCGGCGATGCTGTTCTCCTTCACGCTGAGCTACGACGAATTCGCCCGCACGCTGTTCACCTCAGGCGCACAGCTGACCCTGCCGCTGTCGATCTACGGGACCTTCTCGGTCGAGATCTATCCCAACGTCTTCGCCTTCGGCCTGCTGACGACGCTGTTCTCCTTCACCCTCTTGGCGATCTACGCGCTCTTGATGATGCGCTTTGTCGGCCGCGCCAAGACACGCGCGACGGAGGAGGCGTGATGCGCGGCGCTATCGTCACGGGCGCAGGCTCGGGCATCGGAGCTGCGATCGCTTCGCGCCTCGCGCGCGAGGGGTATGCGGTCGGGGTCAACGATCTGACGATCGACGCGGCGCGCGCCACGGTCGATCGGATCGAGGCCGACGGCGGGAAGGCGCTGGCCCTTGTCGCCGACGTATCGGACGAGGCCGCGGTCGCGCGGATGGCGCAGGAGATGCGCGACGGCCTCGGGTCGCCCGAGCTGGTCGTCAACAACGCGGGCTTCGGCCATCAGGCGCGCTTTGCCGACATTTCAACCGAGGCCTTCGATAAGATCTTTGCGGTGCATGTGCGCGGTACCTTCCTTGTCACGCGCGCCTTTCTGCCCGCCATGATCGAGGCGGGGCGCGGCTATGTCGTGAACATCGCTTCTCAGCTCGGGCAGGTGGGCGGTGTCGAGCTGGCGCATTACGCCGCCGCCAAGGGTGCGGTGATCGCCATGACTAAATCGCTCGCCCGCGAGGTGAGCGCGCAAGGCGTTCGGGTCAATGCCGTGGCACCCGGACCGATCGAGACGCCGCTTGTTGCGGCGCTGTCGGAGGACTGGCGTCGCGCCAAGGCCGCCGAACTGCCGCTGCGCCGCTTTGGACAGCCATATGAGGTGGCGGGCGCTGTGGTGTTTCTCGCCTCGGACGACGGCGCGCTCTTCGTGGGCCAGACGCTAGGGCCGAATTCCGGCGATGTGATGCTGTGAGCGAGGGATTTGACATGACGCATGACGAGGGGCGCACGGTTCTCGTGACGGGCGGGGGCATCGGCATCGGCCGCGCCGCTTGCGAGGCATTCGCGGCACGAGGCTGTCACGTGGTGGTGACGGATGTGCTCGAGGCCGAGGGCCGGGCGGTCGTCCAAGCCATCACGGAGCAGGGCGGCAGCGCCGAATTCGCGGCTCTCGACGTGCGATCGACCATGCAAGCCGATGCGCTGGTGGCCGATGTGGTGGCGCGGCGCGGGGGGATCGACGTGATCGTCGCCAACGCGGGCATCGCCCACAAGGTGCCGCTCGACCGGCTCTCGGACGAGAAATGGGATGAAACCCATGACATCGATCTTAAGGGCATGCTGCGGGTGATCCGCCCGGCCGTGCCCGCGATGAAGGCCCGCGGGCAGGGGGCGATCATCTGCCTGTCGTCGATCATGGGCGTGGCCTACGGTTGGGATGAACATGTCGCCTATTCGGCCGCCAAGGCCGGCGTGGTGGGTCTCGTGCGCGGGCTTGCCACCGAGCTTGCGCGGGACGGCATCCGGGTCAACGGCGTCGCGCCGGGCTATATCCGCACCGCGCAGCTCCTGTCGGCCGAGAACTCGCTTGGCCCCGACGCCGGAGCGATGGCCTCTCCCTACATTCCGATGGGACGTCTGGGCGAGCCCGCCGAAATCGCCGGTGTCATCGCGTTTCTGGCATCTTCCGCGGCCTCCTACCTCACCGGGCAGGTGCTGACGGTCGACGGTGGCCTTCTCGTCGGCCGCTATTGAACACCAACAAGATCAACAGGGAGACTACAATGAAACGCACATCTCATCTGACCCGGCGCGGGCTTTTGCGCAGCGGCGCGGGCCTTGGCGCCGCGGCGGGCCTCGGCCTTGGCGGGCTGCCCTTCGGCGGCGCCGCCTTCGCGCAGGCCTCCCTGGGGGACCAGCAGCTGCGCACCACCGGCCTCTCGACCACCGTGCAGGACCGCATCCTGCAGATGTTCCAGGAGGCTTCGGGCGTGGGATCGGTCTCGGGCACGCCCTCGACCTATCCGGACGCGCAGACCCGCATCTTGTCGGGCTCGTCCGATTACGATTGCTGGGAGATCATCGCCGAGCGCCTTCCGGCGCTGATCGCCACCGACAATGTCGAGACCATCGCCACCGCAGACCTGCCTAACTGGAACGCGATCCGCGACACCTTCACGACACCCTCGGACAAATGGGCGCCGAGCGCGCAGATCGCGGGCCAGATCTGGGCCGATGAGGCGCAGACCCAGCTGCTGATGGTGCCGGCCGTCTACAACTACGATTCCATCGGCTACAACCCGGACGTGGTGAGCGACGAGGAGGCCAACACCTGGACCGCCCTTTTCGACGAGAAGTGGCAGGGGCGCTCGGGTCTCAACATCGACCCGCTCATTGCCATCGGGCAGGCGATCCTCGCGATGAACTCGCTGGGGATGCTCGAGGCCCAGAACCCCGGCAACCCGACCCGAGACGAGATCGACGAAGCCGCCAAGTTCCTCATCGCCAAGAAGAAGGCCGGGCAGTTCCGCGCGCTTTGGGGCGATTTCGGCGAGCTCGTGAGCCTGATGGCGTCGGGCGAGATGGTCGTCTGCGATGCGTGGCAGCCCGCGGTCATGGCGGTGAAGGCGCAAGGCAAGCCCTCCCGTTACGCCTCTCCCAAGGAAGGCACCCGCGGTTGGGCGATCGGGCCGTCGATGCTCAAGGGCACGCCGAACCGCGAGGCGGTCATCGCCTATGCCAACTTCTGGCTCTCCGGCCCGCCCGCGATCACCGTGACGGAGCAGGGCTACTATTCGCCCTCGACCAAGATCAAGGAGGCCATGGAGCCTGCGAAATACGCCTTCTGGTACGAAGGTCAGCCTTGGGTAGGCGCGCCCGAGCGCGGCATCAACGAAGGTGATCTGCGCGACGGCGGCTCGCTTGAGGAGCGGTCCCGGAACGTCGCCTACTGGCATCAGTGGCCCGATGAGTACGACCACCTGATCATGCGCTGGGACGAGTTCCTCAACGCCTGACCCGACATCGCGCGTCCCGGCCGGACCGGGACGCGCCCCATTCCCAGGAGGCGACTGATGCACGACCTAGAACTGATCGGTGTCGGCAAGACATACCCCGACGGTACCGTGGCGGTGCAGGACTTCGACCTGCAGGTCGGCAGCGGCGAGTTCGTGGCCTTCCTCGGCCCATCGGGCTGCGGCAAGTCGACGACGTTGCGCATGATCGCGGGCTTCGAGGAGATCACCCACGGGCGGATCATGATCAAGGGCCGCGACGTCTCTCGCACGCCGCCCGAAAAGCGCCCGACCTCGATGATTTTTCAGAACTACGCGCTGTTTCCGCACATGAACGTGCGCGACAACATCGGCTTCGGCCTCGACGTCAAGGGGTTGGCCAAGCGCGAGAAGGATGCCAAGGTCGACCGGATTCTCGATATGTTCGGCCTGACCGAATTCGCCGACCGCCCCGCCGACCGGCTCTCGGGCGGTCAGCGTCAGCGCATCGCGTTGGCGCGCGGTCTGGTGGTCGAGCCCGAGATCCTGTTGCTCGACGAGCCCTTGGGTGCGCTTGACGCGAACCTGCGGCGGATCATCCAGAACGAGCTGAAACTGCTGCAGCGCGAACTGGGCATCACCTTCGTCTTTGTCACCCACGCACAGTCCGAGGCGCTGGGCCTCTCTGACCGTGTCGTGGTGATGAGCGACGGCGTGGTCGAGCAGATCAGCACCCCGACCGAGCTCTACCGCCGTCCGGCCTCGGCCTTCGTGGCCGACTTCATCGGCGCCAATGCGATATTCGAAGGGCGCGGCCTGCGGCGCGACGGCGCGTCGGCGCTGCTCGACACCGCTCTGGGCGAGATCCGCGCGCCTTGGCGCGACGGGATCGATCCGGCGCAGGGCCTTCTCGCCGTCGTTCCGGCCGAGGCGATGCGCATCGATGCCGCCGACGCGGTGCCGGTGGCAGGTCGCACCCGGCTTTCCGGGGCGCTCAGCGGCCAGCAGGTCGTGGGAGCGACCGGGCACTTCAAGGTGCGCCTGACGGACGGGCGCGAGGTGGTGGTCGAGGGGCGCGACGACGCGCTGGCGGGCCGCGCGCTTGCAACGGGCGATCCGGTCACTCTCAGCTTCGCGCAAGAGTCCGTCACACTGGTGCCACCGCGCTGAGTGGCTCCCAGATCCCGGCTTTGGCCGGACCAAGTTCCAAGTGAAAGAGGAAAGACAATGGCAAAGGAAATTCTCGTCGGCTTCGGCATCGACGTGGACGCGGTGGCGGGCTGGCTCGGCTCCTATGGCGGTGAGGACAGCCCCGACGACATCTCGCGCGGCCTGTTCGCGGGCGAGGTCGGCTCGCCGCGCCTGCTTGAGTTGTTCAAGCGCAAGGGGCTGACCACGACCTGGTTCATTCCGGGCCATTCGGTCGAGACCTTCCCCGAGCAGATGAAGGCGGTGGCCGAGGCTGGCCACGAGATCGGCATCCACGGCTACAGCCATGAAAACCCGATCGCGATGACGCCCGAGCAGGAAGAGGAGGTGCTCGACCGCTCGATCGATCTCATCACCCAGCTGTCGGGCAAGCGACCGACGGGCTATGTCGCGCCGTGGTGGGAGTTCTCGAACGTCACGAACGAGTTGTTGCTCAAGAAGGGCATCAAGTACGACCACTCCCTGATGCACAACGACTTCTCGCCCTATTACGTGCGCGTGGGCGACAAGTGGACCAAGATCGACTACGCGGGCAAGCCGTCGGACTGGATGAAGCCGCTCGAGCGGGGCGAGGAGACCGACCTGATCGAGATCCCGGCGAACTGGTATCTCGACGATCTGCCGCCGATGATGTTCATCAAGAAGGCACCCAACAGCCACGGCTTCGTGAATCCGCGCGATATCGAGCAGATGTGGAAGGACCAGTTCGACTGGGTATATCGTGAGATGGACTACGCCGTGTTCCCGATCACCATCCATCCCGACGTCTCGGGTCGCCCGCAGGTCCTGCTGATGCTCGAGCGGCTGATCGACTACATCCAAGGCCACGACGGCGTGCGCTTCGTCACCATGGACGAGATGGCGGACGACTTTGCAAAGCGCAGCCCGCGCAAGTGAGACCGTGATACCGACCGGGGCGCCGTGCGCGCCCCGGTCGCCCCGGACAGGAAAGGAGGATCGACCATGTGTTCGCTCTGCGGCATTTTGGGATGCGACGACCACTGGAGCAGTGCTGTCGAGCGCCCCGGCGTCTATAGCCGCAACGACAGCCGTCTGTCGCGCCGACGCGAGGCGGCCCGCCGACTTGCCATCGCCAACAAGGTGCTGCACACGCGAAGGATGAAGGTCGAAGATTTCCACAACACGTCTTACGTGCTACGGGGCGCCACCGGCGCCACCACGGTCTTCGACGCGCTGGCGCATCTTTGGCCCGAGGCCGAGGCACTGTCGGGCAAGCCCTTCGACCCGCTCGATCCGGACCTGCTTGCAGCGCTCGAGGAAAGCCATCCGTGAGCGACAGATCCCCGATCCCGGTCAATCTGCTCACCGGCTTTCTGGGCTCGGGCAAGACCACCTTGTTGCAGCGGATGCTGTCGGACCCCTCGATGGCCGGGGCGGCTGTGCTGATCAACGAGTTCGGCGAAGTCGGGCTCGATCACGAGCTGCTCGACCGGATCGACGACACGGTGATGCTAATGAAATCGGGCTGCCTGTGCTGCACGGTGCGCGGCGAGGTCGCCGACAGCCTGTCCGACCTGTTTTCGCGCCGCGCGCGCGGTGAGATCCCCGCCTTTGATCGCGTGGTGATCGAAAGCACGGGGTTGGCGGACCCGTTTCCGGTTCTTTCCACCATCCGCGCCCACCCGGTGCTGCGCAGCCATTTCACGGTCGGGCAGGTGATCACCACCGTCGACGTGGTCAACGCGGGCGCGCAGATCAAGGCGCGCGACGAGGCTGTGCGCCAGATCGGCGCGGCAGACGTGATCGCGCTCACCAAGACCGACTTGTGCGCCCCGGCGGAGACGAGCGCGCTGCGGACCCGGCTGGAGCGGCTCAACCCCGCGGCGCGCGTGCTGATTGCGCGTGATACCGCGCCTGGCGAAATGCTGAGCGAGGATCCGGCGCGCTGGACCCAGACCGCGCCGGAGCCCACCCCGGCTGAGCCGGACAAACTTGCGCATGATGGCAAGCACGGTCACCATCACCACCACCATGATACGGGTCTCGGCGTCGTCTCCTTTTCGCTGGTGATTCAGGAACGGATCGACTGGACCGCCTTTGGCATCTGGCTGACGATACTGTTGAACCGGCACGGCGACCGGATTTTCCGTGTTAAAGGCATTCTCGATGTTGCAGGAGAGGATCGGCCTGTGGCTGTGCATGGTGTGCAGCATCTTGTGCATCCGCCGGTGCATCTCTCGCACTGGCCGACGAACGAGCGCCATTCGCGGTTGGTCTTCATACTCGAAGGGCTTGACCCCGAAGTGATCCAACGCTCGTTCCATGTCTTCAACAGGCTCTCGAACCCGGCGCGGATCGAGGCCTGACCATGCTCAATTCTGCCGCTTCGGCCCCTGCGGTGATCGGCCGTGCTCAGCTGGCACCCCTGCGGGTGCTTTGCACCGAGATCACGCCCTTTCGCCAGCTTCAGGCGCGGGCAGAAGCGGACCTCGGGTTTGCGCTGGAGTTCGAACAGCACGATTTTGTCACGGCCCAGCGGATCGCGGCCACCGAGCCGGGGCGCTACGATGTCTACGACCAGTGCTTTCACAACCTTGATATCGTCTGGCACTGGCGCGCGATCCAACCGATCGACGTAAGCCGGATCGAGGCTTGGAGCGACGTCACCGACCTGACCAGAACCGGAAGCATCTCCGCAGAGGCCAGGGTGGGTTTGGGCGACGCGCCAGTGACGCGGCTGTTCGTACAGGACGATAATTCCCTTTCGCGAGTGCCGTCGGGGCGGATCTCCATGTTGCCGACCGTCCATAACTTCGACTGCTTCGGGGTCAACGAACTCGCGACCGGTCTCGATGTCGATGCGGAAGTCAGCTCTTGGGGCGAGTTGCTGGACCCGCGCTGGCACGGCCGGACCGCGATCGTTGACGAACCCGCGATCGGCATTTTCGACCTCGCGCTCGCGGCGCAGGCGAAGTCGGGGCTGCGTTTCATGAACATGGGCAACATGTCGGTCGCCGAAATCGACATGCTGATCGACCACGCGACCGAGATGGTCCGGAGCGGGCATTTTGCACCGTTCTGGCGCACCATCGATGAAGCGCGTGCATTGTTCGAAGACAAGCGCGCGGTGATCGCCTCCATGTGGTCGCCTGCCGTGATCGCCCTCAAGAGCCGGTCGGTGCGAATTCGGCAGGCCGTGCCGGTCGAAGGCTACCGGGCCTGGCATGGCGGGTTGTGTCTTGCGCGGCACCTCGAAGGCGACCGGCTCGACCGGGCCTATGCTTACCTGAACTGGTTCCTGTCTGGCTGGCCGGGAGCCGTCATGGCGCGGCAAGGCTACTACATGTCGGTGCCTTCCCGCGTCCGCGAATTCCTCGATCCGGACGAGTGGGACTACTGGTACGAGGGTCGACCGGCCGTTCGCACCTTGCCGAACCCTTCGGGACATTCCGCGATCCGCGTAGGCGAGGTCCGCTCGGGCGGCTCCTACTGGACCCGTGCTGCGCATATTGCCGTCTGGAACACCACCATGGACGAGCACAATTATCTTGTCAGGCGATGGGGGGAACTCGTCGATCTCGCCCGCGGCGGGCAGGGGCGGGCCAAAAGGAGCGGAACGTGAGACATGTGACCTTGATTTCGACGGGCGGCACCATCGCCTCGCGCCATTCCGATGAGGCGGGCGCGGTTGTCGCCGGTCTGGGCGGAAGCGCGCTTCTGGCCAATCTGCACGATCCGCTGGACGGGATCGAGGTCCGGGTCGAGGAGTTCCGCGAGATCAACAGCTTTGCGCTTACCTTGTCGGATGCCCACGGTCTCGTCGCCGCGATCCGCGCCGCGTTGCAGGATCCGGGCTGCGCCGGTGTTGTCGTCACCTATGGCACCGACACGATGGAGGAGAGCGCCTATCTCGCCGATATCCTCGTGGCGGGGGACAAGCCGATCGTCTTCACCGGCGCGCAGCGCCACGCGGGCGATCCTGACAGCGACGGGCCGCGCAACATCGCCGATGCCATCCGCGTGGCGGCCGATGGGGCCACTCGCGGCATCGGCGCGGTGATCGTCTTCGAGGGCGAGATCCACGCCGCGCGCGATGTGACCAAGATGCACAGCGCGCGCACCGACACCTTCCGCTCGCCCGGACTGGGCAAGCTGGGCGAGGTCGATCTTGGGGAGGTGCATCTCTACCGCCACCCCGGCCCGCGCCGCGTGGTGGCCGATGCCGGGCTGGTCGAGGAGGTGGAGCTGGTCCGGCTCGCGCTCGGCGCGACGCCGGCCTTTCTCGACTTCTGCGCCGGGCATGGCACGCGCGGCGTGGTGATCGAGGGGTTCGGTCGCGGCAACGCGCCGCGCGGCTTCGGGGCGGCGGTGCGGCGGCTTACCGAAGCGGGCGTGCCCGTGCTCATCGCCTCGCGCTGCGTGGAAGGCCGGACCCGTGCGGTTTACGGCGGCGACAGCGGTGCGACCACGCTCATCGAGGCGGGCGGGCTGCTGACTGGTACGCTGTCGGGGCTAAAGGCCCGGCTGCTGCTTTCGGCGCTTCTGGCCGCGGGCGCGGGGCGCGACGAGATCGCGCAGGCCTTGGCCCACACCTAAAACAGCGAGGCGTCGAAGCTGTAACGGAAATAGTGAGCCAGTAACTCCGCACCCGGTCCCAGTTCGACACCGCGCCGCCAGGCCAGACCGACATCCATTGTCGGCACCGGCATCGACGTCGTGACTGTACGGATGCGCCGGCCTTCGAGCGAAAACGGCCTATGCACCATGTCCGACAGGATCGTCACGCCGCGATCGTTAGCAACCATCGAACGTACGGCTTCGACCGCGGAGGTCTCGAGCCGGATGCGTGGGGCATGACCGGTCCCCGACCAATAGCGCCGTGTCGTCTGCGCCGCCTCGTCCACGGTCAGCATGATGTAGTCGCACTGCGCGATCTCGTCGAACCCGACCTCGGTTCTGGAGGCGAACCGGTGCCCGCTCGCGACCCAAAGCCGCCTTGGCGAGCGCAGCAACGTTTCAGAGGCGAGGTCGGCGGCATCGAGATTCGAGGTCAGCAGCAAGGCGATATCGATCGAACCTTCACGCAGGCTGATTTCGATCTCCGCACGATTGAGCTCCAGAAGGTCGATTTCGAGGTTGGGATGCAGGCGCGCCAATCGTTCGAGATGTCGCGGTAGAAAATACCCCATCACCGTGTAGGTTGCGGCAAGACGCACCTTGGCGGACAGCGACGAGCTGCGTCGCGCCAGCGCCCGCATCTCGTCGAGCCGCGACAATATCTCATAGGCCCCCGACAGAAACTCACGCCCTGCCGCCGTGGGCTCCATGCCCCGCGGGCTGCGCGAAAACAACTCCGTACCCACTTCGCGCTCGAGATCGGTGATCGCGCCGGTAACAGCGCTTTGCGAGATCGACAGCGCTCGCGCAGCGCGACTGACCTGACCGGTTTCGGCCGTGGCCACGAAGTATTTGAGATGACGCAGGTTCATGTATCATGCCATATCTGTTTTTTCGATACTGTGATAACGGAAATCGGAATTTTACAGCAGGCTCCATCCACCGGACACTCGCTCCAAAGGCCAAGGACAGGAGCCGTCCGTATGACAAGATCGGTCGATCTGAACTGCGACATGGGCGAAGGGTTCGGGCAGTGGCGGCTCGGCGAGACGGAGGATGCGGCGCTGATGCCGCTGATCAGCTCGGCCAACATCGCCACGGGGTTTCATGCCGGCGATCCCAATGTGATGGACGAGGTCGTGGCCCTTGCGGTCTCGCACGGGGTCGCGCTTGGCGCGCATCCGGGCTACCGCGATCTTCAAGGCTTCGGTCGTCGCTCGATCCGAGCCCCCGATGCGGAGCTGATCAATGATATCGTCTATCAGGTCGGGGCGTTGCAAGCTTTTGCGACGCGCCATGGCCAAGCCCTGCAACACATCAAGCCGCACGGTGCGCTGTTCATGGATATCGCGGCCTCGGCACGGTTCTCCGAGGCGCTGATCGAAACGCTGTCACGCGTGGCCCCCGGCGCGATCCTGTTCTGCATGGAAGCGTCAGAGACCTACCGCGCCGCCCGTGCAGCCGGACATCCGGTGGTGCGCGAGTTCTTCGCCGACCGCGATTACGACGACAGCGGCGCCATCGTCTTTGCCCGCAAGGTGGAGCGACCCGATCCCGCGGCTATCGCCGAAAAATGCCTGCGTGCCTGCCGCGACGGCGTGGTGAGGACCGTGAGCGGCACGGAGATCGAGATCGGTTTCGACTCGATCTGCTTTCATTCCGACACACCCGGCGCGCTCGATATCGGGCGGGCCATACGAGACCGGCTCGAGACGCATGGCATCCGCATCGCGCCAGCGGCCCAGGTCATCGGCCAGGCCTGAAACATCAAGGAGTTTGAGCGACATGACCGAAATACCCTCCCCTCTACCAGGCACCTTCTACCAGCGCCCGGAGCCGGATGCGGCCCCATATAAATCCAAGGGCGACGATGTCGCGGTGGGCGAGGTTATCGGGCTGATCGAGGTGATGAAGACCTTTATCGAGGTGAAGGCCGAGAGCGCCGGCACGTTTGAGAGCTATCTGGCCGAGAATGCCGCCCCGGTTCAGGCAGGTGCGGCCTTGGCTCGGTTGGCTTGAGCATGGCGATCCGGAGGCTCTTCATCGCCAACCGCGGCGAGATCGCGATGCGCATCATCCGCGCGGCGCGCGTTCTGGGCATCGAGACCGTGCAGGCCTATTCGGAGGCGGATCACGAGATGTCGGCGGTGCGAGAGGCCGATGCCGCCGTCTGCATCGGCCCCGCACCCGCGTCACAGTCCTATCTCGACATTTCGGCGGTCATTGAGGCGGCCCGCTCGGCGGGTGCCGACGCCGTGCATCCGGGTTACGGGTTCCTCGCTGAAAACGCGGCCTTCGCAGAGGCGGTGGTGGCCGCCGGGATGGTGTTCGTCGGTCCCGAGGCACGCACTATCGAGCGGATGGGCGACAAGGTCGCGGCGCGCGAGGCGGCCCGCGCGGCGGGTGTGCCGATCGTGCCGGGTTCGGATGGGCGGCTCGACGATGTCGCAGCGGCGGTCGAGGCGGCAAGAGAGATCGGATATCCGGTCATGCTCAAGGCAGCCGCGGGCGGTGGCGGTCGCGGCATTCGGATCGCTGCGAACGAAGACGAGTTGCGCCGGCTTGCGCCGCAGGCCCGTGCCGAAGCGCAGGCGGCCTTCGGGGATGGCGGGCTTTATCTCGAAAAGGCGATCGAGCGGCCGCGCCATATCGAAGTTCAGATCATGGGAGACGGCACCAGCGCGATCCATTGCTTCGAGCGCGAATGCTCGGTGCAACGCCGCCGTCAGAAAGTCTGGGAAGAGGCGGGCGCGCCGGGGCTGTCGCAGGTCTCGCGCGCGGCGATGTGCGACGCCGCGGTGCGACTTGCTGAGGCTGTGGGCTACCGCGGTGCCGGGACAGTGGAGTTCCTCTACGACGAGGCAGGCGACGCGTTTTACTTCATCGAGATGAATACCCGGATCCAGGTCGAGCATACGGTGACGGAAATGATCACCGGTCTCGATCTCGTGGTGATGATGATCGAGATCGCCGGTGGCGCGCTGCTGCCGCTGACCCAGAAACAGGTCGTCCGCGACGGTCATGCGATCGAGGTCCGGATCTGCGCCGAGGATCCGCTGCTGCAGTTCGCGCCGTTTCCGGGCACGGTGAGCGGCTTGAGCTGGCCGGAGGGCGAGGGGGTGCGCGTGGATCACTTTCTCTACGAGGGATACACGGTACCGCCCTTCTACGACTCGCTCCTCGGCAAGCTCGTCGTTCATGCCGCTGACCGCGCGACGGCGATCGAGCGGATGGCGCAGGCGCTGCGCGGTTGCCGGATCGAGGGGCTGAGGACCACGATCCCCCTGCACCTCGCGCTTGCCGCCGATCCGGCGCTGCGATCGGGCAAGGTGCATACAGGCTGGCTCGAAACTTGGTTGGCCGATGGGGGGCTGAAGGCCGCCGCACAAGGAGAGACGCTGTGAAAACCCGCTATTCCTACGGCGGTGATGAGCACATATTCGTCGAGATGGACGAAGAGATGTCGCTCGCCGCCTTCTTCAAGAGCATGGCAATGCACGATGCCGTTCGTGCGGCCGGGATCGAGGGCATCACCGAAGTCTGCCCGGCCAATGCGTCGTTTCAGCTGCGCTTCGATCCCGACCGGATCTCCGGCGAGGATCTGATGGTGCGTCTGAAGGCGCTGGAGGCGGGAACCGAAAGCGCCGAGAAGCGGCTGTCGACGCGGATCATCGAGATTCCTGTCTATTACCGCGATCCGTGGACGCATGAGACGCTGATGCGGTTTCGCGAGCGGCATCAGGACCCCTCCGGCACCGATCTCGACTACGCCGCCCGGATCAACGGCTTTGACAGCGTCGAGGCCTTCATCGAAGCGCATCATTCGCAGCCGTGGTTCGTTTCCATGGTGGGCTTCGTCTCGGGACTGCCCTTTCTCTATCAGCTCGTCGGGCGCGAGCAGCAGATCGAAGTGCCGAAATACCTGCGTCCGCGCACCGACACGCCGCGCCACACGGTCGGCTATGGCGGCTGTTTTTCATGCATCTATTCGGTGCGGGGCGCGGGGGGGTATCAGATGTTCGGGATCACGCCGATGCCGATCTTCGATCCCGAGCAGAAGGTAAGCTACCTGCGCGACTTTATGGTGTTCTTCAAACCGGGCGACATCGTGAAGTGGAAACCCATTGACCGGGCCGAGTTCGACCGGATCGAGGAAGAGGTGGCCCAAGGGCGTTACCACCCGCGCATCGCCGAGGTCGAGTTCGACCTCGCGGCCTTCGAGGCCGACATGACCGGAACCAACGCAAGGCTGATGGAGGCGCTCGATGGGGCTTGAGATCTTGAAGCCGGGCCTGTCCACGACGATCCAGGATATGGGCCGCCCGGGCTATTTCCACTTGGGGATTCCTCAAGGTGGCGCGATGGACCGCTTCGCGTTGCGCGTGGCCAACATGCTCGTGGGCAACGATGAAGGCCAGGCCGCGCTGGAGGCGGTGTTCATGGGGCCCGAGGTCCGCTTTGACAGCGACGCGGTGATCGCCGTGACGGGGGCGGACATGCCGCTTCGGATCGACGGGGAGCCGCGACCAAGCTGGACAACCATCGCGGTCCGTGCGGGGCAGGTGCTGTCCTTTGACTTTCTGAAGGCCGGGGCCCGCGCTTATATCGCGGTGGCTGGTGGCATCGACACGCCATTGGCGCTGGGGTCGCGTTCGACCTACGCGATCGGAGCGCTGGGGGGCATCGACGGGCGCGCCATCGCCGTGGGAGACCAGCTTCCCACCGGTCAGACGTCCGATGCCGCACGGACTTTGGCCAAGGCCGGCACAACGGTCGCACCACAGGATAGGCGCGCCCCTGGCGATCCAGCGGAGCTACGCGTTTTGCCGGGGCTCTATTGGCATCGGCTGACCGAGGCGGCGCAACAGCAGTTCTTTGAAGATGAATGGCGCGTGGCCCCCGAGGCGGACCGTATGGGCTATCGGTTCAAAGGGGGGCGGGCGATGGAGTTCGTCGAGCGCAAACCGGTCTTCGGAGCAGGGTCGGACCCCTCGAACATCGTCGACGGCTGCTACTCCTACGGGTCGATCCAGGTACCCGGGGGGCAAGAGCCCATCGTGCTGCATCGAGACGCGGTTTCAGGTGGCGGCTACTTCACTCTCGGCGCAGTTATCTCGGCGGATATGGATCTCATCGGACAGCTGCAGCCTAACGCCCCCACCCGTTTCAGGCGCGTAGATATGGCCGAAGCTCTTGCCGCGCGCCATGAGAGACGCGATCGACTTGTGCAGCTGCGCAAGGGGATTGCAGCAGGTTGAAATCAGCAGGTCTGACGGTGATAAATCCAGTGAACCGCTTTCGAGAAACTGGATTGGCAAGTTTTCAAAAGAGGCTATCCGCGCCCTAAATCGCTACATCTCTCGCGAACTCTACGGAGTAGTCTTGCACCGTCATAAGGAGATCAACGCCACCTGCATCACGGCTTGACAGACAGAAGGGCGTCCATGGCAGCCGGTTCATTATCATAGAATGGACGGCATTCCTTCGGGCCCAAGATCCAGAGCATCCATGAGCCGTAGGGGCAACCGCCGGTGACCTGCTCCCCGCCGGTCCCTCGGTCATAACGAGAGTTTGCGGGTTTGAGATTGGTAGTTGGACTGGTCGTTTCGGGCAAGCGCGCCTGGCGTGGAGCCTTCAAATTGCTCAAGCGCCCG
>NZ_JBLHYX010000037.1:0-16131 GCF_047631075.1 Limimaricola cinnabarinus
TGTCCTTCGTTGCCCAGAACCATGCGAACCGCACGCTCGCGCACTTCAGGCGCATACTTGTTCGTCGTCTTGCTCATGCTCCACCTTACTCAGGAGTTGGAGCCTCCGACAAACCCGGCGCGGTTCACCACCCACATACGACCCATTCGGCGTCATGACAGCTCACAAGCGTGAAGCGATCTTGCCTTGGCTGTGAGAACCGATCCCCAAAGCTTGAAGTCTCATGCGGGCGGGCCACCCGCACCAAGTTCAGCCAAAGTCTCGGTGGGGGCATGGGCCGCTCAGGAAGCGCGCATCGGCACTATAAGGGCCATACTCATCCGAGAGCGTGGAAATGTTCGACCGCCAGGCGCTTGAGGTGGTGCTTTGGCAGCACGAGCGAGGTCTTTCCCACGATGTCATTGAAGCATCTCGCGGCTTTGCGGAGATCCGCGCGGGATAGAGCCTTTCCCGTAACGGCGTCCCGTCGCTCAAAGGCAAAGACGCAATCTTTGGTGGCACAGTTGATCACGCGGATCTCATCGGCCTCACCGGCGTCGTCGAGAGTGACGTCGACAGCCAAGGCGTCCTGGCCAGAGAGCGAGCACCCGGTTATGACAGGGAAGCCGTGCTGCGCGCTCTCCTCGATGCGGAGTTGGAAGTCGGCGCGGTCGACGGCAGCCTTCAGTTCCTTCGTCCGATGCGCTGTGTAGTGCCGGTTGAGGATCGTGCCGGCCTTGTGGCCGGCAATCGCTTGGCGCTGTCCCTCTGCCACGTCTTCAGCGCTCAGCATCGAGTTCAGCGTCTTACGAAGGGCATAGAAATCCTCGTCGAAGTCACCGAGCCCCAGCGCATCGAGGATGCGGTTCAAGGCCTTGCTGAACGGGCCAGTGAGATCGTCGATCTCTGAGCGCCGGGCCGCCTCAGGGAACAGTAGCGGGCCATGCGCGTCTCCCAGCCCTCTGATCCAGTCGGCAAACCCAAGGTCGAGCAATGATTGCGGGATCGGGATCACACGGCTCGCATCTTCGGTTTTACCGCCTTGGTCGCAATCGAGGCCGATTGCCAAGCTGTCAACTCCATTGCGGCGCACGAAGTTTGAACGCTTGAGCAGGAGGATTTCTTCGATCCGGCTCCCAATCGTGAGCACGATCAGAGGCACCCAGTAGAGCGAGTCCCGGATGATGGTCGTTCCGGGTCTCCAGCGACGGTGCTCGGAGAAGCACCCGGTATAGATCGGTGACGTCAGGAAGCGCCGTAGACGCTCTTCAGTCCATGGCATGCGCAGTTTGGGACGGGTCACACGCACATAGAGCGGATCATCAGGGGCCGCAGCGGCCACGGCGCGTCCTACTGCCTTGTAGGAAATCGCATCGGGCGCATCCTTGCATCCCAGGTCTTTTGCGGCGCGGAACATGCGCGACAGGCCATCGCGATTGCGCTTCAGGGTCTGCATTGTCAGCCGAGGGGTCAGCTGCTCAGCAAGCAGGGCACGTTTCTCGACATTCGAGAGATGATTCTGGCTGCGGATCTTCCGCATGATCTCCTCGTCCGCAAGGTCGGCGATCGCGATCTCGTCATCCTTTGTGCGCTGGTATTTTTCAGGGTGCTTTGGTGTCAGGCGACAGAAGCGGTTCTTGCCGTGCCTCTTGCCGTGGTCCTTTGGCAGACGCGCCATCCAGGCGAAGAAGTTTTCCTGGTCCTCGTCCCGGATCGTGGGGGCCGGTACATCGCCGAAGTAGGCCAAGGCCAGCTTTGCGATCGCGTCGATGTTCCCCTTCATCGACTTGGACGGATACATCTTGAGCGCTTGGCTCCAGCACGCTGACAGTGACACCTGCGGTGACGTCACGAAGGTGTCGACGGAAACTGTCGAGTGATGCCCGACGAGCGGCTCCGCGATGGTGCGCGCGTCTTCGCCGTCGGCGGCGCGTCCCTCGAGATCCATCAGCTGTCTGATGAGATCCACGGCGCGACGCCCAAGGTCGTGCGGAATGGAGTCTCCAAGGGCGATGTTGCACGCCACCGCGGCCTCGGCGACCATCGGTTCGATCGGCGCGAAGTCATTGCGCCGTGCCATGCGCTTGAGCGCCACGCTATCCTTTTCGAGCCGGTGGATGCGGGCATCGATGTCCGCGTCAGAGAGTCCAGACCCTGCGTCCTGCTCGGCGATGATGCGGGCAAGCGTCCGGCGCAGCAGTTCGGTCAGGATGGTGTGGATCTTGCCTTCTGGCATGCTCTCCAGTGTCGTCTCGGTCATCAGTCGTGTCTCTTCGCGTTTCAGAACGGCGAGGAGACAAGCCGCACGACCCATCGCCTCGGACAGCAGAGGTGTCCGAAGAGAAAGAACCAGTAGCTTTTTGCCGGATATTTTCGGGCTGACGTTGGGTAAACGTTTGCGGAAGTAGTAGGTCCGTCCCCTGAGCTGGAGGTAGGGGCCGGCGGGGCGCGGGCGGGGCCGGTGCCTTGCGGCTCTGGGCGCTGTGCCCCGGGACCGACGGTCCGCAGAGGGGTCTTGTGTCACAGTTTGTGTCACACCCCGGGTGATGCCTCTGCCACGCGACGGTGCGGGAGAAGCTAAGTCTCTGTTCTGTCTGTCTTTTGGGGATGTCATGGCTGGGGTGGTAGGAGCCCCAGTGAATTTTTCACGATGCCCAAGGCACTGAATATTCTTTAGAAATTCGAGCGAGCGCTGCGTGTATGACGTCCCTGTAGGGTAGCCGTGAATCACTGAGCGTCAAGCGAACCCAGCAGATAAAGCAATGACCCTTCTAACATGCGGGCAGGTTTCCATGGCAATGCCGCCACCTCCTGAAGGGGAGGGCCGCCACGATGCAGCGCACTGAAGGGGCCGCATGGCGGCTTTGTGTGTCACAGGGCAGAGAGGATCTCCTGCGGCGCTTGCGTGCGCCAAACGGTCTGGTAGCTATCAGCCACGTTGGCCTTCGTAACGGCAAGTCCGGGCAGGGCGATCCAACTCGGAACTGCGCGCCCTAAAAGAGAAAGTATCGTCGCTTCCGCGACGGCGACGCCCTGTCGGAACGGCTGCTGCGCGGCGATGCCTACAATGTGATTGTCTTGTGCCAGACATATCGCTGCATCGCGGCCAAGATCGACGGTGGTGACCGGCATGTCGTGCCCGATCGTATTCAGTGCGGCCACGGCTTCCATTGCCGGCGTATCCCAAACCACGAAGAGCCCTGCAAGGTCGGGGCTTTCCTCGATCATCGACAAAGTGGTTTCGCGAACTGCCCCCAGTGACGGGAAGCGGATCGTCCGTAGCTTCAGATCGGGGCGATTGGCCACTATCCAGCGCCCGAAGGCGATCTCGCGCTCGTTCGTGGCGTAGAAGTCGACGCCGTAGGTCATCAGCCCTACCTCGCCGCCCTGCGCGATCCTGTCGGAGAGCAGCTTGGCGCCGATCAGCCCCAGACCGAAATTGTCGGCCGAGACAAGCGAGGTGTAATCCGCGCCCGGCAACATGCCCGTGGGCACGTTGTCGTGCAGGATGAGCCGTGTTCCGGCGCGGGACACCTGCCGATGCGCCTCGGCCACCGCGGCGTTCGCCACCGGGATCGAGATGATCGCGTCGAGCCCCTCGTGGCTCAGCCGTTCGAGCGCGGCGATCTGGGTCGCGGCCCGAAAGCCGCAATCGACGACCTCGCCCATGATGACGCCGCAGTCGCCCAAGGTCCCGGCAATCCCGGCGAGCTGCTGGCGGGACCAGTCGCTCTCGCCGGTATGAAGCACGACGGCCACCCGGAACCGCCTGTCGCGAGAGGCGGTGACGTCGTCGAGTGTCAGGCTCAGCCGGCTCGGCGGCGCGGCGCGTTCGCCGTGGGGGCCCAGTCCGCTTATCGACATAATCTTTGGTCTTCCCTGTTCAGGTCATTATGCACCGGGCGGCGCGGCGGCGGCGGGGGGCGAAGCGGGCGCGCCGATCGCCGTCTTGCCCATCCGGTCGAGCGCAGCCGAAAGCCGAGGCATCGCCGTCGGGGCGCCGTGTGTGACCCATTCGCGAAGGAAGCTCGGGTCGAACAGCGCCTCGCTCACGACCTTGGCGGCGCCGACGAGCCCGGCAGAGCTGCCCATCCGCGAGGCACTTATCCGCAGGTCGCGCGTCACGAGGGGGTGCGATTCGCCGTAGACCGCCTCGCGCACCGCCGCGAGGAGAATGTCGTTGGTCTGCGCGATCGAGCCGCTCAGCACGATCAGCGACGGGTTGAGCATGTTGGCGAGCGTGGCAACCAATTGGCCGATCAGGTGACCGCTGCGCGACATGATCTCCATGCTGACCGGATCACCGACCTGCGCGGCTTGGCCGACCTCGATCGCGGTGATTTCGCCGCCCCGGTTCAGGATGTCGGCCAGCGCGGGGCTGGTGCCGGCCTGCGCGGCGGCAAGGCCGTCGCGGGCGATCATGTCGCTCCCGGCCAGCACGTCGAGCGAGGCGGTCCGGCCGCCCGCCGCCCGTGGCAGATGGCCGATCAATCCTGCCGCCCCTTGCGCGCCGCGATAGAGCTTGCCGTCGAAGACGAAGCTCGCGCCGATCCGCTTGCCGACCTTGATGAAGAGCATCTCGTTGATGCCGGTGCCGGCGCCGGCATGCAGCTCGCCCATGGCCATCGTCTCGACGCTACTGCGCATCCAGACCGGCACGCCGAAGCGTCGAGCGAGCTGCTCGACCAGCGGAAAGCCCTCCCATGCGGGCAGGAATGTCGGCGTCGCCTGCAGGAAATCGTCGCCGGGCGACAACTGCACCGGGCCTGGCACCGAAATGCCAAGTCCCCAGAGCGGTGCCGAGTGTTCGTCCTTTGCAAGCAGCCATTCGAACAGCGTGCCGAGCCGTTCCGCCGTCGCAGAGGGTGCGGCGCTGAGGTCCATTGCCTCATGGTGTTCTGTGATCAGCCGGCCCGAAATATCGGCGATCCCGACGCCGAGCGCCGTCTGGTCGAGCGTGGCCACCAGGATCCGCGCCCGGTTCGCATTGAACTGCACCAGCCGAGGCGCGCGGCCGCCGCTGGCCTCGGCCAGCGCGCTTTCGTCGACCAGCTTGATCTCACTGAGCGTAGCGAGCCGGTCGGCGACGATGGCACGGCCTAGCTCGCTCTCGCGCTCCAGCTCCTGACGCGTGTGCGCGGCGCCGGTGCGCACGAGGTTGAGGATCGTGCCCAAGCTCTGCGCCGCACCGTCGGCGTTGCGTGGCCGCCCTTTGCCGCGCTTTGGCCGGCTCGTCTCGACCATGCCGCTGTCAGGCACCGGCTACCGCACGGTGTCTGCCGGTGCGCCCCTCGGCGCTCCGCGATCCACCAAAGGGCGAATCACTGTGTGAGTCGGTGCTTTTTCTGGGCATCTCGCATCCAGTTCTGCCGATGGCGCAGAAATACACGACGCCTTTAGGCGTAGCAATATTCTTCTTATGCGTAAAATATGCAAAAGTACGACGTGTTGTGCTTATAAAATGTTGACTTGGGTATTTTGCTCGCTTATTTGTCGGCTAACGCAAGGGAAGAGGGCGGGGGCGAGACCCCCGCACCGGGCTGGAGGGCTCGGCATTGACCTGCGTCTGGGACGGCCCGGTGGCCGAGGGAGATGAAAATGACGAGATGGAAGCTTGCCTATCAGGCGAATTGCTGGGGCCCGCTCGGCGGTAACGCGGTTGGCGTGACCTCGGTATCCGAACTGACCTACCGCACCTTTGCGGACATGGACCGCGCTTTCGCGGATATCGCGGCGGCTGGCTATGAGGGGGTCGAGGTCTTCGATGGCAACCTTCTCGACCATTCCGGGGAGGCGTTCCGCACACTGCTCGAAAAGCACGGGCTGTCGCTGGTGGCGGCCTATTCGGGCGGGAATTTCATCTTCAATGACATTCTCGACGAAGAGCTCGACCGCATTCGCCGCGTCGCCGACCGCACGGCCGAGATCGGCGCGCCGCATCTCGTCATCGGCGGCGGAGCCAAGCGGGCAGGGGGGGCGCGCGACGGCGATCACGCGAAGCTCGGCGCGGCGCTCGAGCGCATCGTGGGCATCGCTCGCGAGCGTGGTCTCAAGGCGCATTACCACCCGCACCTGACGACGATCGTCGAAGGCCCCGAGCAGGTGCGCCGGATCTTCGGCGAAACCTCGATCGATTTTTGTCCCGACACCGCGCATCTCGCCGCCGCCGGCGGCGATCCCGCACAGATGATCCGCGAGCATCGCGAGCGGATCTCTTACGTCCATCTCAAGGGCTGGCAGCAAGAGCCCTTCGCCTTCACGCCGCTGGACCGCGGCGATCTCGACAGCGGCCCGATCATCGAGGCGCTGCTCGAGACCGGCTACGACGGCTGGGTGACGGTCGAGCTGGACGCATGGGACGACCCCCGCGCCGGGGCGCAGGCAAGTCGGCAATATCTGGAGGACCGGCTGGAAACGGCCTGACCCGCAGGACGACACGCGCGGACGAGAGGGTTCGCGCACAAAGGGAGGGAGACCCGAATATGACCATCATCAACAACCTCGGCCGCGTCGCCGCCGCGGCTTTCGTGGCCGCCGGCGTGCTGGCCGCACCGGTGCTTGCCGATCCCGACGCGGCGCTTGCGGCGCTGCAATCCGAGGTGCTGTCCAAAGGCCCAAACGGCGAGACGGCGACCCCGGCCACGGAGCTGTCGCTCTCGGACGAAGAGCTCACACGGATCAGGGAGATGAACGCCACCGCCGCGATCGTGATGCATTATGGCGGCAATGACTGGTCGCGCGCGCAGGTCGACGGGCTGCGCAACCGGTTCGAAGAGATGGGGATCGAGGTGATCGCCGTCACGGATGCCGGCTTCAAGCCCGAGAAGCAGGTCGCGGATATCGAGACCGTTCTGGCGCAGCAGCCCGATATCATCGTCTCGGTGCCGACCGATCCCGCCGCGACGGCCTCGGCCTACAAGGCGGCCGCAGATGCAGGTGTGACGCTGGTCTTCATGGAGAACACCCCCCCGGGGCTTGAGGCCGGCACGGACTACGTTTCGGTCGTCTCGGCAGACAACTACGGCAACGGCGTCGCCTCGGCGCATCTGCTGGCCAAGGCGCTCGAGGGTGAGGGCAAGGTCGGGCTGGTCTACCACGCGGCCGACTTCTTCGTCACGCGGCAGCGTTACGACGCCTTCAAGGCGACGGTTGCGGAAGACTATCCAGGTATCGAAATCGTGGCCGAGCAGGGCATCGGCGGGCCGGATTTCACCGGCGACGCCGACAAGGTCGCCTCGGCGATGCTGACCTCGAACCCCGATCTCGATGCGATTTGGGCGGTCTGGGATGTGCCGGCCGAGGGCGTGATCTCGGCAGCGCGGGTCGCGGGGCGCGACGATCTGGTCATCACCACCATCGATCTGGGCGAGAACGTCGCGATTAACATGGCGCAGGGCGGCTTCGTCAAAGGCCTCGGAGCACAGCGGCCGTTCGACCAAGGCGTCGCCGAGGCGACGCTCGCGGGTTACGGCCTTCTGGACAAGGAGGCGCCCGCCTTCGTCGCACTGCCGGCGCTGCCGGTCACGCGCGAGACGCTGCTCGATGCCTGGCAGACGGTCTACCGTGCCGACGCCACGGCCAACATCCAGAACAGCATGAACTGATCGAGCGCGACGGGCAGGCCACGCGCCCGCCCGTCGCCGCGGTGACGGCTCCGCGTGGGCCGGTCCCGCCTTCCCATATCTTCCGGAGTTAGACACATGACCAAGACGCTCAATGTGGCGATGATCGGTGGCGGTTTTATGGGCAAGGCCCATGCCATGGCCTACGCATCAATGCCGATGTTCTTCTGGCCCGCCCCGGCGATCCCGCACCGCAAGGTCGTCGTCGACGTCACCGACGAGTTGGCCGAGGACGCTCGCCAGCGCTTCGGCTTTGACGAGGCCTCATCCGACTGGCGCGCGGTTGTGAACCGCGACGATATCGACGTGGTCGACATCTGCACCCCCAACAACGTCCATGCCGAGATCGCCATCGCGGCGGCCAAGGCAGGCAAGCACATCATTTGTGAGAAGCCTCTGGCGCGCGGCGGCGAGGAAGCGCGGGAGATGCTCGACGCGGTCGAGAAGGCCGGCGTGATCCACATGGTCGCCTTCAACTACCGCCGCACCCCCGCTGTGGCGCTGGCGCGGAAATACATCGAAGAGGGCCGGATCGGAAAGATTCTCAACTTCCGCGGCACTTACCTGCAGGACTGGTCGGCCGATCCCGACGGGCCGCTCTCTTGGCGCTTCCAGAAAAAGATCGCCGGGTCCGGCGCCATCGGCGATATCGGCACCCATGTCGTCGATCTGGCGCATTACCTCGTCGGGCCGATCTCGGCTGTCACCGCGATGACGCCCACCTACGTGACGACACGGCCGGTGCAGGCCGGAGGGCAGGACAAGCTCGGCGCCAGCGAGAAGAACGCCAATGCGGAGCGTGCTACGGTCGACGTCGACGACGAGGTCGTGTCGCTGCTGAAGTTTGAAAACGGAGCCATTGGCTCGCTCGAGGCCACGCGCAACGGCTACGGCCGCAACAACTTCATCACTTTCGAGATCCACGGCACCGAAGGCTCGATCTTGTTCAACTATGAGCGCCGCGACGAGCTGCGCGTCATGTTCAACAGCGATCCGGCCGACGCGCGCGGCTTCCGCACCGTCTACAGCGGGCCGGCGCATCCCTACGGCGAGGGGCTCTGGCCGATCCCGGCGCTGGGCATCGGTTACTCGGAGACCAAGATCGTCGAGTGCTATGATCTGTTCAAGGCGATCGCCACGGGGGTGCAGCCCTCGCCCAACTTCGCGGATGGCTACCTGACCGAGCTGGTCGCCGATGCGCTGATCGAGTCCGGGGAGACGCAGCAATGGGTAAAGGTGAAGACGTGACCGCCGCGCCGCAGGCGGTGGTGATGCGCGGCATTGCCAAGCAGTTCGGCGGTGTGCGGGCGCTGGCCGGGGTCGACTTCGAGGTCGAGGCCGGCGAGGTCCACGCGCTTCTGGGCGGCAACGGCGCGGGCAAGTCGACGATCTTGAAAGTGCTCAACGGCGTGCATGCGCCGGATGCCGGCACGATCGAGATCTGCGGCCAGCGGATCACCCACCCCTCGCCGGAGGCGGCGCGGCAGGCGGGGGTGGCGATGATCTTTCAGGAGATGAGTCTTGTCCCGTCGTTGAGCGTCGCGCAGAACGTTTTTCTCACGCGCGAGACTAAGACCGGCCTCGGGCTGATCGACGACCGCACCGCCGAAAAGAAGGCGCGCGCGCTGTTCGAGATGCTCGAGGTCGACGTGAACCCCCGGGCGCTCGTCGCCGATCTCGGTGCCGGGCAGCGCCAGCTTACCGAGATCGTCAAGGCGATCAGCCAGGAAGCGCGGGTGCTGGTGCTCGACGAGCCATCGACGGCGCTGTCGGTGTCGGACGTGGAGCGGCTCTTCACCTTCTTGCGCAAGCTCAAGGATCGCGGTGTGGCGATCATCTACGTCTCGCACCGCATGGATGAGATCGCCCGCATCGCCGACCGCGCCACGATCCTGCGCGATGGGCGACACGTGATCACCGCGCCGCTGTCGGAGCTACCGATCGACACGATGATCGAGCACATCGTCGGCAAGCGGTCGCGCGGCCTGTCGGATGTCGCGCGCGAGCAGGTCGAGATCGGTGAGCCGCTCTTGGAGCTGGTCAGCGTTTCGGGCCGTCACAAGCCGTGTGATGTCAGCCTGACCGTGCATCGCGGGGAAGTCGTAGGGCTAGCCGGGCTGCTCGGCTCGGGCCGCTCCTCGCTCGCCCGGGTCATCGCGGGGATCGAGCCCAGCACGGCGGGCGAGATCAAGGTCGCAGGCACGCCGATCGAGATCCGCAGCCCGCGCGATGCCATCGGCGCGCGCATCGCGCTGGTGCCCGAGGCGCGCGCGACCCAAGGTATCATCGCCACCCATTCGGTGGCCGCCAACCTGTCAATGGCGGTGCTCGACCGGGTGTCGTCCAGCGGCGTCGTTAGTCGCCGCGCCGTCGAGGAGGTGGCCGATCACCAGATCGAACGGCTCGCGATCAAGACCGCCTCGCGCGATCACGCGGTTGGCACGCTCTCGGGCGGCAACCAGCAGAAGGTGGTGATCGGCAAGTGGCTCGCCGCCGATCCCGACATCCTCGTGCTCGACGAACCCACGGCGGGCATCGACATTGGGTCGAAGTCCGAGATCATCCGGCTCGTCCGCGAGCTGGCTCGGGCCGGCAAGGCCATCGTGATGATCTCCTCCGAACTTAGCGAGCTGCTGACCGCCTGCGACCGCATCCTGGTGATGTCCGAAGGCCGTGCGGTCAGCAGCTTCGCGCGCCACGACCTCGACGATCCGGATCTTCCGGCCGACGATACGATGCACCAGCTCCAGTCGGCCGAGCAGAAACTCCAATTTCACATTCAGGAGGCCCTGAAGCATCAGGGAGTGCGCCATGTCCACCAGCGATAGCATTCACGTTTCCGGGGTCGCCGCCCGCTTCGGCCTGACCAACTGGCGTCAATACATCATCTATATCGGCTTTGCCGTGATCTTCGCGATCTTCGCGCTGACGCTGAACGACAAGGGGTTCCTCAACCCCAACAACCTGCTCAACATCGTGCGGCAGACGGCGATGATCGCGGTCATGGCGATCGCCATGACCTTCGTGCTCTCGTCGGGGGAAATCGATCTCTCGGTGGGCGCGGTGGCGGGGCTCGCCTCGGTCACGGCGGCGATGGCGATCGCCGCGGGCGGCATCTTCTTCGGCGTCGCCGCCGGTCTGGCCACAGGCATCGCGGTCGGCGTCTTCAACGGGCTCCTGACCACCCGGATCGGCATTCCGTCGTTCCTGACCACGCTCGCAATGATGGGCATCGCCAAAGGCGTCGCGATGTGGATCAGCGGCACCGCCGCCGTGCCGATCATCAACCCCGGCTACTCGTGGCTGTTCGGCGGCGGCTCCATCGGCATCGTGCCGGTGCTGCTCTTGTGGATGCTCGGGCTCGGTGCGGTCGGCCATTTCGTTCTCAAGCGGACGACCTTCGGTCGGCGCGTGCTCGCTACCGGCGGCGGCGAGACCGCGGCGCGCTACTCGGGGATCGACACCAGCTCGGTGAAGTTCCGGGTTCTCGTGATCTCCTCGATGGCTGCGGCCCTTGCCGGAATGCTCTATGCGGGCCGGTTGCAGTCGGGGCGGTTCCAGCTCGGCGAAGGCGACGAGCTGTCGGTGATCGCTGCGGCGGTACTCGGCGGCACCAGCCTCTTCGGCGGCTACGGCACCGTCATCGGTACCATCGTAGGCGCGCTGATGATCGGCCTGATCAACAACGGCCTGATCCTGATGGGCCTCGAGTTCAGCCAGCAGCTGATCGCGCGTGGCGGCATCATCATTCTCGCCGTGGCGCTGAGTCAGAAAAGGAACTGAGCCATGAAACCAGGTTGCACAATCATCGGAACCGTCGTGGCGAAGCCCGACACCCGGGCCGAGCTGCAGGAGATCCTGCATGCGCAGGTCGAGCCCACGAGGGCCGAGGCGGGCTGCTTGAACTACGATTTCCACGTTGATGCCAAGGACCCTTGCGTCTTCGTGTTCTACGAGAACTGGACAACGCTTCAGGATCTCGACGCGCATCTGACCAAGCCGCATCTCAAGCCGCTCTTCGACCGGCAGGGCGAGTTGCTCGCCCGCCCGGTCGAGATCCGGCACCTCGAAATGCTGAGCGACAAGGCCGGCTGAGCCGCAGTAAAATGGGAGGATCGACATGGGCAGGATGAAGGGGCCAGGGCTGTTCCTGGCACAATTCGCAGGCAACGAGGCACCGTTCGACACGCTGGAGAACATCTCCAAATGGGCGGCGGGGCTGGGCTATCGCGGCGTGCAGATCCCTTGCACAGACGCGCGGCTGTTCGATCTCGGCTTGGCAGCCGAGAGCCAGACCTACTGCGACGAGCTGCGCGGCATTTGCGCCGACGCGGGGGTCGAGATCACCGAGCTGTCGACCCATCTCCTGGGGCAGCTGGTCGCGGTCCACCCGGCCTACGACCTCGCGTTCGACGCTTTCGCGCCGCAGGCCACGCATGGCAAGCCCGCGGCGCGGCAGGCCTGGGCAGTCGAGCAGCTGATGCTCGCCGCCCGCGCCGCGCGCAACCTCGGGCTCGACACGACGGTCGGCTTTACCGGGGCGCTGGCCTTTCCTTATCTCTACCCTTGGCCGCAGCGCCCGGCCGGGCTGATCGAGGAAGCCTTCGCGGAGCTGGCGCGGCGCTGGCGACCGATCCTCGACGCCCATGATGTGCAAGGCGTCGACATCGGCTTCGAGCTGCATCCCGGCGAGGACGTCTTCGACGGCGCCACCTTCGAGATGTTCCTCGACGCGCTGGATGGCCACGAGCGGGCGCGGATCAACTACGACCCCTCGCACTTCCTGTTGCAGCAGATGGATTATCTCGCCTTCATCGACCTTTATCACGAGCGCATCTGCGCGTTTCACGTGAAGGATGCCGAGTTCAATCCCGACGGGCGGCAGGGGGTCTACTCGGGCTATCAGCCGTGGCTGAGCCGCGCCGGCCGTTTCCGCAGCCTTGGCGACGGACAGGTGGATTTCGGCGCCGTTTTCTCGAAGCTGGCGCGGCATGGCTACGACAGCTGGGCCGTGCTCGAATGGGAATGCTGCCTGAAATCGCCCGAGCAGGGGGCGGCGCAGGGCGCGCCCTTCATCGCGCGCCACATAATCGACGTGACGGACAAAGCCTTCGACGATTTTGCGGGCGCGGCGACGGACGGCGCGCGCAACCGCGCGATGCTCGGGCTAGAGGGCGCGGCATGAACAGGATCAGGCTCGGCATGGTCGGGGGCGGCGAGGGATCGTTCATCGGCTATGTCCACCGCGTCGCGGCGCGGCTTGATGGCGAATACGAGCTGGTGGCAGGCGCACTTTCGTCACGTGCCGACGTCGCGCGACGCTCGGCGGCGGAACTCGGCATTGCGCCCGACCGCGCCTATGACAGCTTCGAGACGATGGCAAAGGTTGAGGCGGCCCGCGCTGACGGGATCGAGGCAGTGGCGATCGTGACGCCGAACCATATGCATTTCGGCCCGGCCAAAGCGTTTCTCGAGGCGGGCATCCATGTGATCTGCGACAAGCCGCTCACCTCCAGCCTTGAGGATGCCGAGGCGCTCGCCGGGATAAGGCCGCGCAACGGCGCCCGCTTCCTGCTGACCCACAACTACACCGGCTATCCGATGGTCCGCGTGGCCCGGGCGATGGTCGCCGAAGGGCGGCTCGGCAAGCTCCGCGTGGCGCAGACGGAATATGTGCAGGACTGGCTCACCGAGGCGGTCGACAACAAGCAGGCCGAGTGGCGTACGGATCCAGCCCGCGCGGGCGGCGGCGGCTGCATCGGCGACATCGGTACCCACGCCTACAACCTAGTACGCTACGTCTCCGGCCTGCGGCTTGAGGCGCTGAGCGCCGACCTTGCTGCCTTCGTGCCGGGCCGCAGGCTCGACGACAACGTCCATATGATGCTGCGCTTCGAAGGTGGGGCGCGCGGCATGCTCTGGGCCAGCCAAGTAGCGCCAGGCAACGAGAACGGCATCGCGCTGCGGCTCTATGGCGACAAGGGCGGGATCGAGTGGCGGCAGGCGGAGGCCGACACGCTGTGGTTCACCGCCTTCGGCCAGCCTGCGCAGCGGATCACCCGGGCGAGCGCTGCGGCCGACATACCGACCGCGGGGCACCGTATCCCGCCAGGCCATCCCGAGGGCTACCTCGAAGCCTTTGCCTCTTTGTACCGCGACTTCGCGGCAGTAATCCGGGGCGAGCCACGGGAGCAGCTTCCGGGGCTGGCCGACGGGCTCGAAGGTATGCGTTTCGTCACCGCCGCCATCGCCTCCAGTACGGCGAACGCGCGGTGGATTGGCCTCGAAGGGATCTGATGAAGCGACTGTCGACGCTCAAGCTGAGCGAGAGGGAAAGGACGCGCTGACGGCTGTCGATGTCCCGCCTCTGGCGGCCCACATGTTCGTGTTCTACTTTGCAACCATCTCAGTGATCACCCCTCCTGTCTGCGTTGCGGTGTTCGTGGGGGCGGGCATCGCGCAGACGAACTGGTTGCCAGCCGCGCGCGAGGCGGTGCGTCTGGGCGCGATGACCTATGTGGTGTCGTTCCTGATCCTGATCTACCCGGGCATGATCGGGCAGGGCGGGACGCTGGCGGTGGCCAACGCCCTGTTCACTGGGTTGGTCTTGGTCGTAGCGATCCCGTTCCTTCTGGGCCGCCTGCCGCTCACCGGTCGGCGCGCCGGTGATGTCGCGATCTATCTTTTCGTCATTGCGCTTACGGTAGTGCCTCATCCTATGACGCCCCTCGTCGCGGCCCTGATCCTCGCCGCTGGCTGGATGCTCGGACGGCGCAGTGCTGCCGCCTTGGAATCGAACGACGGCACCTGCGCCGCCCCACAGGAATGAATGTCATGAATCTTCCAGACCCTTCGGCCGTCACGCGCACGGCGATCCTCGGCACCGGCCTGATCGGCGCAAGTTGGGCCGCCCTATTCCTCTCTCGCGGCCTGCATGTCCATGCCATCGACCCTGCGGAAAGTGCCGAGACCCGACTGCGTGATACGGTCACCGAAATGTGGCCCAGCCTCGTCGCATTGGGTCATGCCGATGCGCCGCCGGATTTTGCGAAGCTAACCGGCTCTGTTGCGCAAAACGGGTGATGGCCGAGGTGCCCCTTCCCCAGACGGACTTATTTTACGGCCTCTGTCACAGGTATGCCGAGCGCGGTGAAGCCGTTGAGCACAGCAATGCGGATCTGGAGCTCGGCGACTTGACGAGGCTCTGTTGCGCAAACAGACCGACGGGATTCATCTCTCGGAAGCTGCATGGTAGCGGGCGCGCATGAGCAGCAGACCCAAGCCGCCGAGCTACAAGACCAGGAACTGGTCTGATTATAACGCGGCGCTGAAGAAGCGTGGCTCCCTGACGATCTGGTTCGATCCCGACATGGTCTGGACGCCGCCACCGAGCGGCAAGAGGGGCCGCCAGCAGAGCTACAGCGACGCCGCCATTCAGGTCTGCCTGACGATGAAACCGCTGTTCGGCCTGGCGCTCCGCCAGACAACGGGCTTCGTCGAGAGCCTTTTGCAGCTGATCGGCCTGAACTGGTCAGTGCCAGACTTCAGCACCCTATGCCGGCGCCAGAAGGCACTGGCGGTGAACATTCCCTATCGCGGCTCAACGGGGCCGTTGCATCTGCTGATCGACAGCACCGGGATCAAGGCCGAAGGGGAAGGCGAATGGCACGCGCGCAAGCACGGCGGGCCAAAGCGACGCCTGTGGCGCAAGATCCACCTCGGGATCGACGAGGACACGCTGGAGGTTCGGGCTGTCGAGGTCACGGGGAGCCATGTCGGCGATGCCCCTATGCTTCCTGAACTGCTGGACCAGATCCCCGGCAACCAAGACATCGGCTCGGTCACGGCAGACGGCGCCTACGATACGCGCAAGTGCCATGACGCCGTTGCTGATCGGGGGGCGCATGCGGTCATCCCGCCGCGCAAGAACGCGAAGCCTTGGAAGCCCGGCACCGCTGGGGCGATTGCCCGCAACGAAGCCCTCAGAGCGTCAAAGTATCTGGGCCGATCCCTATGGCGCCATTGGAGCGGGTATCACCGCCGAAGCCGCGTCGAGACGAAGATGCACTGTGTGAAGCTGCTGGGCCAAAGCCTCATGGCCCGGGACTTCGATCGTCAGGTCGCCGAGCTCCAGATCCGCATCGCCGTGCTCAACGGCTTCACCGCGCTCGGCATACCTGTGACAGAGGCCGTAGGATAAGTCCGTCTGGGGAAAGGGGCACCTCGGCCATCACTCGTTTTGCGCAACAGAGCCGGATTTTGTGGAAACCGTCGAATAATCAGTCTCTGGCGAGGGCGGCTATCGGTTAACGATGGATACGTAAGCGAAAGCTTCGGAGCCACTCTCGGTGCGTTGGCTAGGGGCGATCCACTTTCGCTTGATGGCCGCTGAACGGCTGCTGGCGCTGACCTGCCCCCCTCGAGATCCCTCAGTCTGATGTAGAGTTTGCTCAATTGCAAAGGAGCAGACGATGCGAAAGAGCCGCTTCACTGAGGCGCAGATCATCGGGATGATCAAGGAGCAGGAAGC
>NZ_JBLHYX010000038.1:0-16108 GCF_047631075.1 Limimaricola cinnabarinus
CCTGCTCGAGCCCATCGGCAACATCCCTCCCGCAGAGGCGGAGGCAAATTACTACGCGGCTCTGGAAACATCGAGCATGGCCGCGTAGCTGAAACCAATCAGCCTCCGGCGAACCCGGGGCGGTTCAGATCTCTGAAAACACCCGCATCGCCTATACGCGCGACTGGACGACCTTCACCCGCTGGTGTCGGATGAAGGGCGCCGATCCCCTGCCCCCGTCGCCCGAACTGATCGGGCTCTACATCACCGATCTCGCGGCTCCCGCGGGCAAGACCCGCGCCCTCTCGGTGGCCTCGATCGAGCGCCGGCTGGCCGGGCTGTCCTGGGGCTACACGCAGCGCGGGGTCCGGCTCGACCGCCGCGACCGGCACATCTCATCGGTCCTCGCGGGCATCCGCCGTCGCCATGCCCGGCCGCCGTTGCAGAAGGAGGCAATCGGGCCCGAGGACCTCCGCGCCATGCTCGCCACGCTGGGCCACAATCTGCGGGGCCTGCGCGACCGGGCGATGCTGCTCATCGGCTTCGCGGGGGCACTGCGCCGCTCCGAGATCGTCGGTCTCGACCACGGCAAGGACGACACCATGGACGGCACCGGCTGGGTGGAGATCCTCGAGGCCGGGGCGCTCGTGACGCTGCGCGGCAAGACCGGTTGGCGCACGGTCGAGATCGCGCGCGGGTCCAGCGTCGCCACCTGTCCGGTCCAGGCGCTGGAACGCTGGCTGCATTTCGCGAAGATCGATTTCGGCCCGCTCTTCACCGCTGTCAGTCGCGACGGCATCCATGTGCTGGAGCGCCGCCTCAACGACCGTCACGTGGCCCGGCTGGTGCAGCGCACCGCACTTGCCGCCGGGTTGCGGCCCGAGCTGCCCGAGGCCGAGCGCCGCGCTCTTTTCGCCGGCCACTCGCTGCGCGCCGGGCTCGCCTCGTCGGCCGAGATCGATGAGCGTCATGTCCAAAAGCAGCTCGGTCACGCCTCGGCCGAGATGACCCGCCGATATCAGCGCGATCGGGACAGGTTCCGGGTCAACCTGACCAAGGCCGCAGGGTTATAGCTGACCTCCTTGCATCAAAATTAGGGAAGTTGGCGTCCACAAGGCACGGGGCTATTTAACGTGACACGACACAACCCACTACGGAGCGTCTTCGAGCTTGCGATGGAGTTCGACGATCCTTCCCACTTCGCACGCCGACCCCAGAATGACCGGAACGCGCTGATGCGGTCCTTCGGGCGCGATCTCAAGAATTCGCGTCCGCCCGGTGCTGGCCATGCCTCCTGCCTGTTCGATCAGGAAACCCATCGGATTGGCCTCGTAAAGCAGGCGCAGCTTGCCCCCACTCTCTCGAAGCGTTCGGTCCATGGGATAGAGGAACACACCGCCCCGAAGCAGGATGCGATGTACCTCTGCCACCATCGAGGCCACCCACCGCATGTTGAAGCTGCGCTGGCGCACCCCGTCGGCGCCAGCGAGGCATTCCTCGACATAGGCCCGGACAGGCTCTTCCCACAGCGGTAACCGCGCCGCGTTGATCGCAAACTCCGAGGTCTCGGCAGGCACCGTCATCTCCGGGTGCGTCAGGCAGAACTCCCCGGCTTCCGTATCGAGCGTAAAGCCATGCACGCCATGTCCAAGGGACAGCACCAGCATCGTGCTCGGGCCATAGATCACGTAACCGGCGCAGACCTGCTTCACGCCGGGCCGAAGCACCGAACGTAGCGTCGGCGCATCATCCCTTGCCCGAAGCACAGAGAAGATCGAGCCCACGGAGGTGTTCACGTCGATGTTGGATGAGCCGTCCAGCGGATCGAACAGCAGCACGTATTGGCCCCGCGGAAGGTGCGGCGGCACGAGATGGATTTCCTCCATCTCCTCGGACACCATGGCGCACAGCGTGCCGCCCGGCTCGCAGCATTCCAGGAAGATGTCGTTGGCGATTACGTCGAGCTTTTTCTGCGTCTCGCCTTGGACGTTCTGCGTGCCCTCGCTGCCATGCTGACCCGTGAACGCGGCCTGTTGCAGCGCGACCGCGATGCGCTTGCAGGCGGTGGCGACATCACTGAGCAGCCGCGTCAGGGATTCGTCCGCGCCATGTGGAAAACGTTCTTCGTTGAGGAACTGCGCAAGCGTCTTGCGGGACTGCATAGTCGTATGCCTTTCGGGAGGAAACGAAGTAGAACTGGCGGGGGCCCGGTTCAGGCGACCCGCTGCGTCAAGCCGCCGGCGGCGTAGCGCCCGGCCATCTCGGACAAAGATACGGGCCTGAGAGTGGCGGCCTTGCCCGTGCATCCGAACCGCTCGAACCGCTCCTCGCACAGCCGACGCGTGGCCTCGATCGCGGGCCCCATGTAACCGCGGATGTCGAAACTCGACGGGCTTTCGGCAAAGCACCGGCGGATCGTACCGGTCACCGCCATGCGGATGTCGGTGTCGATGTTGACCTTGCGCACCCCGTAGCGGATGCCGGCCTCCACCTCCTCAAGTGGCACGCCGAAGGTGGCAGGGATTTGGCCGCCATGGGCGTTGATCAGCTCTTGCAGGTCTTCCGGCACGGTCGAAGCGCCGTGCATGACCAGGTGCGTCGAAGGCAGGCGCGCATGGATCCCGCGCAGCACGTCGATGGCAAGGATGTCGCCAGTCGGCTTGCGGCTGAACTTGTAGGCACCATGCGAGGTGCCGATCGCCACCGCCAGCGCATCGACGTCGGTGGCATTCACGAAGGTCGCCGCCTCCTCGGGGTCGGTCAGCAACCGCTCGCGGTCGAGCGTGCCTTCGAAACCGTGTCCGTCTTCCTGATCGCCGGTGCCGGTTTCCAGCGAGCCGAGGCAGCCGATTTCGCCTTCGACGGAGACGCCACGCGCATGGGCCTCTTCCACCACAGCCCGCGTCACGCGGGTATTGTAGTCGAACGAAGCCGGGGTCTTGCCGTCTGCCTCCAACGAGCCGTCCATCATCACCGACGAGAACCCCAGATCCATCGCCTCGCGACAGGTGCCGGGACTGTTACCGTGGTCTTGGTGAATGCAGATCGGAAGATGCGACCAGCCCTCGAGTGCGCCCCGGACAAGGTGGGACAGCACCGTGTCGCCTGCGAACTTCCGTGCGCTGCGAGTGACCTGAAGGATCACCGGGCTGTTCGTGCGGTCCGCGGCCTGCATCACGCCGAGCATGGTTTCCATGTTGGTGATGTTGAAGGCTGGCAGGCCGCAGTCATGCTCCGCGGCATGGTCAAGAATGGAGCGCATCGCAACGAGAGGCATAGGTGGGGCTTTCCTAAAGTGATGAATGGCGACGGGTCACGGTCCGGCATAAGACAGTGTCCGCGCCGTCTTTGGATTCTGGCGCGAGGGGTTCAGAGCGCGCTCGCGACGAAACCGTCTGAAATTGCTTCCGATACGAACCGGTCCAGCGCCGACAGCGCCTCGGCTCGCGCCACGGGTAGCGCCATGGCTTGGGCCACCTGCGTGATCGCGCCATCGAGAAACCGCATGCCGGGCACATCGGCGAAATGACCCTCGAGGCTCTGCCGCACGCCGGCGACGACGTCGCCCTCGCCCGCCGCGAAACGCCTGAAGGAGTCGCCGGGTGATGCTGCTCGAAGCAATTCGGCATGGCATAAGGTCTGGCTCAGATGTAGATCATAGGCCGACCCCTTGGCCACCATCACCACCTGCCCCAACCTGTCGATCTCGGAGATGTCACGGATCGGGCTATCGGTCCGCACCGCGTAGATCGCCTCGATCAGGTGGTAGGCCCGCGTGAAGGCAATGACATTGGCGCGCGCAGGATCCACGGCCAGGAAAGCCACGTCCCAGCGATCCGCACCAGCATCGGCAACGACGGCCCCTGCTCCCTCGTAGCGGATGCACTCAAGTGGCTTGCCGATCGCTTCCGCCAACCGCCGGGCCAGCGCCGGGCTGACACCGTGGAAGGTGCCGTTCCGTTCCTGCACAAGCGCCCGGTTGCCGGTATTGATCGCCGCACGCAGGCGCGGTCCCTGCGCGATATCTTCAAGTGCTGTCATGCTGCTTCTCGTTTCAGAACCCGTTTCAGGATCGCGGCCAAAACGCCGCCCTGCCGCAGCAACTCAACCTCGACCCGCGTCTCGACCGCGGCGCGGCAATCGAGCGGCACGCCACGGCCGTTGGCACGCTGCCATGTCACAGAAATCGTGTCTCGCGGCACGAGCTTCTCAGGTCGGGAGTCGATCTCGAAGCGGTCGCCGGGCGCAATGCCGGCTTCTTCCGGCATGAAGTCCCCGCGGATCTCCAGCGGCAGCACGCCCATGCCGATCAGGTTGGTGCGATGGATGCGCTCGAAGCTGCGTGCGATCACCGCACGGCAGCCCAGCAGTGCCACGCCCTTCGCGGCCCAGTCGCGGCTCGATCCCATGCCATAGCGTTCGCCCGCGAGAATGACGCCGCTTCGCCCCTGAGCTGCAAGCTGCGCCGCCGCATCGAAGAGCGGCAGGCAGCTGCCGTCCTCCAGCAGCGTCTCGGCCGGGGCGAGATCTTCAGCGAGGTGGTTGTGCGCGAGGCGGTTTGTGAACAACCCTCGCAGCATCACTTCCCAGTTGCCGCGGTAGGAGGCGTAGACGTTGAGGTCCTCCGGATCGGCGCCGCGCGCGATTAGCCAGCGTCCGGCGGCGCTGTCGGCCATGATCCGGCCGGCCGGAGAAATGTGATCGGTGGTCATGTCGTCGCCCAGCACCAGCAGCGGCGCAGCAGCATAGCGGCCAAGACGGCTCCGCTGTTCCAGCGTCGCGAAGGCCGGGCGGCGCAGATTGCGCGAGGCCGGGTCCCAGGGGAAGCGCGGGCTGGCCGGGCTTTCGATCGCAGCCCAGTCGGGGTTGTCGGCGGCCTCGGTGAAAGCGTCGGGCACGTCCCCTGCAACGAGGCCCGCGTGCAGCGCCGCCGAGATCTCCGCCTCTTCGGGCCAAATCTCACGCAGGTGCACCGGCCTGCCTTCCATGTCCCGGCCCAAGGGAGCGGTGAGGATGTCGCCGTCGATCCGGCCCAGGATCGCGTAGGCCACAACCAGAGGTGGCGAGGCGAGGTAGCCGAGGTCGAGCTTCGGATGCACGCGCCCGGGGAAGTTGCGGTTGCCCGAAAGCACGGCGCAGACCGCTCGCCCTTGGGCCATCGCCGCCTCGATCGGTTCCGGCAGCGGGCCGGAATTGCCGATGCAGGTGGTGCAGCCGAAGCCCACGATGTCGAAGCCGAGTGCCGAGAGATCGCCCATGAGCCCGGCGCGCTCGAGATAGCGTGCCGCCGAGGGCGAGCCCGGCGCGAGGGAGGTCTTCACCCAAGGCGCGGCGGACAGACCCCGTGCGCGGGCCTTGCGTGCCAAGAGCGCCGCGGTGACCAGCAGTCGCGGGTCGGAGGTGTTCGTGCAGCTGGTGATCGCGGCGATGCCGACAGCCCCGTCAGGGACGCCAACCGCAGTCTCGACAAGCGGCCGGCCGATGGCCTCCTCGACGCGCGCATGAGCCTCGGCGGGCGCGCAGCGGTCCTGCGGCCGGCGCGGACCGGCAAGGTTTGGCGCCAGCGCCGACAGGTCGATCGAAATCTCCCGGTCGAAGCGCGGACAGGCCCCCGGGTCGAACCACACACCCATGGCGCGGAAGGCGGGCGCAATGGTGGCGGCCAGCGCCTCCGGCCGTCCGGTCTGCCGCAGGTAGTTCACCACCTGCCCATCCACCGGGAACAGCCCGGTCGAGGCGCCGTATTCCGGCGCCATGTTGGCGATCACCGCGCGGTCACCGGCGCTCAGGCCCGACACGCCCGGTCCGAAGAACTCGACGAAGCTGCCCGCCACGCCGATCTCCCGCAGCCGATGCGTCACCTCGAGCGCGAGGTCGGTCGAGAGCACGCCCGGCGCCAGTTCGCCAGTAAGCTTGACGCCCACCACTTCGGGCATCGCCAGCGTCGCGGGCTGGCCGAACATCACGCTCTCCGCCTCAAGCCCCCCAACGCCCCAGGCCATCACGCCGATACCGTTAATCATCGGCGTGTGGCTGTCGGTGCCCAGCAGCATGTCTGGATGCGCGGCTCCGTCCGCGCCGATCTCCAGCACCGAGGCCAGCTGTTCGAGATTGATGGTGTGCATAATCCCAGTGCCCGGCGGATTGACATGCACCCCGGGAAGGTTGTGCGAGGCCCATTTCATGAAGGCGTAGCGCTCACGGTTGCGCGCGATTTCCCGCGCGGCGTTGCGGCGGGCAGATCCAGGGCGGGCGTAGAGATCGACCGCCAGCGAATGATCGACCGAGACCTCGACCGGGAGCTGTGGTGACAGCGTGCGCGGGTCACCGCCTGCCTCCGCCACCGCGTCGCGCAAGCCGGCGATGTCAGCCAGCGCCGGGGTGCAGGTGGTGTCGTGCATCAGCAGCCGGTTGGGCTGGAAGGTGATCTCGAAGGCTTTCCGCCGGCCCTCAAGCCAGTCGTCCAGCGCCGCGAGCAACGGCGCCACCTCGCCGGTGGCGCGCAGGTGGTTTTCGGCCAAAAGCCGCAACACATGCGGCAGGCGCGGCAGCCGCGCCCCGAGGATCATGGGTAGATCGGTCACGCGCAGCCGGCCGCTGGCGGTCTCGATTTCCGAGCGCGGGAGAGGAACCGGCTTGCTCATCCGAACACCTCGTGAAGCTCGGTGACCTGCGTCTCGTCGGGCAGACGGACGGGCTGACCGCGCAGCGCAACGAGCAGTTTCGCCGTCTCCTCGAGTTCTTCCGCGGCGGCGACCGCGTCGAACAGGGTCCGGCCCGTGACGACCGGCCCGTGATTGGCCAGCAGCACCGCCGCGAACCGTCCGTCGAGGCCGTGGATCATTTCGCCCATGCGCGGATCGCCGGGGCGCACATACGGCAACAACCGCACCTTCCCTACCCGCATCACCACATAGGGGGTAAGCGGCGGCACGCAGTCCTCGGGGTTGGTGTCGACCAAGCAGGACAGCGCCGTGGCCCAGGTCGAATGCAGATGCACGACCGCCTGGGCCTCGGGCCGCGTTTTCAGAAAGGCGCGATGCAGGAACACCTCCTTGGTCGGCCTGTCGCCGGACAGATGCGCGAAATCGCGATCGAGCTTTGCGATCCGATCCGGCTCGAGGTCGCCGAGGCGGCAATTGGTCGGCGTGACCAGATAGCCGTCCTCCAGCCGGACCGAGACATTGCCGGCGCTGCCGACCGAGAAACCGCGTTCAAAAAGGGATCGGCACAAGCGGGCCATTTCGGTTCGGGCATCGCGTTCCTCAGGCGTCATGCCGCGCCTCCCATCATGCGCAGTGCCTTTTCGAAGAAGTCTGGCGAACCGAAATTTCCCGATTTGAGCGCCAGCAGCAGCGGCGCGTCGACAGAGCCGAGGTCCAGCACCGGCACGCCCGGATCGATCTCCGGGCCGATGCGCATCGCCCGGCAGCCGAACGCCGTCGTGACCGCCTGCGCCACCGCGCCCGAGGTCTCACCGCCGGCGACGACGATGCGATGCCAGCCATCTTCCACCAGCGCACGAGCGGCCCCGGCGAACAGCGCATCGAGGCACTCCGCGACCCGCTCACGTCCATAGCGCGTTTGGAGAGCTGTGACTTCGTCAGGGCTACCCGACGAATAGACCAGCGGTGCAGCGTCGCGGTGCTCCGCGATGAAGTCGTGAAGATCCGACGCTCTCAGCCGTCCCTCCATCACCGCCGCCACATCGATCGCCATGGCGGGATGGCGGGCGGCATGGTGCTCGACCTGTCCGCGCGTCGCGCCCGAGCAGGAGCCGGCAAGGATCGCACCAGGCCCTTCGGCAGAAGCGAAGTCCACGCGCCCCCCTGCCATGCGCCCCGCCCGAATGAAGTTGCGCGGCAGACCCATTGCGATGCCCGAGCCACCGGTGACGAGCGCCGCGCCGTCGAGCGCCGCACCGATCTCGGCGAGATCAGCGTCGCGGATCGCATCGATAACCAGAAAGGTCTCGTCCCGCCCGGCCGCCGCATCCAGAGCAGCCCGCAGCGCCGGCGCGCCCTGCGCCACCACCGGCCAGTCCACCAGACCGATCGTCGCGCGGGTCTGCCGGCTCAGAACCCGGCGCAGGTCCGGGTCACGCATCGGGGTAAGCGGATGATGCTGCATCCCGCTTTCGCTGAGCAGCCGGTCGCCGACGAACAGATGGCCGCGATAGACCGTGCGCCCCGCCGCCGGGAAGGCTGGACAGACCGTGACGCCCTTCGCCCCCAGCCTTTGCGCCAGTGCCTCGGCCACGGGGCCGATATTGCCGTCATCGGTCGAGTCGAAGGTCGAGCAGTACTTGAAGACGATTTGCTCGCAGCCCTGCGCCAAGAGCCAGTCGAGCGCGGCAAGCGATTGCGTCACCGCGTCCTTGGTCGGAATCGATCGGCTCTTGAGTGAGATAATCCCGGCGTCGATATCGCGCGCCGCGGGCTCCTGCGGAACACCGGGATACTGGGCACAGCGCAGCCCGCCCTCTGGTGGCAGACCGCGAGCCAGCGTGTTTGCGATGTCGCTGCCGCCGGTGAAATCGTCCGCGATCACGCCGATCAGCATGGTGCCGCCTCCTCGATATGGAGCCGCGCCTTCAGCGCGGCGATCGCGGTTTCGGGGCTGGTCAGCACCGGCAGCGGTGTCGCCGCGCGGGCCATGGCCGCCGCCCGGCTCATCGAGAAATGCGCCAGCATCACCGCGTCGGCTCCCTCGATCCCGGCCGCCGCCTCGGCGACCAGCCGGTCATGCGTGGCCGTGTCGCCCGAGCCGAGCGCGTCCAGCGCGCCGGGCACATGCACCGAATGGATCGACGCCTCGGCGCCCGTCAACACCGCAGCCTCCTGGAATTCACGCTCCATGCCCTCGGCGGCGGGCGCGAAGCTGTAGAGCATCGCGATGCGCCGCCCCGCACCGAGCGCCTGCACGAACATCGCCTCGTTGGGCTTGAGCACCGGGATCGGCAGCCGCCGCGCCGCATGCTCGATGCCGCGACCGAAGGACGAGCAGGTGTAGAGGATCGCATCCGGCCTCAGCCCCATCGCGTAATCGGCGAGTGCCCCAATGCGCGCGTCGAGCGCATCGCGGGTCGCCCGCCCCTTTGCAAGATCGATCGAGAGCCCCTCCTCAAGGACCGAGAGTGTCTCGGCCTCGGGCCAACTCTCATTGAATGCGGTTTCGATCGGCGCCATTGCCACCCGAGTGGCGTGAATCAGCACGATGCGCGGGCTCTCCGACATGTCTTGTCCTTTGCTGGGAGATTGGGGGACGGCGGGGGGAGGTACCGCCGTCCCGCGCGGAACGCGTGGGAGCGCGCGCCCCGCGATCAGACGGTCGCGACTGCCTCGCTTACGTACCGCCCGAACTCATCGGTGTTCACCGTGCCGCCCAAGTCGCGGGTGCGACGGGCTGGATCGTCGATGACCGCATCGACGGCGCGATGGATCACGTCGCCCGCCTGCATCAGCCGGGTCTCGCCCCGCCGTTCGCCCAGCCACGACAGCATCATCGACGCCGACAGGATGAGCGAGGTCGGGTTCGCGACATTGCGTCCGGCGATGTCAGGGGCCGAGCCGTGCTGGGCCTGCGCACAGCAGAGCCCGGTCTCCGCATTGGCGTTGATCGACCCGGCCAGGCCGAGCGAGCCGGACAGCTCCGAGGCGAGGTCCGACAGGATGTCGCCGTAGAAGTTGGTGGCGACGACCACGTCATAGGCCTCGGGCTTGCGCACCAAGAGCGCCGCGAATGCGTCGACGATCAGCTCCTCGGTCTCGACCTCGGGGAACTCACGCGCCACGGTGCGGAAGCATTCGAGGAACAGCCCGTCGGTCATCAGGAACGAGTTCGCCTTGTGAATCGCGGCGACTTTCCGGCGGCGCTGCATCGCCAGCTTGAATGCCTCGCGGCAGATCCGCATCGAGGCGTGGCGGGTGATCTTGCGCACCGAAAGCGCCATGTCGGGGTCGGGCATCATCTCGCCCACGCCGCGATGCATGTTGCGGTCCGGGTAAAAGCCCTCGGTCGCCTCCCGCATGATCACCAGATCCATGCCGGGGGCCTTGTTCGGCACGACATCGCGCGACCGCGCCGGCCGGACATTGGCGTAGAGATCGAGTCCAACGCGGAAACTGGCCGAGACGTTGCGCCCACCTTGCGCCAAGGCCGGGTAATCCATGTGGCTCTGTGTGCCCAGGATGATGCCGTCGCAATCGCGGGCCCGATCCAGCACTTCGTCGCGCAGGGTGATGCCGTGTCTTTCGAGCGAAGCGAAACCGCTTTCGGCCTCCTCGAAGATCATCCCAAGATCGAAGCGGCGGTTGGCTGCCTGCATCACTTCGAGTGTGGCCGTCATGATCTCGGGCCCGATCCCGTCGCATGGCAGGGTCATGATACGCATAGTCAATTCTCCTTTTGGGGGCGGGCAACCCCGGGGGGCGCCCGAAATTGTTGAAAGCAGAGGTCAGTCGACCTGTTGCATCTCCTCGACCGGGCGCTCTGCCTCAATCCTGGACTTCACGCGCCGACCCATGATCATCGGCAGCACGAAGCCGGTGATCGCGATCACCCACAGCGCCACCGCGAGCGGGCTGCCGATCAGCGCGGTCCAGTCGCCGTCCGAGATCGTCATTGCGCGGCGCAGGTTCACTTCCATTTCGTTGCCGAGCAGGATGCCAAGGATCACCGGCACCAGCGGCACGTCGATCTTCCTGAGCACCCAGCCCATCACCCCGAAACCGACCATCAGCATCAGGTCGAAGGTCGAGCCCGAGATGCCGTAGATGCCGACGAAGGAGATCATCGCCACGACCGGCATCAGGATGCGCGTGGGGATCAGCAGCACGCGGGTAAACAGGCCGACCATCGGGATGTTGAGCGCCAGCAGCATGAAGTTGGCAATGAACAGCGCCGCGATCAGTCCCCAGACCACATCCGGGTTCTGAGTGAAGAGCAAAGGCCCCGGCGTGATGTTGAGCGAGAGAAGGACCGCAAGCAGCACCGCCGTGGTGCCCGAGCCCGGCACGCCAAGTGCCAGCATCGGCACTAGGGCCCCACCAGAGGCCGCGTTGTTGCCGACCTCGGGAGCGACAACACCGCGCGGATCGCCGGTGCCGAAAGTCTTGCCCTCGCGATCGACAACCTGCTTTTCCAAGCTGTAAGCGAGAAAGGAGCCCAGCGAGGCACCTGCCCCGGGTAGCACGCCAGCAATGAAACCGATGATGGAGGAACGGCCCATGGTGGGCAGGCAGCGCTTGAGCACCGCCATCTCGGGAAGCAGTCGGCCAATCTGTATTCCGCCGGATTTGCCAACCGCGCCGCCGCGATGATGCTCGAGGAAGATGAACACCTCGGACAGGGCGAACAGCCCGACGATGGCAATCAGGAAATCGATGCCGTCGAACAGGTGGATTTCTCCAAAAGTAAACCGCTGCACCCCAGTCTGGGTGTCGATGCCGATCATTGCGATACCAAGACCGATCGCCGCGGCCAGCGCTGATTTGGCCTGATTGGTTGAGGAGATGCCGCCCAGCGTGGCAAAGGCCAAGGTGAACAACACGAAGTACTCTGCCGGGCCGAACAGCAGGGCGATCTTCACCAGCTGTGGTGCCAGCAGCACGAGGCCCCAGGTGGCAAAGAAGGCCCCCACGAAGCTGGCGATACCCGAGAGCGACAGCGCCTCGCCGGCCTTGCCCTGCTGGGCCATCGGATAGCCGTCAAGGCACGTCATCATTGCCGGCTCGTCGCCGGGGATGTTCAGCAGGATCGAGGAGATCCGGCCGCCATACATGGCGCCGTAATAGACCGAGGTCAGTAGGATCAGCGAGGGCGTGGGGCCAAGCCCCAGAGAAAAGGCGATCGGGATCAGGATCGCCACGCCGTTGGCGGGCCCGAGGCCCGGCAGTGCGCCCATCAGGGTGCCGAGGAAACATCCGATCAGAGCGAGGAAGAGGTTCTCGACGGTCAGCGCGATAAGAAAACCGTCGGCGAGAGAGGCAAGAATGTCCATGATGCGGTCCTCAGAAGCCGAACGGGCCCTTGGCCAACGACAGGCCGAGGATCAGGTGAAAGACAACGTAGATGCCCAGCGAGGTGGCGACGCCGGTCATCGCCGCGCCCAGCGGTTTTGACCCCAGCCGCCACGTCAGGTAGGCGGTGGCGAAGATGGTGCTGACCAGAAAGCCCAACTCGGGCAGCGCGATCGCGTAGGCCAGCATCGCTGCGACGGCGAGCAGGATTTCCATGAAGTCGCGGAACGGTGGCCAGACCGGTTCGGGGTCGGGGCGCAGCACCATGTAGGCCGAGCAGATCGCCAGTACGATGCCGACGATGATCGGAAAGGTCTTCGGCCCGATGGCATCTGCCATGAAGCTTTCGGGAATGATGGTGGCGGCCCAGATATAGAACACGGCCAGGGCCATACCGATTCCACCGGAGATCCGGTCGCTCATTGTATTCCTCCCTCGGGGATTAGGGCTGGGCGGCCGGCGCGGACGCGCGCACGGCCGCCGGGACCGGCATCAGTTGATGATGCCGATCTCCTTGGAAATGTCGGTGATCTGCTGAATGTTGTCGGCGACGAAGGCGTCCATATCCTCGCCGAAATTGTTCAGCGGCTCGATCGAGGCGGCCTTGAGCTCCTCCTTGAAGGCCTCGCTCTCGGTCATGGTGCGGATCGCGTCGGTCCAGAAGGTTTTGGCCTCGTCAGACGCGCCTGCCGGCATGTAGAGCCCGCGCCAGTTGGCGCCGATCACGTCAAAGCCCTGCTCCTTAGCGGTGGGGATGTCAGGGTAGCTTTCCAGTCGCTCGGGCGAGAGCACCGCGAGCACGCGGATATCGCCCGAATCAATAAAGCCGCGGATCTCGGAGAAGTCGCCCGAAACGGCAGTGACTGAATCCGACAAGAGCGCGGTTATCGCTTCGCCGCCGCCCGAGAAGGCCACATACTTCATCTGACGGACATCCTCGAGGCCGGCCTCCTTGCCCAGAAGCAGCGGCTTGATGTGGTCATAGCCACCCGTAGCCGAACCACCGGCGAAGGAGACCGAGCGCGGGTCCTCCTGCACCGCCCCCATCAGGTCCTCGAGCGACTGGAACTCGGAACCTGCATCGACCGCGATCGCCCCGTACTCGGCCCCGAAGGTCGCGAGCCAGTCGACATCCTCCGGGGTGGCGTCCGGATAGGCGCCCTGCGCCAGACGCGAGGTAGTGCCGTTCGAAGCCGCAATGATCAGGTTGTCGGCGTCGTTGCGCTTGCCACTGACATGGGCGTAGGCCACGCCGCCACCGCCGCCAGTCATGTTGCTGACCTGCATCGTTCCCTCAATCACTCCGAGATCGAACAGGTGCTTGGCAGTCGTGCGGCAGATGAAATCCCAGCCACCACCCGGCGCCGACGGCGCAATGCATTCCGGGTTTTCCGGTTGAAAGTCCTGCGCCTGCACGACGGTCGCAGCCAAGCCCATGAGGCTGAGCGCGCTCGCGGCGGCAAAGGTGGACGTGATCTTCATGCGGTTTCCTCCCTAAAACATGACGGGGCGTGTTCTCCCCGCCCACATCATTGCACTTATAAAACTATTTGTGCAATATGATTCTGGGCGCGTGACAGGAGAAAACCTCGCCAACCTTTACACCACTGATTTCATGCAACTAATCCGTCACCGCTCCCGAATGCGCCCGGTGCGTCGAGTCTTTCCGCACTGAGAAGCGCCCAGAATGCACCCCGTACCACCGGCGGCGCTTCTACGATCCAAATCCTCGCCCCACGGGAAAAATCGAAATCCACCGCTGGGGACGGCCCGAAACCATGCGTTTTGGCGCCGCCTTTGGCAGCTCAAGCCGACGCCTGAGGGGCTTTCTGATCTTCGTAACCCTCGACCGGTTGCAACGGCATCGTTCCGCCACACCACCGGTTCGACGTTCCGCCGCTATGCTTGAGGCCAAGAAGGGATCCTACCAGCGCAGCAATCTTGCTATTAGCGGCGCTCCGAGGATGACAACGACGATACGCACCACGTGATGCGTGACCACGAAAGCGAGGTCGGCGCTCGCCACGATCGCCAGCACGGCCATCTCCCCCTGCCCGCCCGGCGCAAAGGAAAGCAGCGCCTCCATCCCTGGCGCCCAGCCGGCCCTGTACACCACCTCGGCAAAGCCGAAGGCCAGTACGCAGAGGATGAGGCAAAAGACAGCGCCGGACGCGATGTCGTGCCGCAACTCTTGCCAAGTGACACCGGTATATTTTGCGCCGATCGCGCAGCCGATGAAGAACTGAGCCGCCATGATGGCCAAAGCAGGCGGCCTGTGCTCGATGAGACCGGAAAGACTGAACAGCGCGGCGAAGATCATCGGCCCGATGATCGAGGCGCCAAACAACCCAATCCGCTGCGCCCCAAGCCATCCCGCGACCGAGGCCACTGCCATGAGCGCCAGCTCGTGCGGCGGCAGGTCAGACAACGCGACACCCAAGGGCGCATCCAGTCCTCGCCCATAGTAGAAGGTAAGAACGAGAGGCGCGACAGACACGATCATCAGGACCCGCGTCGCATGCACAAGTGACAGACTGCGGATGTTCGCACCCGGCCTCCTCGCCGAACACTACCATGTCCTGAAACCCGCCGGGCATCGCGGCGTAGAAGGCAGTCGGCCCGTCGAAACCGCGAAGCCTGCGGAAGAAGGGGTAGCCGATAAGCCCGATCAGCAGGATGAAGGGCGGGATTAGGGCTACCGAATACGCCATGCCCGGCAGCCGCTCCAGCAGCTCGGGCGTAATAGAAGCTCCGACAGCGACGCCCAAGATAGTACGCATTAGGATGCCAAGGCGTCCGGTTCCGGCCATCCGTGCCCCGGCCAGCCCCGCGGCAAGGCATGCAAAGAGCGGCCCGAGCAGCATCGGCAATGGCAGGTGCAGGAACTCGAACAGTGCAGCGCCCGCCGCACCATATAGCAACGTTGCCGCCATACCGCCCACCTCGCTTCACCACCCACCATCTGGCATTATAGCTTTATTGCACTTTTCACATTATAAGTTCAAGTTAAGCAGGCGAACTTTGGTATGCTCTTTGCCAGCGGCGTCAGCTGGACTATCACGGATCATCGCCCTCGATCAGAGGCGTTGAGGGAGACGAGATGAAGACGAGCGACCTGTCCGAGCGCATTGCCAGGGAACTGCAAGAGGATATTGCTACCGGCACGCTCGCGCCTTCGGCACATATCAGGGCCCAAGCCTTGGCCGAGCGCTTTGGTGTGTCCCGCACGCCCGTCCGGGAAGCGTTGGAGCTCCTGTTGCAGAAGGGCTTGGTCGAACAAAAACCTAATCGAGGTTTCTTTGTGGACCCTGCCGCAGCCGCCCGAACGAAAAAAATTATCTCTGATACTGCAACGGACGTCTCGGATTACCAAGTTTTGGCCAATGATTGGATGCGCGGACGCCTTCCTTCCGAAGTCACGATTCAGCTTCTTCAAGACCGCTACGGGCTGACCAAGTCGCGCCTGCTCGATCTGCTGGCACGGGCTGGCCGCGAGGGCTGGGCCGAGCAGAAGCCAGGTTACGGTTGGCGCCTCCTGCCAGTGGTCAGCACGCCCGAAGCTTTCGAGCAGATTTACCGATTCCGCATGACTATTGAGCCTGCCGCCCTGCTGGAACCCAGCTTTCGGCCCGATCGGGAAATACTGCGCGATCTAAGGCAGACACAAGAAAGCATGCTTGAACGCGACATCGCCGTGGCCTCGCCCGAACGACTGCTCGCGACTGGAGCCAATTTCCATGAAGCAATCATCCGGATGTCCGGCAACCCGTTCTTCCACACGGCACTGGAGCGGGTGAACCGGATGCGACGACTGATGGAGTATCGCGCGCGGTTCGACCGGACACGCTTCATCCGACAATGCACCGAACACTTGCAGATTCTGGACACGCTCGAGACCGGCGACATTCTGGAGACCTCCTTCATTATGCGCCGCCATCTGGCCGGCGCACTAAAGCAGAAGGTTCCAGTCGCCCAAGATTGGTCGTAAGCATCCGCCGAGAGCCGCCTGACGGATGAGCTTGCTTGGCTGCTAAGACCTGACGCTATGACAGACCATAGCTTCATATCCCAAGTAGAGGTTCTCTCGGTCACGGATACCGGGCGCCGGC
>NZ_JBLHYX010000039.1:0-16042 GCF_047631075.1 Limimaricola cinnabarinus
GCTCGAGCCCATCGGCAACATCCCTCCCGCAGAGGCGGAGGCAAATTACTACGCGGCTCTGGAAACATCGAGCATGGCCGCGTAGCTGAAACCAATCAGCCTCCGGCGAACCCGGGGCGGTTCAATCCGCTAACTGTGGACCGTGAGTTGGCGAGGATGCAGAATGTCCATGACGTGCTGAAGCCGATGCTGCTCCCGAGGGCATTGGATGCCTACTACGAGCGACTGGCAAGCCAGCGTGCGCCGCACAGAGCAGGGCCTGACAGTGCGCGCTATGCCTCGGCGCTGCGAGTAGCTTTCCGAGCCAAGTGATCCGCTTGACCTCAAACAGGAGGCCATCAAGCGTAGGCCCCATCTTGCCAGGCGTCAGCCTCACCCAGAACCTCATCAATCTCTCCCGCGGCCAGTGCCGTCGTGAGCCTTGCTCATGAGAATCCGGTAGGCCGTCAGGGGCGCCCCACTCAGTCGTGTGAGTACCTGGTGGATGCAGGGCGAAAGGGTCCCTCTGGGCCCGACCTGAAAGGCAGGATAACGGATCTCGCCATTCAGAGTGACGGCGAGCACTCGGTATTGCTGCGCGAGTTCTTCGACTTCGTCGGCCGAGATGCCGAGCCGCTGGGCCAGCTGCGCCGCGGTAAGCATATCCGGGTCATTCAGAAGCTCAGCCAGCCGGACGCGGCCCGCGCCCTGGCACGATCGAGAGCCTCGGAGAGCTTGAACCCTTTTGTCAACGCGCGCCTCCTGATCGGGACTATACACCACGCCCCTGCGCTTGCACGCAGGGACCTACGCTACCTTATCAGAGATCTATCGCTTGGTATCGCTACGCCCAATGAGCGCGACCAAGACCGTTGGTCACGCACCGCCTGCAACTCGTGGCCAGTCGCAAAATATGCACGCGTGCATATTTTTCATTCTGGACGCCGTTAGCAGCAGTTAGACGGCCGAGATACCCATCAGTCCACAAACAGGCTGAACATACGGATGCACCCGACCGGTGCGCATCGCCATTAAAATCCCTTTCACCGCAGAGGCCGTCCACACATGGCTCAAGGGCCAAATCATCGCACGCTACGGTGGTGCAGAGGCCGTCCACAGCATCAGGTCAGGCGGCGAAGGCGAACGAGGCTCTCCACCCGCACGTAGGAAATCGCTGCCACTGACGGCATATGACTTCGTGGTCCCGCTTGCATGCTTGGCTGTTGCCTTTGTCCTATAGCTGCACTGGCTACTGCACCAACGAGGCTCGGACGGGAGATGGTGCTGCGATCCACTCCTCGGAAACGGGTTGAGAGACCGATGCCGCCAGCGACCAGAGGGCGGCAATGTGTCTTGCCTGCCTTTTGCAGCTTCAACCGGTGGTTGGCCCTTGAAATGGGCGTCGCAATCGCAAAAACTCTGCGGTGAAGGGTAGCACTATTCGATAATCCATTCTTCCGCTTCGTATTTTCATGCTTTGGCCAAGTTTGAATATCAAAGTGGGTGCTGCTGTTCCTGAATTGGAAAAAAAGAGACTTGCATGAGCGTCACGACGAGTGTTTCTCCCGAGGCGCTGAACGAGATCGAAACAGGATTTCGTGCCGCATGGACGGGCGCGAAATCCACTCCCTTCATCGTGGATGCCCCGATCGGGGCCGAACTGCGCAAGCAGGCAGAGGATGTGGTTACGCGCCTGCCCCTGTCCGTGCTGTTCCTGCGCTGCCCCACGCTGGCGGTATGGGCTGTGCTGACGCCTCTTGCACGCAACTACGGAGCCAGCACCAAGGATGTCTATCTCCATATTACGCACTTCGTGAATGAGAGCCTCGACGAGCAATATGAGCGCGACGATCTCAAGCACGGATACAGAACCGCGGCGCGCAAGGTTGGCCTCCCAGTTGCCGGGAACGACCCAAATGCGCTTTTCTTCGTTCCTCTGGGGCCGCCTCGGTCCCGACATGGCGAAATCGCCGACGCCTTCGTCGCCACCGCCCTCGCATTGGGGCCGCCCGCGATCGAAGATACGCCGTCAGCGCGCGATTGGCAGCGCCGCGCCGTGCGCCAGCGCTGCCCCAGCTACGCCCGACTGCACAAGACGATCGACTTCGACCGGTCAGCCCACTGCGCCCGCCGCTTCGAGGCATGGCGGAAGGGCTCCGAGCCGCTGAACGACAACGAGGCTGCTCTCTTTGAGGCGTATGATCACGCAGCCGCGCGCTATGGTCGGAAGCGCTCGGATCTTACTGGGCCGCCGCAGCTCTACTGGTCGGGCGACAGGCTGGCTGTCGAGGCCGAGCGATCCTCGCAGGTTCAGTTCATCAAGGCAGGTGCATTCCCGGTCCAGATCAAGGGCGGGTCGCGCCTTGTCCTTGATGCCCCCTGGCCTGACGCGCTGCCTTGGCGCTGCGGCCCGACCGAACGCGATGTCCCCTTTGGCCCCAAGAAGGACCAGGTCCTGATCTTCGATGCGGATAGCGGCGCCTTGCTCTCTCGCACAGATATCACCGCAGGCGTTATCGAGGTTGCCGCCAGCAGGTTGGTGATCCTCTCCCGGCAGGACTTCGAGACCCCCTCCTTCGGGCCGTCGATGCCGGCTTCCGATCCCTCCTGCCGCGTTGCATGGATCACCACCGGCGAAGCGCTGACCTTCTCGGGCGGGGAAGAGATATCCATCATCACCCCGAAGGAAACCGCAATCTGGCTGGATGCCCGTGCCATCGGTCACGCCGGAAGCCGCGCCCTGATCACCGGGGATGGGGCCTTGGTCGTCAAGCTCGATCCCGAAATCGGCGGGCGCAACCGCATCGTGCGCGCCCGTCTTGGAGACACGACCAAGTTCACCAATCTGACCATTGCCAGCGACGGCACGGCAAACATTCCCCTCGAGAGTTTCGGATTTTCCGCCAATGCAGCGCCTTGCAAGGCTGTCTTTGAGATCCTCGCCCCCGGGGCCGCGGGGGATTTCGAAGCGCGCGCGGAGCTATCGGTTTCAAGCTGGCTCTGGCCTGGGCTGCGCCTGCCGTCAGGCGCGCTGCTGGACCTGCCCCGACCGTCAAACTTCGACCCGGCGCGCAGTGCAGGGCTGCGGGCGTCGGGCGACCGCCTTGAAGTCGACCTTGCCGCCGATATCGACGCACCGATCCTCGGCCTGTCATTCGGCGATGAAACGCATGAGTTCGTGCTGCGCACGGGCGCCGAGGTGCTTCATCACCACCGTCTGGCGCGGCAGGACAAGGTCGTCGTTCCGCGCGGCGCGCGGATCTTTCTTGGGCATGAGGCTCGCCATGATGCTCTGATCTTGCAAAGCGCCGATCGCGATGCCGACCTTTTGGTGCTGGGTCGCGTGCTGCGCAGGCCCTTCTTCGCGCGCTCGCGGTTCGAAATCACGCCGGAGATGCTGGAAGCTCCCGAGCAGGCCGACGACCGGATCGCCTTGCGCCGCAGCGACGGCCGCATGGAAGTATTCGCACGTATCGAACGCCGTGATGATCCGGCCGAGCTAAAGCTCGAGGAAGACGACGCGGCTCTGGTCCTGACCTTCCTGCCTCAGCAACGCTGCGATGCCCTCCGTGTCCAGATCGATGCTTTGCAGGACCCGGCACAACAGGGGGACTACACATTCGGGCGCCACCTTGCGGATCTCGGCTCCCTGCCGGGTATTGAGGCCGACCAGGATATCGACAGCGGGCGACTTACCATCCGGGTCGACAAGAAATCCTTTCCACACCCGGCTCGAATGTCGTTGTGGACACGCCATGCCGATCGGCCGGGCTTTCAGCCGCTGAAGGATGGGCGTGGCACGCCCATTTCAGCAGGCCTCGGACTCCCCTTGGCTGACCCCGACGGCAGATCGCTCGGCGCCCTGGCGAAGCTCGCGGCCGAGCCTGTCTCCGCCCATCTGGAGGACCAGCACGCGCGCAGCCTCAACCATGCCTACTTCGAAGCGATGGCGCGGCTGGGTGAGCGTCGCCTCGTGGGGGCGATCAAGCCGGCGCTCGCGGCAACCTGTCCCGGCGCCACGCCGCGCCACGATCTCGCAGGGATTGCCCCTTGGATTTTCGAGGCTTCGCCGCACGCCTTTCAGGGTCTGCCTGATGGATGCGGCCTATCCGCCCTCTCCAGAACCTCCGATCTCGGCGCCGCGAAGACTCTTCCAGACCCCGATGGAGATGTTCCACTGGCCTCATGGCTCGAGAGACTTGGGGGCGAGGACGACCTGCCGGATGCGCTGTGCGGCCCTACCCTTGCCAGCGCCTTCGGGGCGCTTCGGTTCCGGCTCAAGGAGAGCGATCTCAAGCTCCTTTTGTCGGAGGATCGCCACGGCATGGCCTGTGCTTGCATTTGCTCAAGCTGGACGGGCGATATCGAGGCCTTGCGCGCCTTTGACGCCGGCGGCGGTGGAGACAATCGCCCGGCCCGGATCGCCGCCGCAATCGAACGCTTTGCCCGCGCTTGCGCCCTGGGCCGCGCCTCGACTCATATCGACGACCTCGTTTTCCGCACCGGCCTGCCGCGCGCGGAGCTTGGTGAATGTCTGACCCTCATGCTCAGGGCCGGGATCGAAGTTTTCGTATATTTCCGGGCGCTCTGGATGCGCGCCGTCCAAGTCAGGAAGGATGATCAATGACCGATCTCGACCCCAACAGCTTCCGCACCCATCTCAACGATACGCTGAGCCGCTTCGTGTCGACATCCTCTCCGATCAACGAGATCCGCGCCCCGCGCCTGGCCGAGGAGCTTCGGGCGCGGATTGGCGACCTGACCTTCGTGAAGGGCCCCTATGTCGAGATGCTGCCCGACTTCGAGAAGGGCCGACCCATGTCCCAGCTTTGCGCCGACGGCGTGCTCGATCCGGCCTGGCGTCGCTTCGAAGCCAATGCCTCACCCGTCTGGAACAGGCCTCTGCATGCACATCAGGAGGCCGCGCTTCTGCGCGACGAGAACTTCCTCGTCGCAACCGGAACAGGCTCGGGCAAGACCGAGAGCTTCCTCTATCCCCTCATCAACTCGATCCTCGCCCAGGGCGATCTTCAACGACCAGGCGTGCGGGCCATTCTCGTCTATCCGCTCAACGCACTCGCCAACGACCAGCTGCACCGGATCGCCTCGTTGCTGTTTCGCGACCTCGGGAATCCCGGCATCACGCTTGGTCGCTATACCGGGCAGGTCAAATCGCGCGCGACGCGTGAGCAGGAGGTCTCCAAGCTGCGGTCGACGCCAAGCTTCATCGAGGCCTTCGGTGATGATGCGGATGTCCCGGACAACTGGCTGCTCTCGCGCTCGGAAATGCGTTCGACGCCGCCGCATATCCTGATCACCAACTATGCGATGCTTGAGCATATCCTGCTTCTACCGACGAACCGACCCCTGCTTTCGCGAGCCGATCTTCAGGCCATCGTTCTCGACGAGATCCACACCTATGCAGGCGCCCAGGCCATCGAGGTCTCCTTCCTGCTGCGCCGCCTCAAGGCGCATCTGGGCATTCCGGACGGGAATCTGCGATGCATCGGGACATCGGCATCGCTCGACCCCGCGCGCAAGGGAGAGTTGGCCGATTTCGCTTCACGTCTTTTCGGAGAGCCTTTCTCGGGCGCAGATGCCGTCATCACTTCGCGCAAGAAGGCCCACCCCAGCCTGTCGGCAAGCCCGAAGCCGAGCGGGTTGTCACCCCAGCGCTGGCGTGAAGCCGGCGCGCTTGCTGCCAGCGCCCGGGCCGCGGTTCAGAACAACACCCCCATGACGTCCGCGGACTGGAACTTCGAAGCCGAAATCTCGGCTTTCGAGGAGCTTACGGTGGCCGAGGACAAGCCGCTGGGCGATGCCTTGATCGAGAAGCTCGGCAGCTTCGAGGAAATCGGCATCATCGCCCATCGCCTCCAGGGCGATGCCGTCCCGATCGAGACGCTTGCCCGCGAGGTCTTTCCTGACGCCGGCAGTGATGCCATTCCCGCCCTCACGGGGCTGATCGCAATCGGGGTATTGGCGACCAGCGAGGATGCGACCGTCTTCCCGCTCCTGCCCGCCCGCTACCATCTTATCTCCCGTTCGCCGGACCGCGTCAGCATCGCGCTCGACGCCAGCCGCGAGGAAAATCTGGCAGAGGTGGTCATCGGCGCCGAGCGCGCCTCGGATGATCGGCCCGCTTTCGAATTGTTCGTCTGCCGCAACTGCGGCGAGCCCTATGTCGAGGCATGGCAGGGCCCTGTCGGTTTCGAGCCTGCGCAAGGCGCGGGACCTCGTCACCTGTTGCGGCTGGTTCCGGGCGGGATGGCCGCCGAAAACGAGATCGAGGCCGAGGAGGCCGAGCCGCCTCATCTTCTCTACTTCAATCCGCTCACCGGCGAGCCGCTCGAACATGAAGCGGCGGGCTCCGTGGCCGTTGAGGATGTGCCTTTGGAGGACGATCCCGAAGGCGGTGGGCGATACCTCAAGCGCTGCGTGGCCTGCAACCATCTCTCGACGCGTTATCTCGAGCCGGTCACCACCGTCCGCCCCGGCGACGAAGCCCTCGCGGCAGTAGCCGCGCAAACACTCCTCGAGGCCCTGCCGAAGAACGACAGCGGCCTCAATCCCCCCTTGGCCGGGCGCAACCTGCTCGTCTTTTCCGACAACCGACAGGACGCCGCTTTCTTCGCGCCGTTCTTCGAGCGGACATCGCGTGAGCAGGCTGTCCGTGCCGCGATGTTGCGCGCCGTGAATGGTGGCGGACGGATCGACATCGACAATCTTGTCGGCGCCGTGGAGCGCGAACTCAAGGTCGATGGGCTGAGGCTCTACAAGCCCGGCGTCGCGCCGGTGCTGGAGACCGGCCAGAACCAGCAGGTGCGCCTCAAGGCCCTCCTCGCCGCCGAACTCACCGTCTTCGGGCGCGGACGCCTGAGCCTCGAGGGCTTCGGCCTCATCGGGATCGACTACGCCCAGATCGACCGGATGGTGCGCGCCGTGCGTGCGAAGATGCCCACGCCCATGCAGCCCTATGCCGAGGCCTACACCCGCTACCTGCTCAAGATGATTCGGGAGCATCGAGCGATCGGAGAGCAGGGCTCGGGTATGATCGATCTCGAGGATGAATCGATCTGGACCCGGATCGCCGCCCAGCGCAACCGCTGCATCACTCGCCAGAAGAATCCCCATGCCAAGCTCGCTCTCGCACTGATCCCCGCATCGAACTTTCAGAACCGCTTCACCGCCCTTCTTAAGAAAATGGCGCAAGCCACCGGCACAGAACTCAACGACCTCGGCGCGCAGGACATTCTCGTGCATTTCTGGCGCGGTTTCGAATCCACCTCGACCATGACGGAGAAGCACGGGGTTGGGCGCGCCCTCAAACTCGATCAGAACTTCCTCGTCGTCCCGGGACACGAGATCCACCTCTACCAGTGCAACCGATGCGGGGGACGGACCCAGTTCGATACAGCGGGCGTATGCCAGTCGATGGGATGCACCGGCAGCCTCCGGGAGGTCCCGGCAGAAGATCGAGCCACCCTCTCCACGCGCAACCACTATGTGGCACGCTACAACGAGCGCCCGCAGATGGGCATCGCGCGCGAGCACACGGCGGCCATTGCCGGCGAAGTGCGTTCCGATATCGAGGAGAAGTTCAAGTCCGGCGAGGTCAATGTTCTGTCCTGCACCACGACTATGGAAATGGGCGTCGATCTCGGCGATCTCGAAGCGGTCCTGTGCAAGAACGTCCCTCCCTCCATTGCCAACTACCAGCAGCGCGCCGGCCGGGCCGGTCGGCGGGCCCAGGTCGCCCCGATTGTCCTGACCACAGCACGCTCCGGGCGCTTCGACCGTGCAGCTTTCGAGGAGTTCAACGATTACCTCGCAGCCAAGCCCATCGTCCCCTACCTGAGCCTCGACAACGCTGGCTTCTTCCAGCGCCACCAGCTTTCGATGTTGCTTGCGCGCTACCTCGATCATCGCCTGGCTGCCTATGACCGACCCGGGGCGCCGCGCATCAAGGACATCTTCGCCACCGCCCTCACCGACGAAGCGCGTGCCGATTTCAACGCGGATTTCTCCCACTGGCTCGAGAACGCCGACGATGCGGTGCGCACCGCTGCCCGCCTTGGCGATCGACTTCCGGAGGCGCTGCGAAGCATTGCTCTCGACGAAGAGGGCCTGCGCCGCGCCATGCAACAGCGCATGGGCGCATTCGCCGACTCCATTTTCGGGCGTTGGAGCCTGATGCAGGATGCGATCCTCGATCTCGAGGAAAAGCGACGGCAGCTGGACCTCACGGAGTCCGCCGCCATCCAGAAGATCGACCGGGTGGCCGGCGCCCTGCGCACCCAGCAGAAGCTCTATCTCGGCCAATTCCTCGTCGATCAGCTGTCGCGGCGGGCAGTCATTCCGACCTACTCCTTCCCGGTGCATTCGGTCTCCCTCGAAGTCATCAACCAAAGCGACCAACGCGCCGACACCGCCCTTCTTGAGCTTGATCGAGACGGGGCGATCGGGATCTCGGAATATGCCCCGGGGTCCGAGGTCGTGGCGGGTGGCCGGGTCTGGACCAGTGCAGGCATTTCCAAGCGGTCCAAGTTCACTGGCGACGACGCCTTTATTGAGAAGGCGCGGTATCGCATCTGCGAAGCCTGCAAGTCTCCGCAGATCACCGCGCCTCAGCAGCAGCCGGCGGCGGATTGCGAGCAATGCGGCCATCCCTTCCCCCGCCATGCCAGCACGCGAGACTTCATCCGACCGCATGGCTTTCTGACCTCCGCGCAGGATGGCGAGGGCCGCGATCCCGGGGCAAGCCGCATCCGCCCGACCGTGACCGACGAAGCGCTGCTGCTCACCGAGGCGCCGTTCTCGGCCTACCGGGAAACGGATCTGCCGGGCATCCTGACATTCCATGCCCCGGGTTCGAACCGTCCTGATCCCGAACTCGGTCGGATCATCACCGTCAATCGCGGCAAGCTTGGAGGAGGCTTTGCCTGGTGCCGACGCTGCGAGCACGCAGTTCCCGCTCGCGGCCATGGTCCCGACAAGGCCTGGCAACAGCAGGTCTTTCTCGAACCGCATGAGAATCCGCGGACCGGTCATGCGTGCCAATTCGATCCAGAGCAGCCGTCCTACCCCGTCGATCTGGCCCATGTCTTCGAGACCGATGTTCGAGCGCTGCTATTCAAGGGCCTGCCTCGCGACCCGAATGGAGGCCACATCGAGTATTCTCTCGGATTGAGCCGCACGCTCCAGGAAGCGCTCCGGCTCGGTGCGGCGGAACTGCTCGAGACAGATCCGCGCGACCTGCGCGCGCTGGGGCAGCATCTCGATGGCTACCCCGTGGTCGTGCTCTACGACTCGGTGTCGGGAGGCGCTGGATATGCAACCCGCCTTACGCAGGAGGACGGCTTCCGAGCCTTCGACCTCCTGATGGCGGCGCGCAACATTCTCGCCTGCCGCAATCCCGACTGCCTGACGAGCTGCACACGCTGTCTCAACGACTATTCCAACCAACGCTACTGGTCCGATTTCGAACGGCGCCCGGCGCTCGCATGGATCGAGACGATCCTGCTCGATGCCGGCACTCGGATCGACCCGAAATGGGCTGCATGAGGGAAGCGATGAACAAAGGAAATCCGATGCTCGACGAGAACAAGTCCACCCCCTTCCCTGTCATCCGGCATGTCGTCGGTCAGACACCCTCTTACGGCGATGCCGCTCTTGATGAAGACGGCCTGCATCCGCTCCAGGTCAAATATGCCAGCTGGACCGAGGACTACAGGGACCCCGACGAGCTGCACAAATTCCCGCTCAGAGAACTCGCGCCCGAGGCGGCCAAGTTTCTGGCTGATGCGGGCCACCTCTCCCAGCGCGACATCCGTTTTCTTTCCGAGCGGCTGAAGCTGGCAGAGCGCGTTGAAGGTTTCGACCCCAAGAACCACGTAGCCTTCTATGACGCCCTTCTCGACGTCGTCGAGACGCACCCTTGGGTCATTCCGACCCTCGAAGTCGAGGTCGTCCAGAACCGCTCAAGCGCCATGCGTGGCAAGTTTGCCGCTCAGAAAGCCTATCGCAGAACGCTTGGGCGCACGATCAGCAAGCTGCTGCTCTCCAAGCTGCGGTTCAAGAGCAATGACCAGATCCAGGAGCGGCTTCATGAGCTGGTAAGCATGGACCCGTCACCGGTGGATCTGTGGGTCGGCGCCTTCTGCGAATACTCCATCGATCATTACTTTCGCTTTACGGAAAAGCTGCCAGATCCCTTGTTGTCATCCGTCTACGAGATGAGCATCGGCAACCTTTCTCCCGCGGAGCTTCTCGGTATGGCCATCAAGGATGCCGAGGAGGATGGTGACTGGTCCCTCTCGATCCGTCTCCTCAAAGCCGAGACGGAATCCTCCAGGAAAAACTCTCTTCCGATCTGCGCCGAGCATTTCGCCAAGGTCCGGGATATCCTTTTCAGGCTGACCAGCGAGATCGACGAGGACAGCAAACCTGAAGATTACAGGACCATCTCCAATTTTGCCGACATAGCCTTTGAGATGGCGGAACTGCGCGACCGTGCAGATGTCGACATGATCCGTGATCTTCTGATCAAGGTGGGGGTAGATATCTCCGATGACGATCTCGACGAAGGCGCCGTCGAGATGTTCTGCGACCCAAGGGTGAAGGCCCTCCTGCATGAGACGGCTCACACCGTCGAAGAGATGGCCAAGGCTGAGGCCCGCAGCGCCGAGTTGGACGATTTGATTGCGGAGGCGACCAAGGCGCGCCGCTACGATCAACTGCGCCTGCTCGCCGAGGAGGCGGAAGCGATCGAGGCGAAAACGTCTCGGGTGGCCGAGATGCATGCGCAGATCGAACTCATTCGCGACGCCATTCTGGTCAGGGATCAGAACGCCTTCGAGGAATTGCTTCCCGATCTTCCCAACCCCGAGATCGAAGAGGATCTTCCGGAGGAGGACTTCGACGATCCGCAAGATGATGCTACTGGGGGCGACGAACCCGATCGCGAGATTTCGGAGATCCCCGAGCACCATCCTGAGGACCTGAAACTGGATGACGAGCCAAGCCAGACCGCGATCGACGCCTCGGCCGATGAGGACGAAGCCAAGGCCGAAGCTCAGGACGAGGCAGCCGTCGCAGAGACGAATGCCGTCGATGGCGACTCCGAACCCCTTGAGGAAAGTGATCCCGAACCGACGGAGGCGTCGACCGAGGACCCGGTCGATATCAGCGATGAGGACATGGCCGCCCTCGACGCGGCCACCACGCCCGAACCCGAGCCGGAGGAAGAACCCTATGTCGAGCCGCCGCTCGAAAGCCGCATCCTGCCCGAACTCATCAATCGAGGTCTGATCGGGCTTGCCGCGGACGCCGCCGATGCGCTCGAGGCTCACCGTCATCGCTGGCCCATCGAGGCTGCCGCCCTGCGCGCGGCCGCGGCATCGCGCGCGCCGCATGGCGATTACGGCCCCGACACCCAGCGCTTTCTGACCATCGCCAACCGCGCCACCTCGGCCGTAAAGAGCGATGTCGGCGCCAACATGCTGTTCGGCGCACTCCTGCGCCCGGCCATCCTTCAGCAAAGCTTCAGCCTGAGGTCCGTGATGCCGGACCTCGCCCGCGGCGCCTTGGGGCCGCATCTCAACGAAATCGGGGCGGCTATTGCCAGTCTCGATTTCGACTTCCCGCCCAGTGCGGACACCCTGGCACGGCTTTCAGGCGCCCCCATGACCCCGCAGCGCGAGCGCATCGCGGACCGGCTGGAGGAATGGGTCTCGACCACTGCACGCAAGAGCTCCCGCTGGAGCTTCGCGACGGCCTTCATGCATCACCTCGTCTCCGAGGCAGGGCTGGTCGGCGCCGCACTCGCTGCCATCAAGGAAGAGCGCAGCGATGCGCGCCACAAGGTGCAAGCCGCGCTCGACGGACTCTCCTCGAGCGCCGACATCGAGACTCTGGCGGTCGAGTATGCCGCGACCACGAGCCGCCCCTCGGCACGGCTACACTCGAAAGGCGTCGAGTATCTTCAGCGCCACTTCGACGAAGCGCTGGGCATGCTGTCGGCATGGCTCGCCGCGATCGCGCGCGACAACACCGGTTCGCAACGGTCCGAAGAACGCCTTGGCGCCACCGTGGCCAGCTTGCATTCCCGCCTGAGCAAGGCGCGCGACGCCCTCGCCAACAAGCCCGGCCTGTCTCCGCTTCAGGAAGCGGTCGCGCACTGGCTTTCTGGTCAGATCGATGAGGCGATGAATGCGCTTCAGGGGTCGGATACAGGCAGCTTCGCCACGATCGAGGATGCGCTGCTGGCAGAGCGCGACCTTCTGCCCGAAGCTGCGCGCCGCACGGCGGCCGATGCCGCTGCCATGCTGGAGCCGCTGGTGGATCTCTTTTCCACCTCGAGCATCCCGAGCCCGGAACAGGCCCTCGAACAAGCGAGGACACAAGGGGCGTTCGAAATCGCCCACCGCCTGACCACGCGCCATGATCTGGATGCGGGCAACGAACTCGAGGTCCAGATTGCACGCTTCACCGGAACCTGGATCGAGAGCATCCAGTCCAGGCAGCGGCGCATGAAACTCCTCGCCAAGGTCGATTACGACCATCAGGAGGAAATCGCCCGGCGCCTCAGCTGGTGCGACAGTGCGCTGGAACGCCTGAATGTCGTTCATGACGGCACCGGGCTCGACGACCTTGACGACATCCCGATCTATGCCGCCGAACTCGACGCCGTCGCGCGCGACATCGAGGCGCATATCCGCAAGGATCAAGTCGGCCGCATCCGCAGGTATCGCAACGAGCAGAACGGCGAGGATGCCGATGCGCTGATCGAGACCATCGACGAGCTTACCCTCGAAGCTGCCGAGGATCGCATCGCCCAGCTGCGCGATGGCCGCTCGTCAGCCACTTTCGAAGCCGAGCTCGAAGGCGTCATTGCCGACTTCACGCCGGGTTTCGTAACCGCCGCAGGCGACGCCGACTGGCCATCCTCGCTTTCGGGCTATGAAAAAGCTCTGGGCGCGGAAGGAATTCTTGCCACAGACGAGAGCCGGCGCGCCGCCGCGCTCGATTTCATCGGGCTCTACCTCGATCTCTGCTCGGCCCTTCCCAAGGGCAAGCCCGCGGCTGCCAAGATCCGGGCCTTCTTCGAAGAAATCGGCTTCGAAGATGTGCGCATCAACGGCATTGCCGGACTTGGTCGCACCAAGTCTTGGCGCATGACCATGGCAGGCAAGCTGGAAAGCGGCGATCTGAGCAGCTCGGGGTGGTTCCTGCCTCCGATCTTCGGCTCCAACGCGACGAGCGGCTATGCGGTCTTCCTGATCGGGCCTGACACCCTGCCCGAGGCAGTCCACAAGGCCCTCGACCCCGAAGTGCCGACCATTTTGGTGCTCTCCGGCGTTGCCGACATGGCCAAGCGGCGCGACTTCGCCGAGCGTCTGCGCGCGACCGCCATTCCGGCCGTCCTGATCGACGAGGCTCTGGTGGCCTTCGCAGCCACCCGTCGCGAAACCCGCGCACGCACCATCTTCGAGTGCGGCCTGCCCTATGGCCGCGTCGAGCCCTACATCACGGACGCGGGACAGCTGCCGCCCGAGATGTTCTTCGGGCGCGAAGCCGAAATTCGCTCGATCATGGAGCGGAGTTCCCAGGGCTGTCTCGTCTATGGCGGCCGGCAGTTGGGCAAATCGGCTTTGCTCAATCACATTGCCCGGACGCGCCATGCGCCCCAGGAAAACCGGATCGTGGTCCGTCAGGATGTGAAGACACTTGGCAAATCCGACGACACCTCCAAGATCTGGGATAATCTCGTGCAGATGCTCGCGCCCGAGGGCGTGGTGCGCGAGGGGAGCCGCGATCCGGATACGATCACCCAGGAAATCCGGGGATGGCTCAATCATCACCCCGGCGGCCAGATCGTCTGCCTCTTCGATGAGACGGACAACTTCATGGATGCAGAAACCAAGGCGGACTATCCGCAACTCAGCCGCCTCAAGGCGCTGATGGAAGACACCGGGCGCGCCTTCAAGGTCGTCTTTGCCGGTCTTCACAATGTGCGCCGGATGCACCGCCAGCCGAACTCGCCGCTGGCGCATCTGGGCCAGGGCAACTGTATCGGCCCGCTGAACCAGAGCGAGGACGACAAGCGCGCGGCACACGACCTCATCATTGCGCCGATGCGTGCGGCGGGCTTCAGGTTCGAATCCATCGAGGCTGTCGAAGAGATCCTTGCCTGGGCGAACTATTATCCGAGCCTCGTGCAGGAGTATGCCCGCGGCCTTCTCAGCACGCTGCATGGCGCCGGCAGCGGCAAGACCTACCGCCTGCCCGAAGATGGACCGCTCTGGACGATCCCGACCTCCAAGCTTTTTGCACATCGCGGCTTCTCGAAGATCGAAAGCACCATCCGCGACAAGTTCCACTACACGCTGGATCTCGACTCTCGCTATGCCACCGTGGCCTACACGCTCGGCTGGTTGAATGCCGAAGGCTACGAGCACCAGGCGCTCGTGTCCGGCTTCCGCGCGAGCGATCTTCTGGACCATGCCACCATCTTCTGGCCCAAGAACGCCATGCGCCCCTCTCCGGCTGCCTTCGATGCGCTTTTGGACGAGCTCTTCGACCTCGGCGTCCTGGGTCGCGTTCCGATCCCCGGCACCAACCGGTTCACCTATTGTCTTCGCACGCGCCAGGTCGCTGCGATGCTCGGAAGCCGCGAGGATATCGAGACGGCGCTCTCCCAGATCATGGAAAGGGAGCCCGCGGTCTCTTACGACCGAACAACCCACCGTCGTCGCTATGCCCCGCCGGGCAAATCCATTTCCGCTGCCGATCTCGATCTGCCCTATTCGCCGCTCACCGACTTCCAGATCGAGCGACTTCTCGACCGGGTCAGTGCGCCGACGCAGATCGTCTGCGGTCTCGATGTGCTCGGTCTCAACAAGGTGGGCGCTGCGCTCAAGCGCATTGCTGCGATCAGCCAGTTGCCGGGACTTGGCAAATCCAACCCCGAGATCCTCGTCACCGAGGGTCGTCGCGACCTGCGGCCGATCTTCGACGGCATCCGTAAGGCAGATGCCCGCCCGAGGGTCATTGTCCACAGGCCGGCATCGGCCGCAGAGGCGAACGAGGAACTGGCATGGCTCGAACGCCAGCCGAGTGTTCTTGATGGGCAGGTCCGGCCGATCCTGCTTCTCGACGCCGCCGATGCAGAGATGCGTGCGCTTGCAAACCGCCGCGAAGAGCAGACCGAGTTTCTCTCGCCCTGGGGTGCCGAGATGCTGCGCGTCCATCTGAGCAATATCGATCACACCGAGATCGATACATCCGACCTGCGCGACGAGATCCTCATGACCACCGGTGGCGTGCCGGCTGAAACCATCAAGTTGGTCGCCCAACTCGCCCGGCCGCAAAACGAGTATGCCGACGTGTTCGCCGGCTGGAAGACCTCGATGCGCGTGCCCGACAGCATCACGCGCGGTAGCCTCGGCAAGGCCTTGTCCCTTGTCGAGAAGACCGAACGCCCAGGCGATTACGAAGCGCTCAACGACCTGATCCGCGAGGAGACCGGCGCAGACCTGATCACCCATGGGCCGGACCTGGTGGCGACGGGGATGATCACGACCTGGAATCCTAAAGCCTGGCGCATTCGCCGTTCCGCCTTCGGTGACCTGCTTGCTTCGAAAGTCACTACCTAACACCAGAGGGCGCGCGCCGACTTCCGGTGCGCGCCATTCGCAGCAGTCCGGCCGCGGGGACTATTCCCCTACCATCGCCACTTCAGTTCCTAATTCAAACAATACATCCGGGCCGCGATGATTGCGTAGCTTGCGGCGGCAAACTGCACGATTTTCCTCGTAGCGGCCATCGTCCTCTTTCTCGGTTTCTTCCACTGACCAGGTGAACATCCTGCTCGAAAATTTCCTCGAGTGGGCTAATGGATGGCGCGGTGACCAGACGGACGTGGTGGTTCTGACGGCTGACCTGCCCCCCTCGAGATCCCTCAGTCTGATGTAGAGTTTGCTCAATTGCAAAGGAGCAGACGATGCGAAAGAGCCGCTTCACTGAGGCGCAGATCATCGGGATGATCAAGGAGCAGGAAGCC
>NZ_JBLHYX010000040.1:0-14526 GCF_047631075.1 Limimaricola cinnabarinus
GCTGGCGATGATCACCGCCGCCGTGGTGTCCTGGCTCACGCCGAACCGCATGGGGCCGAAGCAGCTCTTTCACGCACTCGACATCGGCGCGCGCATGGTGCTCCAGCTCGTCGCGGTCTGCGCGGCGTCCGGGATCATCGTCGGGGTCATCGCGCTGACCGGCATCGGCACGCGCTTCTCAGCGCTGCTTCTCGGAATCGCCGATCAATCGCAGCTTCTGGCAATGATGTTTTCGATGATTGTCGCGATCATCCTCGGCATGGGCATGCCCACCACCGCCGCCTACGCGGTGGCGGCCTCGGTCATTGCGCCGAGCCTCATCAACCTCGGGGTGGAGCCGCTGACCGCGCATTTCTTCATCTTCTACTTCGCGGTGATGTCGGCGATCACGCCGCCGGTGGCGCTCGCCGCCTATGCTGGCGCGGCGCTTGCACAGTCGGACCCGATGAAGACCAGCGTCGAGAGCTTCCGCATTGGCCTCGCGGCTTTCGTGGTGCCCTACATGTTCTTCTTCTCGGACGCTCTGCTGATGCAGGGCGGTTGGCTCGACACCATCCATGTGACGATCTCGGCGCTGTTCGGCATCTACCTGCTGTCGTCCGGGATCATCGGCTGGTTCTTCGGCCGGATCGGCTGGATAGCACGGGCACTGCTGATCTGCGGGGCGCTCGGAATGCTCGATGCCGGGCTGGTCACCGATCTCATCGGGCTGAGCATTGGTGGCGGGCTGTTCCTGTTCCAGCGCAACGTGCTGAAGCTCACGGACCTCGCCCACGGCAAGGGTTGAAGACCTCGGCGTCGGCTGGTTCGGTCCTGCCGGCGCCTCTGGTTGTTCTGAATGGGTCCCTGGGGGTTGCGCGGCCCGATGCCGCAAGGCGTGGAGATCCGCTTTGCGAATGCCGCTCCGCGGCATTTGCGATCAGCCGAAGGTCAGCTTCTCTAATTGGGCGTGTGGGTCAAGCTCCTCTTCCTTGCATCCTGGGATCGATGTCGCTCATCCGGGTCACGCTTCTCTTCGCAGTCTGGTCGCTCGAGCGCCGCTGCAAGCATTCGTCGGATCGGCAGTGGAGAGCCTTGCTTTGAGACGCGCTTTGTTGGCGCAGCAGACATTTTCGGCTTCATCCACGAACCTCGTCCGGTGAGGACGATCCCGTCGGTCCATCGAGAGGGTGTCAGATCATGTTGCAGCCTCCTCGACGGTCGGACGGAACTGGGTCCCATCGATCCAGAGGCGATGGAGGATGACCGCAAGCTTGCGAGCCACGGCGACGACAGCGCGGCGCCGGCCCTTGGTGCGCATTGGCGGCCGCATAAAGCGTCGATCGGACGTCGCGATCACCAGCCTTCGAGATGCGGCCCGGGTTGTCTGTTTCTCCGGACTGATATCGCCTCGGCGTCAATCCGAAGTGTGCGGCAACGGTCCGCGACTTCCTGAACCGTGCCGGATCGTCGACCGCCGCCTTGAACGTCAGAGCCGCGATCGGCCCGACCCCGGGCACCGTCATCATTCGCAGGCAGATCTCGTCGCGGCTCGCCGCCCGCTTCACCCTGCGGTCCAGTTCGAGGAACTGGTCGTAGAGCGCCCGGCGGGCGTCGAGCAAAGGCAGCATCGCATGGGCCAGGACCTCGTCCATCTCCACCAGGCCGCGTGCGACCTCGTCGAAGCGCCCGTGGCTGACGCTGGACGGCAGGCGGATGCCGAAGATCTTCAGCAGCCCCCGGGCCTCGTTTGCAAGGTCGATGGTCTTGGAGAGCAACGCGCGCCGCGTGCTCAGGAGGGCGCGGACACCGTGCGACTCCCGGCTCTTCATATGGACCGGGCTGAACCAGCCGGTCCGCAGGACCTGGGCGATGCCTCGCGCGTCGTTGCGATCCGTCTTGTTGCGCATGGCCGAGAGGGCCGCATTGACCTGCCGCGCTTCCATGCAGACGACATCGAAACCCCGGTCCCGAAGTCCGAAGTAGAGGTGCTGGCTCATCGTCCCCGCTTCGAAACCGACCCTGGCCACCGGATTGGGGAAATCCGCCAAGGCGCCGGCAATCGCTTCAATTTCACAGGGCAGCTCACGCTCGAGGCGGACCGATCCCTTCTCGTCGACGATGCACAGCGCGCAGCTGCGCAGCGACACGTCCAGTCCAGCATAGTAATCCATCAGTCACTCCCTTCATTCGGATCTTTCGATCCTAACGGGAGCTCAACCTCGCCGGTGAGGCAACCCAATTACCGATGCTCTGGGCCGAATGCCAGCCAGTCTTTCGGAAAATTTGGGAAACCGGGCCAAGTCTAGCTGCCAGTTCTGTTTGGTAGACATTCAGCGCGCGTAGAATGACATGATACACCGATCCGGTAAGGCCTGCGTTGGCTCTTGCTTCGGGTGGTTTGGGGGGACATCTCGGTCCCAAAATACGTTCAGCACCAGTTCACCTAGCGCATGCTGCCAAAAACTTACGTAGCCGGTCCTCTCGCTACCGCAGACCAGGGTCCGCGGCCCGGATCGGTGTGTGATGCGATAGACCTCACCGCCCGCGCGGGCGGGTTCCAAGGCAGAGAGCCCACCGGAGGAACAGATGGCTCGCTCAGTAGCCGTCTGCGCTTTGTTGCAATCGAAGCTTGGTCCTTGGGCACTGGCCGAAAGCCCGGTCGTGCGATGCCGACGGTCGAAACCAGCAAAGATATAATGTGCATCTCTTCACCTCAGAAAATTTGACCAGCCAAAATTCGAGAAGCCGAGATCATAGTCTGGATCCGGGTTCGAAGCTATCTATCGGAGGTGAGCAGGGGCGCAACGCCACGTACAGTGCCCCGCCAGATGGCATAGGGTCGCTTGGCTACGCGATGGCATAGCCGCCATCGACCGGCACCCCCGTGCCGGACATGAACCCGGACAGCGGCGTGCAGAGGAACATCGGTAGGCCCGTCAGATTCTCGGGCTCGCTCCATCGCCCCATTTGCCCAGCGGCGTACGGGCCAAGATCGGTACGGCACGGTCCGGGTCTGATTGCGGCGCTGCCGTGAGTGGCGTGCGGATCCAGCCCGGCGCGATGGCGTTGACGCGGATACCCTCCTTTGCCCAAGCGATGATGAGCGACTTGGTCAATTGCGCGATGCCGCCCTTCGAGGCTGAGTTGCCGGGCACTCACCATGGCGCTCTGCGGTAAGCGCGCCGTGGCCGATCTGGACCCGCACAACCTGCTGGTGCCGCGCGATTTCGAAGGGGAATGGCAGGAGAACGCGACAGGAGTTGGGTAGGCCTACGAACTCATCTGATCTGTCATTCTCGGCTGCGCGTAACCGTCCGTCGGAACTCGTGTTGAAACACGCGGCCCCTACTGTACGGGCGACCACCGAACCCACAGGTTCGAACTGGTGCGGGAGGGGGCACGCCATCCTGGCAGGGATGCGGCGCGGGTGACGCGCATCCCTGCTTGTGTCAGCGCCCGCGAAACACCGGTGCCCGCTTGGCGACGAAAGCCTCCATGCCCTCCTTCTGGCCCTCGGTGGCGAAGGCGGCCTGAAACAACAGGCGCTCGGCGCGCAGCCCCTCGGCCAGCGGCGTCTCGAAGGCGCGGTTGACCGCCTCCTTCGCCATCTTGACCGAAGGCGCGTTGTAGCCCGCGATCACATGCGCGGTTTCGATCGCCTCGTGCAGCAGCTGATCTGCCGGCACCACGCGCGATACCAGCCCTGCGGCCTTGGCCTCGCGCGCGTCCATGTTGCGCCCGGTCAGCACGAGATCCATTGCGAGGGCCTTTCCGGCGGAGCGCGCGATCCTTTGCGATCCGCCGATACCCGGCAGGATGCCGAGCTTGATCTCAGGCTGACCGAACTGGGCGTCCTCCGAGGCGATGACGATGTCGCACATCAGCGCAAGCTCGCAACCGCCGCCCAAGGCATAGCCCGCCACCGCCGCGACGATGGGCTTGGAGACGCCGCGCAGCCCGTCCCAAGCGGCGAGAAAGTCATCCATGTAAAAGTCGGTGAAGCGAACCGTCGCCATCTCCTCGATGTCGGCGCCGGCGGCGAAGGCGCGCGGTGATCCGGTCAGGACGATCGCGCCGATGCGCTCGTCGGCGTCGAAGTCGCGCAACGCGGCGACCGTCTCGGCGGCGAGCTGACGGTTCAGCGCATTGAGCGCCTTGGGGCGGTTCAGGGTGATCAATCCGATATTGCCGCGCCGTTCGACAAGAATGGTCGTTTCATCGGCAGAGACAGGGGCGGCGGTGTCCGCCGTGGCGGCGATCTTGGGGTCGGTCTTGGTCTTGGTGCTCATGGCTTCGGCTCCTCAGGCGGTCTTGGCGGTTTCGGTGTCGACGGCGCGCAGAACGGGCGGGGCGGCCGATCTCGTGTCGTCGGCCGGGTCGGCATCGGTCTGCTCCGATGTGACGGCCGGGCTGTAGGCGCCGCTGAGGCGACCTAACTCGTTCAGGATGGCGGCGCGGTGTTCGCCAAGACCGGGGGCGCGCAGCGGCACCGCCGGGTCGAACGCCTCGTAGCCGGTCATCTTGATCGGGTTGCCGGCGGTGCGCAGCGTCCTGCCGCCTTGGCCGCGCACCTGCACGATCATGTCGCGCGCAAGCAGCTGCGGATGGTCGAGCAGCCGGTCGATGGTGTTGATCGGGGCGCAGGGCACGCCCGCCTCGTTCAACAATTCGATCCAGTGCGCCGCCGGTCGGGTGCGGGTCACCGCCTCGATCGACGCCACCATCTCGGGGCGGTTGCGGCAGCGCAGGTCGTTGCTGATGAAGCGCGGATCGAGCGCGAGGCGGGGTGCGCCGATGGCGTCCGCCATCAGCAGGAACAGCTGGTCGTTGCCCGCCGCGATGACGAGCCGCTCATCCTCGGTCTCGAAGCTTTCAAACGGCGCGAGCGAGGGGTGACTGTCGCCGGTACGGGTGGGCACCACGCCCTCCACGTCGTAGCGGGCCAGCGCCGTCTCCATCAGCGCCGCCTGGCAATCGAGCATGCCGATGTCGACCCGCGCGCCCTGCGCGTCCCTAGTGCGACCATACAGCGCCGAGACGATACCGATGACGGTGAAGAGCGCCGCGCCGAGATCGCCGAAGCTCGTGCCGACGCGGGCGGGGCGGCCATCGGGCCAGCCGGTCAGGCTCATCACGCCGCCCATCGCCTGCACCACCATGTCGTAGCCGGGGAGTTCCGAGAACGGCCCGCTGTGACCGAAACCCGAGACCGAGGCGTAGACGATATGCGGATGCGTCTTGGCCAGTCGCTCGGGCCCGTAGCCCAACCGCTCCATCACGCCGGGGCGGAAATTTTCCACCAGCACGTCGGCCTCGTCGAGCAGCCGCTCCAGAAGGTCGCGGTCGCGCGGCGATTTGACATCGAGCGTGATGCTCTCCTTGCCGCGGTTGAAGCACATGAAATAGGCGGATTCATCCTCGACGAAGGGGCCGAAGGCGCGGGTGTCGTCGCCCGTTCCAAACCGCTCGACCTTGATGACCCGCGCGCCCATGTCGGCAAGCACCATGGTGCAATAGGGCCCCGCCAGCACCCGTGAAAAATCGAGGACGGTGATGCCGTCCAGCGGCCCCTTCTTTGGGGGTCGTTCAGCCGTGGCTGCCATGTCTGTCTCCTCCCTTGATGCGCCCGGTCCACGCGCCTCCCGCGTGCGGTTCCGAGGCCGGTTTCTTTGTGGCTCAGGCATCGAGGCGCACCACGGTCCGCCCGCGCAGCTGGCGGTCCAAGAGCGCCTCGCTGGCGCAGGTCAGCTCGTGAAGGCCGATCTCCCGCGTCATCGGACCCGTCAGGCCCTGCGGCAGGAGCAGGGCCAACTCCTCCCAGGCGCGAATTCGGTCCTCCTGAGGTCGCATCACGCTGTCGATGCCCAAAAGCCCCACGCCGCGCAGGATGAAGGGCATGACACTCGAACTGAACTCGGCCGCCGCCGCCAGCCCGCAGGCGGCCACGGTGCCGCCATATCGGGTCGCCGCGCAGGCCTGTGTGAGGATGTCACCGCCGCAGACATCGATCACGCCGCTCCAGAGCGGCTTGCCGAAGGGGCGGCGGCCGGGATTGATGTCGTCGGGCCCGATCACGCTGTCGGCGCCGAGCTCGTCGAGCAGATAGAGCTTCTCCGTGCTGCGGCTGGTCACGGCCGTTACCTCGTGGCCGAGCGCCTTGAGCAGGAGCACGGCGACTGATCCAACGCCGCCGCTGGCGCCAGTCACGAGAACCGGGCCGCCCGAGGGCGTCAGGCCGCAGTCGCGCAAGGCCTGCACGCACAGCATGGCCGTGTAGCCGGCCGTCCCGAGGCTCATGGCCGCGCGTGGGCTCATATCGGCAGGGCAGGGGGTGAGCCATGCGCCCTCGACACGGGCCAGCTTCGCGAAACCGCCCCAGCGCGTTTCGCCCACGCCCCAGCCGTTCAGGATCACCCGGTCGCCGATCGCGACCTCCGGCGACGCACTTTGGGTCACCGTGCCGGCGAAATCGACGCCGGGCACCATGGGCAGGCGGCGCAGGATCGGCCCGCTCCCGGTGATGCCGAGCGCGTCCTTGTAGTTCAGGCACGACCATTCGACCTGCACCGTAACGTCGCCCTCAGGCAGCTGGTCTGCGCTCAGCCGCTCCACCGAGACGGCGCGGCCTCCCTTGCCGTCATCACACACCAGTAGCCCGTCGAACCGCTCCGATCTTTTGGACCGATCGTCTCTATTATGACGCGAGGAGAGCGCGGTGTCTTCCGTTGGCGACATTATCAAGCCTCGATCTGTTGGAGGAAAGTCGTGGCGAAGGCGTCGAGTGGGGCGGCCTGTCGTTCAAGCTTGGCTCGCAGCACTGCCCCCTCCCATCCGATCCAGAAGGTCTTGGCCTGACGGGCGCAGTCGAGATCGGCGCGGAACTCGCCCGCTTCGACACCCGTGCGCAGGCAGGCCTCAGTGCGGGCCTCCCAATCGAGGAAGGTATCGATCAGCGCCTGCCGGAACGACCCCGGCAGCAGCGCGATCTCCTGCCCGAGATTGCCTACGAGGCAACCGCGCGTGAAATCATGTCGCGCCATGCCCCGCCGCGCATCGTCGAAAAAGGCCTGCAGCCGCTGGCGCGGGGTCAGTTCGACGTTCCCGAAATGACGGTCCAGCTTGCCCGCGAAATACCGCCCATAGGTGTCGATGACAGCAAGGCCGAAGGCCTCTTTGCTGTCGAACCAGTGGTAGAAGGATCCCTTGGGGACGCCGACGGCCTTGAGCATTTCGTCCAGCCCGACACCGGAAAACCCCTTCTCGGTGCCAATCTCCATCGCCGTACGCAGAAGCGCGGCGCGGGTCTCCGTGGCCTCGCGCCCCGATTTCGGGGGGCGGCCCCGGCGCTTTTTGAGGGGAACAACATCCGGCATGATTACATTTAGACTGATCGTCTTGATAATGTCAATTCGAATGGATCAGGGGCGGGATCGGCCCGCCCCTGTCAGTTTAACTTGGCAGATACTCCCGGCTCCAGCTGTCGCTGATCGCGCCGGTCTCGATCATCTGCTCGATCTCGTCGGTCCCGAACCCCATCTCGCCCAGCACCTCGCGGGTCGAGGCGCCGTATTTCTCGGCGCAGGGCAGGGCGCGCACGGCGCTGCGCGCGGGGCGCACGGCGTAGGGGTCGAGCTGGGTCACCTCGTGGCCGCTCGGGTGGTCGGCATGGATCGAGAAGGAATAGCTGCCTTGGTCGAGCCCCGGTGTGCCGTCCGCGGGGCGGCTGTTGTAGGAGCGGATGCCTTCGAGGTTTTCGCAGACCGCGGCGCCGATATCGGCCTCCTGCAGCCGCTCGACCCAGTCGGCGGCGCTGGCCTGCAGGAAGGCGCCGGCGAGGAAGATGGCGCGCTTGTCCGCTGGGACGCGCGAAAAGCCCTTGAGCCCCTCGACCGTCTCGAAGCGCACGAGGTCGGCCTCGTAGGCGCTCAGCAGCAGGAAACCATCAGCGGTATAGTAGAAGCGCGACAGCTCGTCGAAGCCCAAGGCCTCGCGGCCCGAAGGCTCGTTGAACAGCCCGCGCTTGAGGTAGTCGTAGCAGAACGGCATCTGCGCCAGCCCGCTGAGCGCCGAGAGCGAGGTGCGGGCGCGGCCGGCACGGCCCGTGCGCGCCTTCTGGTAGAGCGCCGCCGCCACGCCGAGCGCGCCGCCAAAGCCGCACATCACGTCGATCGTGCCAACATGGGCGTGCTCCTCGGGCGTCTCCATCGTACCACCGAAGCGCAGCATGATGCCGGTCGCGGCCTGCACGAGGTCGTCATAGCCGACATAGTCGGTGCGCGGTCCGCGTCTCGGTCCGCTGAAACAGTCGAGCTGGCAGAACACCGCGTCGGGGTTCATCGCGCGCAGGCCCGCCGCGTCGAGGCCCATCGCCTTGATCTGGCTGTCGGGCGCATTCCAGACCACGACGTCAACCGATTTCACCAGCCGCTCCAGCACCTCGCGCCCCTCCGGGCTGCGGATATCGGCCAACACCGAGCGTTTGCCGCGCATATGGGACAGGCCGAAGATCACCGTATTCCAGCAATCGTAGAAGGGCTTGGCGGGGTCGAGCTTGATCACCTCGGCGCCGAAGCGGGCGAGGTAGGAGACCGAATGCGGCCCGGCGATGACGTTGCACAGATCGAGCACGCGCACGCCGTCGAGCCAACCGCCGCGATTGGCCGGATCGGTTGGGGCGGGCAGGATGGTGGGCAGCGCCGCCAGCGCCGAGAGCGCGGTGTCGAAATCGACCTCGCGGCGCGGCGCGGGCGTCAGCGTCTCCTCGGCGCTCTCCTCCAGCCAGACCATCGGGCCGGGCTGGGTCATGGTGCCGTATTCAGGGTCCTCGACCTCGATCATCAGACCGGCGGTCTCGGCGTGATCATCGTTGATCCATTCCTGCAGCCAGCGCTGCGGCGCGCCGGGAAAGCGGCGCTTGCCGAAGATCTTTTCCCATTCCTTGGCGGTACGCGTCATGAAGACCTCCTTCATGCGCGCGGCGATCCGGTCGGCCCAGTGCTTGGGCAGGGGATAGACGCCAAGCGAGACGTCCGAGGCCCATTCCGAGACCGGCTTGTAGGTGTCCTCCTCCTCGCCCAGCCCCTCGGCCACCAGCTCGTCATGGATGCCCAGCGTCTGCAGGCAGCGTTTGGCGTGGTTCTTGTGGCTCGGGCAGACGACGTAGAACATCCGCCCGTCCTTGCACATGTAGCTGCGGTAGAACGGGTCGAGCAGCTCCTGAAGTTCGTCATAGCCGAGGTTCATCGGCAGCCCCTCGATCCGGCGCCGCTCGATCTCCTGCTCGCGCTGGGTCTTGTAGCGCTCGGGCAGGTTCTCGATGCGGATCGAATTATAGGTCAGCCCCTCCATCACCGCCGCCGCGAGCGGCACCTCGATCCGCTCGCCGAGGCCCGTGCGCTCGCGCGCCTGCAGCGCCAGAACCACGGCCGAGGCCGCGAGCATCGTGCCATAGGCCGAAGCCAGCGGCAGCGGCGAGAACGACGGGTTGATCCCCATCAGCACACGGTTGAGGCCCATGTCGGTGAAGACGCCCGAGGTCGCGGCAATGACGCTCTCATAGGCGCGCCAGTCGCGGCGCAGCTCGTCGTTCGAGGCGAAGCCCGGGATCGAGACGGCGATCAGCGCCGGATGCTCGCGGCACAGCTCTTCGGGGTCGAGCCCGAGCCGCGCCATGGTGCCGGGGCGGAAGCTCTCGACGAGGATGTCGGCCTCGGCCGCCAGCGCGCGGGCCTGTGCGAGCCCCTCATCGGTCTTCAGGTCAAGACGGATGGTGAGTTTGCCCCGGCCCAGCGTGGCGTTAGCCGGGCTGTGCCAGAGCGGGCCATCTGGCGGGTCAATATGCACCACGGTGGCGCCGAGATCGCCGAGGATCATCGCGACGGCCGGGCCCGCGATGTACTGGCCGAAATCGACGACCTTGACGCCGGCGAGGGGCAGCTTGGAATTCGGATCGCGGGTCATGACGCTTCCCTCCGGGTGAAATGGGTTGGATGGGGCCGACCGATGGCCGGCCCTCGAAGGATCGCCGCTATTCGGCGGGTGTGTCGATCACGAGATGGTCACGGCGCGGGTCGGTGCCGAAATCCTCGCGAAGCCAGCGCATCAGCGACCATGTCAGAAGCCCCAGAACCGGGATCAGCGGCAGCGCCACCACGATGGTCGAGGTCTGCACCGGTTTCAGCCCGCCAAGCTGGATCAGCGCGATGCCGACCAGCGCCAGGATCAGCGCCCAGACGATGCGGATAGACCGCTTGGGCTCCTGATAGCCCGAGAGGCTGCGCGAGGTGACCGACGCCAGCACGTAGGCCGCGCTGTCGAGCGTGGTGGCAAGGAAGATGAAGCACAGGGCCACGAAACCCGCCGTCACGAGACCCGAGAAGGGCAGGGTGCCAAGGATCGCCTGCACGGTGGCGGGGATGCCTTCGGCACTCAGCACGGCGCTCACGTCGAGTGCGCCCGAGATCTGCAGGTCGAGCGCGTAGCCGCCCCAGACCGCGAAGAACACCCAGCAGCCCAAAGAGCCCCAGACCAGCTCGGCCACGATCAGCTCGCGGATCGTGCGGCCGCGCGAGATGCGTGCCACGAAGAGCCCCATCATCGGCGCATAGGCGATCCACCAGGCCCAGTAGAACACGGTCCAGTCGCGCGAGAAGCTCGATCCGGTGACCGGGTCGGTCCACATGCTCATGGTCAGGAAGTTGGTCGCCATCTGCCCGAGGCTGTTGGTCCTGCCGTTGATCATGAACAGCGTCGGCCCGGCGAGAAAGGTGAAGCCCAAGAGCAGGATGGCCAGCACCACGTTGGCGTCCGACAGGAGCCGGATGCCGCGCGACAGGCCGAACCAGACGCTGCCGCCGAAGATCACGGTCCAGAGGCCGAGGATCGCAAGGTCGAGCCCGAGCGAGGGGGCGACGCCGAACAGCCCGCCTACAAGCTGCGAGACCAGCGGCACCGCGAGGCCCAGCGAGGTGCCAACGCCGCCCACCACGCCGAACACCACCACCGCGTCGAGCGCCACGCCGATCCAGCCGTCGGAATGCCGCCCCAAGATGCCGCGCGCCGCCACCGAGAGCCGCACGCCGGGCTGGCGGCGGACATACATCGAATAGGCGATGGGCAGGGCGGGCAGGCAATAGAAGGCCCAAGGCGTCAGGCCCCAGTGAAACTGGCCGTAGGTCAGCGCCCATTCGGCGGCCTCGGCCGACATCGGCGCCACGCCAAACGGCGGACCCTGCATGTAGTAGATCGGCTCGACCCAGGCCCAGTTGACGATGGCGATGCCGATGCCGCCGCAGAAGATCATTGCGATCCAGCTGAAATAGGAGAACTCGGGCCGCTCGTCGGGGCGGCCCAGACGCACATTGCCATAGCGGCTCATGGCCAGCCCGATCAGGAACAGCACCGTACCGAGCCCGGCCAGCAGGTAGAGCCAGCCGAAATTGCCGGTGGCGAAGGCGAAGGCCGCGCTGATCGCCGCCGGTCCGGCCTCGGGAAACAGGATCAGCGGCAGGCAGACGCCGGCCAGCACCGCCAGCGACGGCACAAAGACCCGCAGGTCCAGCCGGTCGTCGCCCTCGTTCGAATGTCGCATAGGTTCCTCCCCCATGGATGTGCCCGGATATGGATCCGGGCGATTGTCGTGGCGCATCCCTCCCCGGATGCGGCTCACGCCTCTTCGAGTATCCAGCGCGCGGCCTTTTCGGCGATCATCATCACCGGCGCGCTGGTGTTGCCGCTGGTGATCTCGGGCATGACGCTCGCATCCACCACCCGGAGCGCCTCGATCCCGCGCACCTTGAGCCGGGTGTCGACCACCGCCATGGGATCGTCCTCACGGCCCATCTTGGCGGTGCCGACGGGGTGGAAGATCGTGTTGGCGATGTCACCCGCGAGCCGCGCGAGTTCCTCGTCGGTCTGGTACTGGGGCCCGGGCTTCCATTCCTCGGGCTCGTATTTCGCCATCGCTGGCTGCGAAACGATCTCGCGCACCTGTCGCAGGCTCTGCGCCGCCACGTGGCGGTCCTCGTCGGTGGCGAGGTAGTTCGGCGCGATTTCGGGCGCATCGTCGAAGCGGTTCGAGCGGATGCGCACCCGGCCCCGGCTCGTGGGGTTGAGGTTGCACACGCTGGCCGTGATCGCCGGGAAGGCGTGCAGATCCTCGCCGAAGGCGTCGAGGCTCAGGGGCTGCACGTGGTATTCGAGATTGGCATGCGGGCGCTGCGGGTCGGATCGGGTGAAGGCGCCGAGCTGGCTTGGCGACATGCTCATCGGGCCGGTGCGGCGAAGGGCGTACTCCAAGCCGATCCGCGCCTTGCCGAAGATGTTGCCTGCCAGCGTGTTCAGCGTCTTGGCGTCCTTGACCTTGTAGACGGCGCGGATCTGCAGATGATCCTGCAGGTTCTCGCCCACGCCGGGCAGGTCGCGCAGCACCTCGATGCCATGCGCCTTCGCCTGATCGGCGGGGCCCACGCCCGACAGCTGCAGGATCTGCGGCGAGCCGATCGCACCCGCCGAGAGGATGACCTCGCCGCGCGCGCGCACCGTCATCGCATCGCCGGCGCGCCGGACGACCGCGCCGGCGCAGCGCGTGGCGCCTTGGGGCGTGGTCTCGAAGATCAGCCGCTCGACCTGACTTTCAGTCCAGATTTCCAGGTTGGGCCGCGATTTCGCAGGGCGCAAAAAAGCCTTGGCCGCGTTCCAGCGCCAGCCGTTCTTCTGGTTCACGTCGAAATAGCCGACGCCCGCGTTGTCGCCGGTGTTGAAATCCTCGGTGCGCGGCACGCCCGCCTGCGTGGCGGCAGTGGCGAAATCCTCCAGCACGTCCCAGCGCAGGCGCTGCTTCTCGACCCGCCATTCCCCGCCATGCCCGTGCAGGTCCGAAAACCGCCCGTTGTGCCCGGTCTCGGGATCGGCGCCGCCATCGCGGCGGTGGTGGTCCTCATGCGCCATGAAGTCGGGCAGGGACCTCTCCCAGCTCCAGTCGTCATCTCCGGTGAGCCGGGCCCAGTTGTCGTAATCGCGCGCCTGACCCCGCATGTAGATCATGCCGTTGATCGAGGAGCAGCCGCCAAGCCCCTTGCCACGCGGATAGCGCAAGCTCCGCCCGTTCAGCCCGGCCTCGGGGGCGGTCTGGTAGAGCCAGTCGGTGCGCGGGTTGCCGATGCAGTAGAGATAGCCCACGGGAATGTGGATCCACGGGTGGTTATCGCGCTTGCCGGCTTCGAGCAGCAGCACGCGTTTCGCCGGATCGCGGCTGAGCCGATTGGCCAAAAGGCAGCCCGCCGAGCCGGCCCCCACAATGATGTAGTCGAACGGATCGCGCGGCATCTGGATTCTCCCCTCTAGGGGAGGCGCGCTCTGACCGGCTCTTGCTGCGCCGGTCGTCACCGCCCCTCCGTCTCCTCGCGATAAGCGATGCGGCAAGCGCGGCTCGAAATCCAATGACTAATGGCGCAAGGCATTATAAGCAGAACTCATGAAGCACCCGGCAGATCTGCGGAGCCTGCACTCCTTCGTCACCGTGGCACGCGAGGGCAACGTCTCGCGCGCGGCGGCGTTGCTGCACCTGACCCAGCCCGCTGTGAGCCTTCAGCTCAAGCGGCTCTCCGAGTACACAGGGCTGGTACTGTTCCGGCGCACCGCCCGCGGGCTCGAGCTCACGCGCGATGGCGAGACGCTCTTGAAAAAGGCCGAGCGTGTGCTTGAGGCGGTGGAGGAGTTCAGCCACGCGGCCCGTCGCATGACCGGCACGCTCAGTGGGACGCTGCGCATCGGGACCATCGTCGATCCGGACTTCATCCGGCTGGGCCGCTTCCTTGCGGAGTTGCTCGAAGCCGCGCCCGGATTGCAGGCCGAGTTGGTTCATGGAATGAGCGGCGACGTTCCGGTGCGATTGCAGCGCGGCGAGATCGACATGGGTTTCATGCTGGACGAATCATTGGCTGATATGCCGGTGCAAGGGGCGCCGTTCCATCATCAAACGCTGACACGCTTTCGCTACCTCGTGATTGCCCCCGCGGGCTGGGAGCGGCGGGTCGCCGGCCTTGGCTGGGCCGGGCTCGCCGAACTGCCTTGGGTCGGCACGCCGCCGGCTTCGGTGCATCATCGCCTGCTGGAGCGCCGGTTCCGCGAGACTGGGGCGGAGCAGAACCGCGTGGCGCTGGTCGATCAGGAGCCATCCATGCTGGCTATGGTACGTTCGGGCGTGGGGCTGAGCTTGTGCCGCGAGTCGATCGCGCTCTACGAGAAGCAGGCGAACGGGCTCGTCGTGGTCGAGGGCATGCCGCTCGACACTACACTGGCCGTCCTTGTGCCCGAGACTCGCCGCTATGAGCCGGCGATCGATCTTTCGCTCGTCCTTTTAAGCCGAATTTGGACCGGTCTGCCATAGAAGTCATTGAATCAGGGCAGTCCCAGCCGGCGATGTTGCACAAAGCAGCCTCGGGCATGACTGCCCCCTTTCCCGCAATCTTCAGCGGACGGCCTTGATCTCGGCCCTGCCAAGGGCCGAGAAGCGGTTCATGATGGCGATGCGGATCTGGATTT
>NZ_JBLHYX010000041.1:0-9860 GCF_047631075.1 Limimaricola cinnabarinus
TCGGCGACGGCGCGATGATCTCCGTCGGATACAACGCAACCCGCCGAACCCCGAAAGGCGCCGAGGCGCTCCATGACGACGGAGCCTATGTCCGAGTGCGAATGGCCCTGGGTGAAAGGCTGTGGGAGCGTTTGGAAGCCTTCTTAGACCATTGATCCATCAGTCGTTTCGGGTCTGGAGACAGGGGCCGCCGCATCTGCGCAGCGGCCCCTGCGCCGTTCCGCCTCCTGTCTCTGGACGTCGCGGCCCTTGAGGCCTCCGCCGCCCCAGCGCCGGGCCGAATCCTCCGGCCTTGCGGTGCCCCAGGTCGGACGACCGGCGAACGGCATCGGGGCGGCATGTCCCATCGCGACCAGTTGGAGTTTCGGACAGGCGGACGGCTCAGCCGTTGAGAGACAACGCCCAGCGCTTCGCAGCGTCCTTGCCTTCAGCTTCATGAGTGACGTCCGAAGCGACAGCACTGTTTTGACGCCGCGCGGCATCGAAGGGGAGCGCATACGGTCATGGCACGCAAGAAAGCCCCCATCCGGCGGGATGGGGCCATGGCGGAACGGAACGGGTTCGCGCTAGCGGTAGATCGCGCTGATCCCACGCTCGAAGCTGGCCCAGCTGATCGTGGCGCGATTGCCTGCGACGCCGTGATAATGCGAGCGGCCATGGCTGGCGGGCAGTCCCGCCCAGATCCGCGCGAGATTGTTCATGAAGCTGCGGCGGTCCATCGCGCCGCGTTCGAATCGCGCGAGCCCCGCATCCGCCAGCAAGAGATCGGCGAGGCGGTCCTGCGTATGCGGTGTGAACCTCGTGTCGAGGGGCAGGCCCGAGCGGCGGACGAGCCCGCGCAGGGTGGCCGGAATGAACTGGTATCGGCCAATGGCATGGGGCTGTCCGGGCGTCGCGGCGACCCAATCGAATATGTCCCGCAGGGTCATGCGCGTGGGGGCCCGGGCGGGACGATGCCGGGCGCCATGCTGCACCGCGTCGTAGCCCGCGCCACCCGCTTCGGCCGCGGCGATGAGGGACAGGAGCCGCGCCTTTGCCGTTCCGCCGAAGATAGGCAGCGCGTCATCCACACGGCCGGAGACCTGCGCGGCGCTCGCCCGGGCACGCTGGCGCAATTCGAGCCGGGTGCCGTCCTGCAAGAAGGGATCGCGCCCCTCGGCGAAGAAGGCCGGTGTCTCGTAGGCCGTGAAAAGCTCTGCGCGCAATCCGGTGTCGGCAAACGCGCCGGAACAAGGCAGCAGCAGGCAGACGGCCAGCGCCACGAGGCTTTTGGAAGGGCCAAATCTCATGGCGAACCTCGTGCCTTGGGTGCGACGTCGCGTTCAGCGTGCCACGCCACGAGAGAGGCCGGCATCCGCTCGGGGGCATAGGCGCAAGGGTCCGCCGCAGGGGCGGCAAGCGGTGGCATAGTATGATCGGACAGGCGCACCTATCCGGACGGTCATGCATCGCAACCTAAGATGGGTCGCATGGCGGAAAGAAACACCGCAGCCTGAGAGTGTGAAAGACAGGAGCGCTCTGCATGTTCAGGCCGACAATCGCCATTCTTCTCGCTCTGACCCTGACGGCAGGAAACGCGACCTCCCAGCCGCTGGATATTCCGCTCGTGATCGCCACGAAGGATGACGCGCCGCTTCACCTCGATCTAGCCGATCTCGACGCGATGCCGCAGGAAAGCTTCGTCACCGGCACCTTGTGGACGGAAGGGGAGACGCGCTTTTCCGGGGTGCCGCTCGCCGTGCTGCTCGATCGGGCCGGGATCGGCGACGACGCCACCCGTATCGAACTCGTGGCCCTCAACGACTACAAGGTCGAGATCCCCCTCGACGAGATCGAGGACACGCGCCCGATCGTGGCGACCCGCATGGATGGCAAGGTGATGGCAGTTCGGGACAAAGGCCCCTACTGGCTCGTCTACCCCTATGACGAGGATATCCGTTACCGGACCGAAGCCATCTACGCGCGCAGCATCTGGCAGCTTGGCCAATTGCGGGTGTCCGAATGAGCATCGCCCATTTTGAGGGAACAAGTGCTTTTGCCAAGTACAACCCCAAGATCAGGGCGGGGCTGCTGCTGGGGCTGGGGGTGATCTTCCTCGTGGTCCTGACCCTGAGCATGGCGCTCACGCGTCAGATGCGGCATTTCGAAACCGCGCAGAGCGACAGTCTGCAATGGAACCTCGCGCAGATGGAGCTCGAAACCTCCAACTTGCGGCGCGAGATCCTCGAAGCGCGGCTGTCCGAGGCGGCCAATCCCGGCCGCACACGACTTCGGTTCGAAATATTCCTGAGCCGTATCAATCTGTTACAAGAGGGCGAGATGGCTCGCCTTTACGACGATCCCGAGGCGGCGGCGCTGCTGGACCGGATCGCCGCCACGAGCGCGCGGATCGACGCGCGTCTGGCCGACGCCACTTCGCAGCAATCGCTGGAGGCGACCGCCGAGGGGCTGAACCAGCTGCAACCGCTGATCCGGGAGCTTGCGCTGCATGGGCTTGATCAGGCTCTGCTCGACAGCGCAGCGCACCGTCACGGCATGAAGCGTCAGGCGGAACTGACGATGGCCGTGGGTCTGGGCCTGCTGGCGGCGATGTTCGTGATGCTGCTCTCGAACGATCATCAGCGGCGCCGCGTGCTTGAGAAGGATGCCGTCCTGAGCCAGAGCGCGCGCCGCATGGGTTCGATCATCGGCGCCTCGCTCGACGCCGTCGTCTGCGCCGACCACAAGGGCCGCATCACCGATTTCAGCCCCGCCGCCGAAGAGATCTTCGGCTGGAGCCGGGAGGAAATTCTTGGCCTCTCCCTGCGCGACACCATCATTCCCCAGCGCTTTCGCGACGCGCATGATCGTGGCATGGCGCGTTTCCTGTCACGGCGCGAAGGCAAGGTCGTCGGCGGCGGACGGGTGGAACTGCAGGCTCTGCGCCGCTGCGGGACAGAATTTCCGGTGGAGATGAACCTGACCTCGACCGAAGGGCCGAACGGGCCGGTCTTCATCAGCTATCTTCGCGACATTTCCGACTGGAAGGAAAGCGAGGCCCGGTTGATCAGCGCCCGCGATGCCGCGACGGCCGCAGACGAGGCGAAATCGCGTTTCCTGTCGGTGATGAGCCACGAGATGCGCACCCCGCTCAACGGGATCATGGGCGTGCTCGATCTCATGCGGCGCACCGATCTCGATGCGGCGCAATACCGCCATATCGAGGTGGCCCTCGCCTCGTCGGAGGTGCTGCTGCAGCTCGTCAACGAAGCCCTCGACATCACACGGATCGAGGCGGGCGAGGAGCGCATCGAAACCGCGCCCTTCGCGCTGGCCCCGCTTCTCAGGCAGGTGAATGCGGGCCTGTCGCCTCTTGCCACCGAAAAGGGGCTGACGCTTGATCTGACGGTGGAGCTGGAGGCCGAAGGCTGGTTCGAGGGCGACGAGAAGCGCATCCGCCAGGTGATCACCAACCTGATCGGCAACGCCGTAAAGTTCACCCGCTCAGGCGGGATCGGCGTCACCGCCATTGCAGGCGAGACCGGCGTGACGATCCGGGTCGATGACACTGGAGTGGGCATTCGGCACGAGGATCTCGACCAGATCTTCGAGGAGTTTGTGGCCAAGTCACAGCCCGGAGGCCGGCAAAGCCGCAGCGACGGGCTCGGCCTCGCTATCTCGCGGCGTCTCGCGCGGCTCATGTCCGGCGATCTCGTGGCGTTCAGCGCCAAGGGTGAGGGCAGCCGCTTCGAGCTGACCCTCCCCCTGCCCCGGGTCCGGCTTGCCGAGATCCCGGCAGAGGCCGCCGATACCCCTGACGCATCGGATTGCGCGACCGCGCCGCTGTCGGTCCTCGTGGTGGAGGACAACCCGATCAACCGGCTGGTCCTGCGCGGCATGCTCGAGCGCCTCGGCCACCGCGTCACCGAGGCCGAGCATGGCGAAGAAGGGCTCGACCTGTTGCCGCGCGGCTTCGATCTCGTGCTCATGGATTTCGAGATGCCGGTTCTGGGAGGGCTGGAGGCGACGCAGCGGATACGGCGTCTTTCTCCCCCGCTTGGGGAGATCCCCGTCATCGGCCTGACCGCGCATGCATCGTCCGAGATCTGTGCCCTTGGCGCGGATGCGGGAATGGACCGCGTCCTTTCCAAGCCCCTGCGCTTCACCACCCTTGCCGGGCTGCTGGGAGAGCATGTCCCGGAACCTGACCTGCAGGAGGCCGATCTCGACGACGAGGTGCTGGCCGAACTGGTGGAAACGGTCGGGCCGCAAAGCGTCGAACGCGCGCTCGACGGGCTCTTGAAGGAGTGGCAGGACATGGCGCGCCGGATCGACAGCGACGCGCCCGGTTCCGATCTGGCCGATCTCGCCCACCGCATGAAGGGGGGGGCCGCCATGCTCGGCATGAGTGGGCTCAGCCGCCAATTTGCCGAGATCGAGACCGACGAAACTCTCATCGATGTCGACCGGCTGGACCGGCTGTTGCGCGGTGCCGACGCTCACGCCCGCGCCCTGCTCCGCCAACAGCCACAGCCCGCCTGAACCTGATCTTTGTCATCCGGCGATCAATCCCCCGGACGTTCCGGGCCGGGATGGTGAAGACCTACAACCTCCCTCAGGCGCGGCCCAAGCGCACAGGGACCTATGCCGCCGCATAGCCGGAATGCTCCCCCAGATTGCAGGATTTGTTGACCATTTCTTGCGACAATTGCCCGTAATCCGTCCGTCGCGAGGACGAGCAAGGCAACGCCGCAAGGCCATTTTCAGAGCGATCCTGCTGGAGCACAGTCACCATGCATCACACCAGAGCCCGTCGGCATTTCTTGCGCTGGAGCTTCGGCCTTCTCGCCTGGCTCGTGCTCGCGGTGAGCGTGATGGCGCATGGGGCATGGCTCGGGGGGGGCGGGATCGCGCTGACTGCGACGTCGCGCCAGGCGATCGTCGACCGGATCGCGGGGGGCGAGGCGCCGCTCTCGGTGGGCGACGTGATCTCGGTCATCGCCGATTTTCCGGTCATCACGGCCGGCACGCTGGACGGGCCGGGCGGCTATGCCACGATCTATGTGCCGCCGGGCACAGAGGTGGTGGGCACCTACATCACCGACGCGGCTGGCACGCCCGTCGATGCGCGGCCCGCCCAAGCCAGCACCGGCTCGGGCGTTTCCAAGGGGTGGGGCCCGAAGGGACAGCAGGTCTTTGACATCTCGCCCGAAGGCTGGAATCCCTCCGACACGACCCAGTGCCAAGCGGCGGGCTATTCGATTGCCGACTGCAATGCGGGGTTGGCCTATATCTACGGCGACACCGGCATCTTCTACTCCACCCGCGCCGACACCGCGCTTTTCGCCAATGGGGCACCCATCGCCACGCTCGAAAACGGTTATCTGGTGAATCCCACCAACGACACGCCCTGGTCCTCGGTCGGCGGCAGCGGCACGGCGCGGGTCCACAACAAGTGGGACGCGGTGCAAATCAACGCCTTTGGCTCCGGCGGCGACATCGACCCCAATGGTTTTACCGTCACCGAGGAGACGACAATCACCGGCGGCCGCGGGGCCACGCCGTTTCGAGCGGGCAGCCCGGTGGCGGGCCCCGACTCGGGCACGGATTGGGACCGCTACGGCACCACGGGTCCTTGGAACCGGATCAGCTATCCCGGCTCGTGCCGCGCCGACGATCCGTTGCTTGCCGGTCCCGACGGCCCGGCGACCGGGGCGGGCTCGGTGTTTCCCGAAACCCTGGACCCCGGGGTCAACACGGTCGTCGCCTGTACCGACACGACCGAGGGCTTCGCGCTCAATGACAGCGCGGCCACCGCCCTGCCCGCCGCGACCAATGCGGTGCGCTATGCCTTCGGCGGCATCGCCGAAGGCGAAACCTACTATGCCGTCATGGATCTGCGGGTCACCGACCTGTCGCAGCTTGGATACATCAATGCCGAAGGGCATGGCGGCGATTCGGCCGAAGGGGCCTCCGCGGGCAACGACAACCCATGGCGCTACTGGGTCGCCGGCAGCTCGGCGATCTCGCCCGCAGGCCCAGAGGATCTGCATATCAACATCTCGATCACGGCAGTGAACGGCGTGCCTTATTCTGGTGGCGATATCCCCCAAGGCGCGACCCTGACCTACCGTGTCAGCTATGTGAACACGTCCCTCAGCCCCACGACCAACGTGCAGACCCAAGTCACCTTGCCGCCCGAAATCGCGGGCACCTCGAATTTCCGCGTCGTGGAAGGCGAGGACATCCGCCCCGCGGGCACACCCGGTCCGGGCAGCTTTGCGCTCGGGACCATGGCGACGCTCGACGGGCTGGGCAGCGGCGCGATCGAGTTCGACGCCGCCCTGACCTCCGCCGCGACCGGCACCGTTACTGCCAGTGCCGCCAACAGCAGCGCCGAGGGCGGCGCCGACAGCGACAGCGTCACCGCCGCCATCACCGCCGCCCCGGTCGCGGTCATGCCCATCTGCACGGGCGAACGCTTCTCCCTCGTGGATTGGGGCAGCGATGCCCCGGCCGCCATCGGCATCCCCAGCGCCTTCTCGCGCTATGGCGTCAGCGGCACCATCACGGCGAGCAGCAATGCGTCTCCGCTGCGCCCGGCCGCGATCGGCACCGGCAACGAGCTCTACGCATCGGCCTATGGCGGCGCCACTGTGCTGAGCCAGCAATATGCGCGGGTGGAGGTCGCCTTCGACACCCCGATGAGCGCCATCCGCTTCTACGCCACGAGCCTCGACCTCGACGAGTCCGTCACCATCCATGGCGAGCTTGGCGGCGTCCGGGTCCAGCCTGCGCTTGCCGACGGGCCGATCTCGGCACCGATGCGCCGCGTGGCCAACGCCGACGGTTCGGTCTCGGGAGAGCGCGACAGCACCTTCTCCACCGCAGCGCTGCCGGAAAACTTCGCCGTCCTCGTGGGCTTTGGCCAGCCGGTCGACCGGATCGTGATCACCCATGACACGCGTCAGGCCAACGGGGCGAACTTCGCGGGCGCGATGCAGCTTACCGACGTCCAGGCCTGCGCCGACTTCACCGATGCGCCCTCGGCCTATGGCGACGCGCTGCATGCGGCTGGCGCAACAGCGACTTTTCGTCTGGGCGATACCGTGACAGGTGATGCCGGGCCGGGCAACGACGCCAATGCCGGGTCGGACGATGATGACGGGGTGGAAATTCCACCGCTGGTTCAGGGCTTTCTCGCCACGGTCGAAACCCAGGTGACCGGGGCGGGAGGCCGTCTGTCGGGCTGGATCGATTACAACGGCAACGGCGTGCTGGAGGAAGGCACCGCCGAGGAGGTCGCGCTCGATCTGGCCGATGACGGTACCGGAGCGGATGCGGCGGCGGGCGACGGGGTGATCTCCTTTGAGGTGATCGTGCCGGGCGATGCCGTGCTCGACCAGACCTTCGCGCGCTTTCGCTGGTCGTCGGCATCCACCTTGGGCATCACCGCCCCCGCCCCCGACGGGGAGGTCGAGGATTATCCGATCAATATCGCCGCTGCACCACTGGTCGACCGCGGCGACGCGCCCGCGAGCTATGGCGACCCGCTGCACATTATTTCGGATGCCGGAGTGTCGGGCACCTATCTCGGCGCGATCCCCCCCGACCCCGAGGCCGCCTCTCAGGCGAGCCCGGATGCCAGCGGCGATGATCTCGACGGCAATGATGATGAAGATGGAGTGATCATGCCCGGTCTCTTTGCCGGGGGCACGAGCGAGATCACCGTGACCGTCAACGAGGTGACCGGCGGCGCGGGCACCCTGACGGGCGGGGTCGCCTATCTCTCGGCCTGGATCGATTTCGCCGGTGACGGCGTGTTCGACGCAAGCGACCGGATCGCCGCCGACCTGCGCGACGGCGAGGCGGGCGACAAGGACGGCGCCTTCAACGGCGAGATCAAGTTCGACGTCGCTGTGCCCGCCGACGCGACCCTGCTGCCGACCTTCGCGCGGTTCCGCTTCTCGACCACCGAAGGCATGGTGACGGTCGCGTTGGATGGCGAGGTCGAGGATTATCAGATCACCGTGTCGAACGACGACCCGCCCGTGGTCTGCGACAACGGCCTCTATCAGATCGCCACCAAGGATTCGACACTCAAGCGGATGCGGTTCGGCCAAGGTCCGAGCGGCTATACGCTGAACCTCGAAACCCTCGGTACGACCAACAACAACGTCAACGCGGGGTGGGGCTACAACGAGCTTGACGGCTACATCTACGGCGTGCGCAGTGGCAAGGGCGAATTGTGGCGCGTGGACGGGACCGGCACCTTCACCCGATTGGTCGACATCCCCAACACCGCCGCCGATGGCAGCAATGCGGGCGACATCCTCCCCAACGGCACGATGGTCTACAAGATCGATCAGTCAACCTGGCAGCTTCTCGATCTGAGCGATCCGACCGCGCCCGTCGATCTGGGCACGCTGAACCTCACGCAGCCGGTGAACACCGTCGATTTTGCCTCCAACCCGATCGACGGGGTGATCTATGGCATCAACTCGACCACCGACCGGCTGTTTCGCGCCTCCGCGAATGGCGGGCTGCCCGGCACCACCGTGGTGGTGGAGTTCGGGCCCGCCATCTACACCGGCACCTATGGGGCCGTCTTCTTCGACGAGAACGGGCGCATGTATGCCTATGACAACAACACCAACATCATCTACCTGATCGACACCACCACCGGTTCGCGCCAGTTTCTGGCCGAAAGCGTGCAGGACGAAGGCGGCATCAACGACGGCGCGTCGTGCCGCGGCCCCTCCCCCGTGCCGCTGAGCGGTCTGGGCGGCAACATCTATGTCGATCAGAACGCCTCGGATGTGAAAGAGGCGTCGGAGACCAATCTCGGGGGGGGCATTCGTATCGATATTTATACCGACAACGGCACCCCCAACGATCTGACGGATGACAGCTTCGTCGCGACGGCCGACACCGACGCGGACGGCACCTATGCTTTCACCGGGCTGCCCGCGGCCAGCACTTACCGCCTTGAGGTGGACGTGACCGATCCGGACCTGCCCTCCGGTTCCCAGATCGGCACCTCGAACCCGATCGTCGGGGCCCGGCCCGACAGTTCCGGCATTGCCGTCGATTACGATTTCGGCTTCGACCCGCAATTCAGCGATCTTTCCATCACCAAGAGCGCCTTTCAAGCGGGCACCACCTCGCCCGTGACCACCGCCGCGCCCGGCGACATGATCGACTGGGTCGTCGAAGTCACCAATGACGGCCCCGGATCGCCATCGAACGTCCGGGTGATCGAGAAGATCCCGACGGGATTTGCCTATGTCAGCGACGACGCGCCCGCGACCGGTGACTTCTATGACCCCGAGACCGGCCTGTGGTTCGTCGACGAAATCCTCTCCGGAGCGACGGAGCGGCTGACGGTGCGGGTGCGGGTTCTGGAGACCGGGTCGCATATCAACGAGGTGGAGATCATCGAAAGCTCCCTGCCCGATCTAGATAGCGATCCGGCCAGCGGCACGAGCATCGACGATCTGGGCGACGGGCGCGCCGACGATGATGAGGCGCGGGTCGAGATCACGCTCGAGATCGGCACGCGCCTTCTTTCGGGGCGACTCATCCTGGATGACGGGAGGAATGGCGGTACTGCGCATGACGGTGTGCGGAACGGCGGCGAGACCGGCACTCAGGCCGGAACCTTGCGGCTTCTGGACGCGGGCGGGGCGTTGCTGGCCAGCCCCGAGATCGCGGCGGATGGCCGCTGGTCCTACGCGCTCGACGACAGCTACACCGGGACACTTCTGTGGTTGCCGCCCGTGATGCAAATAGTTTTTGACCCTTTTGGCATGTGATCGAGTGCGGTCTTCTGTCAGGCCTCGTTGTGCGGCATTCCAGAAGCCGCGGGCCGATATGGTGAT
>NZ_JBLHYX010000042.1:0-7510 GCF_047631075.1 Limimaricola cinnabarinus
GAGCCAGGACACCACGGCGGCGGTGATCATCGCCAGCGTGCCGCAGCGGATCACCGAGTAGCCGAGAAAGAGCGCCCAGATCAGCACCACAATCGGCGCGAAGAGATAGGCCTGCTTCAACAGCGCGTCGAGCTTGGGCAGCGCCGACGGTAGGTCTCGCAGTCCGGCTCGATCAGGATGCGCGGCAGGGCAGCGAAATGCACGATAGCATCGTAGCGCGGCACCGTTGCGAGTTCGAGTTCGTCGAGCCCGACCAGCGCTCAGAGCGTTGAACACCTGCCCGCTATCGGTCAGCTAGACGCGCAAATTATCGACATCAGGCAAGTCGAGCGGCACGCGGTCGGCGTTGACCACCCGATGCCCGCGCTCGAGCAGGTAGGGGATGACGTGACGCCCGGCCTTGCCGGAGCCGCCCGTAAAGAAGATCCGCATGCCAGTCTCTTATCTGTTGCACCTGCGCGCAGAATAGAGAGCCGCCCCGGTGAAACAAGCACACAGAGACGTTTGAGGTAGACCGAAACAAGCCTGATCTGGCGCCGAAGCGGCCGTTCGTGTTGCGCGCAGCGAGCGGCCGCTTACCGACCTTCTTGGCCAAACCCCAGTTGCAGCTCCGTCCGCGCCACTATGGCGCCGCGTTGGCTTTCGAAACCTCCGCCACCGCCAATTCCGCCATCGCCAATTCCGCCATCGCCACGATCGCATCGCGGCTGGAGGCCACGGCGATGAAACGGCCATTGTGGCAGAACTTCGCGCCCGGCACGCCTGACGCCGCTTCCAGCGCCTCATCGGTCAGCCCCGCCCAAGCGGCAGGCAGGTCGGCGCGGGTCGCGAAGGTGTCGTCGCCGGTGCGGATCGTGGTCAGGGCCCAGTCGCTGCCGCGCGGGTGGACCACGAAAAGCAAGTGATCGGCGCCCGCCGCTTCGACCCCGGCGCGGAACGGCATGCCCATGGGCAGCTCGAGGATGCGCCCCTCCCCTGCCGCTTCGATCGCTGCCAGGACCATCGCCTCAGCACGGTATTTCGCGGCCGAGCGGCGGATGCGGGCTTCGACGAAGGCGCGCGCGACCGGGACAGCCGCGGCGAAGGCGCGGTCGTCGGCGCCCTCTTCGCGGTCGTCAAAGGCGGGTTTCAGGCTTTCGAGCAGCGCTGGCAGCGTCAGCCCCGAAAACAGCGGCCCCGCCGAGGAGGCATCCACCGCGCCGTTGTCGAGCAAATCGACGGGCAGCACGAAGCCCCGATCAAACGAGGCGTGGATCTTCTCGACGTCTTGTTCAGGCACGTCGAGCGCGCGCAGGAAGTCGCGCCCGTATTGTGCCCAGATCAGACCGAAGGAGCTGTAGGGCTGGCCGTCCTCGCGCAGCGGGTTGGGCTTCTGGTGGTGATCGAAGATCCGCGCCTCGGCGTCGTACTGACCGCCCACGTCGTAGATGATCCGCCCCTCGCCGGGGGTGATCCAGGCCTTGTCACGGCTGCGCACCAGTTCGGCATCAGCGAACAGACGGGTCAGGATGACCGAGGACAGGAGTTCGTCGGCGTGAAAGCCGCCCGAATGGGTGACGAGGTGGGTGATGGTCATGGCTGATCCTTGAAACGAAACGGGCGGCCGTCAGGCCGCCCTTGCTAGAAGTCCATGGCATCCGATCCGGTCGGACACTCGACATTGCGTCTAACGACCTCTTCGCCGGATCTCGACCGCGAAACCGCCTCAACTTGAGTCTGATTTACAGTCATGTAGATCCGACTCAAGTTAGCGCGAAGGCGTCAGAATTTCCCTTTGCAATCAACGGGATATTTCCGCCCTCGTTTTGCTCGCGCTCGAGATCCGGCGATCTTGTAGTCGAGATCCAGCGGAATTCGAAGTGAAGATCCGGCAAAACCTGCCAGCGGCACGAAAAAAGGCCCGCTTGCGCGGACCCTACGGCGTCGTTCGTCGAACTCGAGCGTCAGGCGGATGCCCTGATCGGCGACATCAGGACGCGATCGAGACGTGGCGACCCGGACTTGCGGAAGGCGGGAAGTTCCCCGCTGAGGATCCGTCGAACGACATCCGGCGTCGTCCCGAGCCCTCTCTGGCAAGCGTAACTGATCGAAGTGAGGGATCCGTCGGCCGGTCCCGCCTCCGGCAAATTACTGATGGCGGACAGCAACTCGTCGAGATGCCGGCGCGCGAAGACGACATTGCGTACTGCTCCCCTCCCCGTTCGCGGCACGAGCGGCAACACGATCTCCGCGGCATAGAGCATCTCGACCTGCCGCTTGCTGGCGCCGATGTACTCCGGGACTCCCGAGAGCGGGATGGCCGTCTCCGAGTCCGCGATGAACCCCGTGATCTCGTCGGCATCGAACCGCATGCGCCCGCACTCCGCCTCGGTGGCGCCTGCCGGCACCCTGCCCATCTTCTGCAGCAGCCGCCCGAGCCTGCTGCGCGAGATCCCGGTGGCCTCGGCAAGGCTTTCGACCGAATGGTAGCGGCGGTGGGTGATCTCGACCCCGAGCACGGTCTCCCCCGCCCCGACGGCGTCATGCTCGACGATGTGCTCCCGCAGCAGATCGCGGATCGGACCCGGGTCGATGGCGTTGCAGCGCCGGTCGAGCCAGTCGTAGAGAGTGCCATACATGGCGAGCGGTCCGGCCTGAACAGCCGATGCGGAGCTCGTGCTGCGGATCGTCGTCAACGCTTCCGTGACGGCTTCGGGCCCTTCGCGGTAGATGGTGAAGCCGATGTCGGTGGCGACCTCTTTCTTCGTTGCGGGCAGCTTCTTGAGGCTGACCTTGTGTCCGTGCTGCAGGACCGCGCCGATCATCTCGGACGCCGCGAGCACCTGCTCGATCGTCTGGCCGCTCAACCAGTCGTCTCCCCTGGCCTCTCCCCGTAGCCGTTCCTCCAACCAGTCGAGATACTCAGGCTGCTCGTCAGCCACCGGCTCTTCGGGGTGAACGTCATTCGCGTCGACCACCTGCCGAAGGTCGATAGCCAGATGATTGTCGGTCGCGGCCAGCCTCACACCGTGGTCCGGGCAGCGATGCACGTGGCGAAATCCCCAGACGAGACTGTGCTCCCAGTCAGCGCGATCCCTGGTCGCGAGGCAGTTCGGGCAGTAGCGTGCGGCCCGGGTGACGAGGAAATCCTTTGACAGCCGTTCGCCCCGGAACTCGATATGCCGCGGCGCGATCCGCACCGCCGCGCATTCGAGCAAACCCAAGTCGTTCCCGGTGGCCTCGGCCAGCCGCGCGACCTCATCGGCATGCCCGGCCGCGAACCGTTCTGCCGACATCCCGAGATCATCGAGGAGCCGGCGCGGCCCCATGCCCGTGTGGAACAGGCTGAGCCGGGCGACGTAGGAGAGGAGGGTTTCGCCTACGCCGAGCGGCATGAAGGGCCACAACATCGTCACCTGCCCCATCCCGACTTTTCCAGTTCCGACCTCACGGCATCCCAGTTGCCGGGCGCGAAGGGGCTCATCTCGCGCGGGCCGTACAGCCCCTCGAAGCGATGCTCCGCATCCACGAGGCTCGGAAATTCGCGTCGGGCCCGCAGCGCACGGGTCATGGTTTCCTTGAACAGGTCGACCGCACGACCCAGCTGCCCCTGCTCGGCGAACAGGATGCGCTCGGGCAGCCGGTCCCGAGCCACCAGCGTGAGCCCCAGCGAACTCGCCATCCAGCCGCAGCACTTGGCGAAGTGCTCGGCCTCCGGCGATCCCGCGTTGATCGGCTTCAGGAAGAGCTTCTCGAAACGGCGATCCGTTTCCTCGTCGCTCATGACGGCCTCCCGGAGCGTGGGAACGCCGACGAGGATCACGGCAACGGCTGCGTCCCCCTGCAACAGGTGTTTGAGCGACTGTACGGCGCCGGGCACGTCGCGACCGGGTCCAGGGCGGACGAGATGGTGCGCCTCGTCGATGATCAGGAGCCTGATGCCTGCACTGCGCAATTTATGCCGCGCGATCGCCCACGCTTCGTGGGTCCGGATCTTGCTCGCCATCCCTACATAGCCCGCCTGCTGGGCGATCAGCTGGGCAAGGCTCTTGATCGTCGCCTCCGCAGGCACCGTCACGAACATGGTGTTGCCGGGCCTCCCGTCCACAGCCTCCGACAGCACTTGGGTCGCCCGGATCGTGCGCATGAGCAGCGCCGTCTTGCCGCTGCCGGACGGTGCGAGGACCATGAGCCCGGCGGTCTCCCGGGTCAGCGGGTCGCGGACCGGTTCCTTGGTGAGTTCGCCATCCTCATCGAGGACGAAGAGGCCCTTGAGGCTCTCGAGCAACCGCGCGTCGCGCGAAAACTTCCAATAGCGTTCCGCGAGCCAGTCCACCTTCTCGGGAATGGAGCTCGAGGCGGTCAGGGTGTTCAGGTCGACCATGGTTCACTCCATCAGCTGGTCAGGGGGGATGTCGGCGGCCGGAGGGGCAAGCTCGTCCGGCCCGAACTCTGCTTCGGAGAGATCGCCCGCTTCGATCGTTCCCGCGAGGATGTCCTCGTAGTCGCCGTAGGCATGCTGCCGTTCTGCAGTGACAACATGCCGTGCGAACTTTGCCTCGGTCCGCAGGAGCTCTTCCGGCGTCGTTTGCTGCGCGACCAGCTTGCGAAGAATCTTCATTTGACCAGACATTTCGTTGATCAGAGCGATCGTCCGCAGACGCGTCTCACAGGCTGCAGTGTCGACATCTTTCTGAACCGACAGCCACGCGACCAGGTCGACGTCGGTCTTGCCGATCCACTCCTCGTCGGCGGCTGGCACGGTCAACCATTCGCCGTTGCCGACACGGACCTCGATCGCACCGACGTCACCGGGCCACCAGGCGATTTCGATGTCCTGCACGCGCTGGCCTAAACACAACGTCATCAGCGCTTCGGACTGGTAGTCGATGTACATCGCACGGATGCCGGACCGAGTGAGTTTGCGGGGCACCCGGGTGCCGAATGCCAGCCGCATTTCACTGCTGGTGATCGCGCGCGGGGCGCTTTGCATGACCGCCAGGTTCCATGCCTCGGCCGGCGTCATTCCCAAGGCGGTATGGCGCTTCGTATGGTACGCATCCACGACCCACCGCACGAGCCAGAAGAGGAAGTCCTCAAGCTTCAGGCTGGCGCGCCGCTCCGGATCGTTCTCCCCCTTGGCCACGACGTTGCTGAAGGTCCGCCCCGGCAGGCGTGCCAGCAGATCAGAATGTAGCGTCCGGAAGACGCGCTCAATGTAGGGCTTCAACCAAGGCTTTCCCGCGGGTGCCCCGAGATTGGTGATACCAAGGGCCGCCAGGATCTCGTAGGCCTCGTCGGAGACATACTTCGCGCCCCTGTCGAGCACGATCTCTTCCGGCGCACCGAACTGCTCCCAGCGGCATACGCAGCCTGCCGCATCCGAAATGGATGTCTTGTCGAGGTAGATCAGTTCGACCGTGCTGCGCAGGGTATTCTTGTGCTTCTCCGGAACGATCTGGAGTGCCAGCAGGCACCGGGTATGCACGTCGATGGCTGCGGACAGCGTGACACGCTGAGGTTTGCCATCCAGCCCGATGAAGAGCTTTTCGCTCTTGCTCAGGTCGTCGAAGAACGGTGTGTCCTTCATCAACACCATCAGGTCGACGGTATATTCGTCGATTTCCACGCGCTCGAGCGCCCGGCTTGTCTTCACGCCTATGCCCACGGCATGCAGGTCACGGTAGGCCACATCGAAGCCGCGGGACCGGATGGCGTGGTCGAATGGGGCGATGTCCAGGATCCGGTTGCGGATGTGACCGTAGCCAGGCATCTCCAGCTTGCCCTGCGGCACCGGCAGCTGCTCGCGGCGGGCGTTCTCTTTCTGAACCTCCGCCTGCACACCTACTGCGATTGCGCCGAAGTGTGTTCTTTCCATATCGAGCAAGCTTTGTATCTGTTCGCCGACAAAGGCGCGCAATTCGTCGGAGTATCGGGAAGCCCCACCACACATGCGATACTGGTCGAACAGCCACTCGTCGCCCTGCTTCTGCCAGGTTCGGTACCACTTGAAGAAGGTGCGTCCGTTTGGGGCGGGGTATTCGAAGACTTCGCGTGTCTTTCCACCGGGGACCGTCTTGAGTGCCATCGAGCGCTGCTTCCTCCCTTCGGCGGCCCGTAGCATGCGGCGATGCCGCACCTCTCCCTCTGCTGCGATACGGTCCTCGAGTTTCTCGAAATCACCGCGGATGTTGCGCAACTCCCCCTTCTTGATCAGGGCATTCGCGACTTGCACGTAGGCGCGCTTGAGCTGCATGCGCGCAATCTCCCGCTTGGTCCGCTGCACACGGGAAACGCCACCGGGGCGCGGCGTGCTTGCCTGCGGCCGCCTCACGATGCGCAGCGTCCCGTAGTCATTCTCGACGGCGACGTCCTTGTAGGACATCACACCCATCGCGCTCTCATGACACACGCCGTCCTTATCGACGTGCTCGTCCCACCGGATCAGATAGCCCTCTGGACGGAGCTCGACGACCGTGCCGCCCCGGTGCTTCAGGGTGAACTCGCAGCCCTTTTCCAGAAAGACGCGGGCTTGTTTCTCGACCACGGCCGCCATCACGCCACCTCCCCGCCGCGGATCAGGCTGTCGCCGGTGATGCGCCCCCCATCCACATGCACGATCGCGCCGCTGCGGATGCCGCGGGCCACGCCATGAAAGCCGGCCCCCTTCAACCCGGTCCGACCAAGGAACTCCCGGATAGTCGACGGTTCGTGAGACGAGTTGGCGGCCTCGAGGATGATGGTATCGATCTCGGCCTGCGGACGACGCGCCGCATGGAAGAGCTTGGCATTGTGCAGGGTGACCGGATGGATGTTGCGCTCGGTCACCACGCAAAGGTCGTGGACCACATGGGGAACGGCCGCAGAACGGATGGCACGGATGTCCGACTGGAAATCGCGGGTCATCGCGATCGCCTCGGGTTTGACGGCGATCCCGATCCGCCGGCCCTGCACGAGCGTCACCCGAAAATCGAGGTGATGCGTGGTGACCTTGCCATCCTGCCGCTTGTAGGAAACCGGCGCGATCTGCTCCTCGAGGTCCGCGACGCCGGGGCGATAGATCAGGCACAGCGCCGTCTGGTATTCGAGCAAGCTCTCGAACCCGAGGCACTGCGGCCTGCCCCTCAGGTCGAACACGAGCTGCCCGACCCAGTGGCCCTGCGACTTGCGAGGGATCGGCCGCTTGGCCCTGCTCGGTGCCGGATCGAGATGCGTGTATTTCTCAGTTCTTGCCATGAAACAGGCACAGCTCCGTTGGCTCGCCCCGATGCTGTTCGGGCGAGGGTTGTAAGGATGGTGGGGCTGGGTCCGTGCTTGCCTGTGAATAGCCCCGTGTCTTGTGGACGCCTTCTTCGCTAATTTTGAGGCAAGGAGGCCATGATGAGCAGCAATAAGTTCAGCGAAGAGTTCAAGCGGGACGCGGTCGCACAGATCACCGAGCGGGGCTACCCGGTCAGGGAGGTGTCGGAGCGGCTCGGGGTCAGCCCGTATTCCCTCTACGCCTGGAAGAGGAAGTTCGCGAAGGCGTCAT
>NZ_JBLHYX010000043.1:0-5623 GCF_047631075.1 Limimaricola cinnabarinus
CATTCGGCCTCAAGCAGCCCTCCGGGCGATAGGCCAAACAAATGGCGCGGGATGGAGCAGCCCGGTAGCTCGTCAGGCTCATAACCTGAAGGTCGCAGGTTCAAATCCTGCTCCCGCAACCAACTTCCAAGCATCGATACAAGCCGCTCATCGGATACAGAGCCCGAAGAGACAAGCAGAAAACCGTCCTGCCGGGTCGGACTTTTTGACGTCTCTCCGCAAATAAATCATTCCATATATTTGGAATAAATCGGTTTTCTGAATAAATCCGTCTCCTTGCGCTGTTCTTGCCGTTCGGCCTATCTAGGGCAACCGGAACCCTCGGCACAGGTGAGACGATTTGCGTCAGAGAGACACGACCCGCTGGGGTGATTTTAAGAATGTGACATCCCTGTCCGAGCTCGAGACCGTGGATCTGGGCACCGATGCGCTTTTCACGATCGAAGGCGATCTGCCGGTCGACTGCATGTTCAAGAGAGGCAGCAAGCCGACGCTTCATGTCTGCTTCAACTCCGCACTTACCCCCGGTGCCGACTATGTCCTGCCGGTTTTCACTTGGACAAAGGCCACGGAGCACCTCAAGGGGTCGCGGCTGTTCATCTCCGATCCGACCATGCTCCTGTCGCCCGAGATCATGCTGGGCTGGTATCTCGGGTCGCGGGACCATCCCGTGCAGGAACTGGTCGAAGCGGTCATCGTGGAGGTGATGGCGCGCACTGGCAGCACGCGGGTCGTCTTTACAGGGTCCTCCGGCGGCGGTTTCCCAGCGCTTCTCTATGCCACGAAGTTCGACAATTCGGTTGCCTGCGTGAACGCTCCGGCGACGACGCTGGTGGACCATCACAACCGCAGCGTGGTGGAGAATTTCTGCGCGATCGCGAATGCCGGGCAGCCCATGGAAACCTTCCCGGCGATACTGGACATAACGCAGAACACCGGCCCGGGTCGCGGCGGCAAGGTGATCATCACGCAGAACCTCAACGACCACGCCTTCATCGAGTCCCACCTGCAACCCTTCCTGAAAAGCCGCGGGCTGGGCTGGACCGGCGGGAGCCAGGCCACGCCGCAGGTCGATCTGATCGTCGACGACTGGGGCGAGGGCCACGTGATGCCCCCGCGCGAGGTCATGCGCGACACGCTTTCGCGCATCGAGGATTGCCCGGGAGGGGACTTCGACTTTCTCTGGGGAACCCCCGAAAGAGAGCCGAAATGCGTGATCAGAAAGCTTTCCGACGGAAGCTTCATGGCGGAATCTTCACGCTGTCTTCCGGACTGCCACTACGCCTTTTATCTCCTCAAAAACGGGAAGAAATGCGAAACGAGATCCTACAAGCGCTCGTCAAGCTATATCTTCCGACCCCGCCACGGAGCAGGACGATATTCGCTGTTGTTGTTCGAAAGGGACGAGAACAACCAATCAACCATATCGCGCTCTCCCGAGATCCAGATCGGATAAGTCGCCTTTGATCGAGGCTGCGCGGCAACGAATGACAATCCGCTCACCGGCCGCTAAGCAGTCCCTGCAACGAGTTGACAGGATAGCGGCATTGCGGATCGAACGAACCTCCCTGCCCGGCACACTCGTGCTGGTGCCCGACCGGCACGGCGACGCGCGCGGGTTCTTCTCCGAAAGCTGGAGCCGGGGGCGGCTCGAGCAGGCCGGGATAGATATCGATTTTGTACAGGACAACCACTCGCTTTCGGGGCGGGTCGGCACGCTCAGGGGCCTGCACTTCCAAGCGCCGCCGCATGCGCAGGCCAAGCTGGTGCGCTGCGGGCGCGGGCGGCTGTTCGACGTCGCGGTCGACATTCGCCGCGGCTCGCCCTCCTTCGGCTGCTGGGTCGGGGTGGAGTTGAGCTTCGAGAATGGCCGACAGCTTCTAGTGCCCGAAGGCTTCGCGCATGGCTTCGTCACGCTCGAGCCCGACACCGAGATCGTCTACAAATGCTCGGACCATTATGCGCCCGACTGCGATGCGGGGATCGCTTGGGACGACCCGAATCTCGGTATCGGCTGGCCGCTTTCGAGCACGCCGGTGCTGTCGGAGAAGGACGCGCGCGCGCCGCGCCTGCACGAGATTGACAGCCCCTTTTCCTACGAGGGACCGCTGCCATGGGAGCGCCCGGCATGAAGATCCTCGTCACCGGCGGCGCCGGGTTCATCGGCTCGGCTGTGGTGCGGCTCGCCATCTCGCACGGCCACCATGTCGTCAATCTCGACGCGCTGACCTATGCCGCCTGCGAGGGCAACGTGGCCTCGGTCGCGGACAGCCCGCTCTATGCCTTCGAGCAGGCCGACATCCGCGACCGCGCGGCGCTCGACCGGATCCTTGCCGCGCACGCCCCGGACGCGGTGATGCATCTTGCCGCCGAGAGCCACGTCGACCGGTCCATCGACGGGCCGGGCGACTTCGTCGAGACCAACATCACCGGCACTTACAACATGCTCGAGGCGGCGCGCGCCTTCTGGGTGGCGCAGGGTCGCCCCGAGGGTTTCCGCTTTCACCACGTCTCGACCGACGAGGTGTTCGGCTCGCTGCCCGCCAACAGGTCGATCAAGTTCACCGAAACGACGCCCTATGACCCGCGCTCGCCCTATTCGGCTTCCAAGGCGGCCTCCGACCATCTCGTGCGGGCGTGGCACGAGACCTACGGCCTGCCGGTGGTGCTCAGCAACTGCTCGAACAATTACGGCCCCTACCATTTCCCCGAAAAGCTCATCCCGGTGGTGATCCTGAACGCGCTCGCGGGCAAGGAGCTGCCGATCTACGGGCGTGGCGAAAACATCCGCGACTGGCTCTATGTCGAGGATCACGCCGACGCGCTGCTCACGGTGCTGGAGACCGGCCGGGTGGGCCGCAGCTACAACATCGGCGGCGAGAACGAGCGCAGCAATCTCGAACTGGTCCGCATGCTCTGCGCCATCCTCGACGAGCTGCGCCCCGCCGCCGCCCCCTATGCCGACCAGATCGCCTTCGTCGCCGACCGGCCCGGCCATGACGCGCGCTACGCCATCGACCCGACCCGCATCCGCGAGGAGCTGGGCTGGCGGCCCTCGGTGACGGTCGAGGAGGGGCTCAGGCGCACCGTGCAGTGGTATCTCGACAACGAGGCGTGGTGGCGGCCCCTGCAGGCGCGCGCGGGCGTGGGCCAGAGGCTCGGCACGGCGCAGGCCGCGCAATGAGGCTTCTGGTGCTCGGCCGTTCGGGCCAGGTCGCGCGCGAGTTGGAGCGCTTGGGCAATGACGGCCACGAGATCCGCCTCGTGGGCCGCGACGAGGCCGACCTGTCGCAGCCAGAGGCCGCCGCCGATGTGGTGCGCCAGCTGGTGGACGAAGTCCACGCGCAGGCGATCATCAACGCCGCCGCCTGGACCGCCGTAGACGCGGCCGAGACGCAGGAGGCCGAGGCGCTGGCGGTGAACGGCATCGCGCCCGATCTCGTGGCCCAGATTGCGGCGGAGGCGGGGCTGCCCTTCGTCCATATCTCGACCGACTACGTCTTCGACGGCGCGGGCGAGACGCCCTTCGCCCCCGATGCGCCGACCGCGCCGCTCGGCGCCTATGGCCGGACCAAGCGCGCGGGCGAGGAGGCCGTGGCAAAGGCCGCGAACCCCGCCGGATGGGCGGTGCTGCGCACATCCTGGGTGTTCTCGGCGCATGGCGCGAACTTCGTGAAGACCATGCTGCGGCTCGGGGCGGAGCGCGACGTGCTGCGCGTGGTGGCCGACCAGATCGGCGGCCCGACTCCGGCCGAGGCCATCGCCCGCGCCTGCGTGACGATCGCCGAAACCCTTGCCGCAGAGCCTGCAAAGAGCGGAATCCACCACTTCTCGGGAGCGCCGGACACGAGCTGGGCCGGCTTCGCCTCCGAAATCATGACGCAGGCCGGGCTGCCCTGCCGGATCGAGGATATCCCGACCGCCGCCTACCCCACCCCCGCGCCGCGCCCGCTCAATTCGCGGCTCGACTGCCATAGCCTGCAATCGGCCTTCGGCCTCACCCGCCCCGACTGGCGCGACGGCCTCGCCCGCGTCCTCACCGAACTGAAAGCCACGCCATGACCGCACCGCGCCGCAAGGGCATCATTCTCGCCGGAGGCTCGGGCACCCGGCTCTACCCGATCACCATGGGCGTCTCGAAGCAGCTCCTGCCGATCTACGACAAGCCGATGATCTACTATCCGCTCTCGGTGCTGATGCTGGCCGGTATCCGCGAGATCGCGGTGATCACCACCCCCGAGGATCAGGCCCAGTTCCGCCGCCTTCTGGGCGACGGCAGCCAATGGGGCATCTCGCTCGACTACATCGAACAGCCGAGCCCGGACGGGCTGGCGCAGGCCTATCTGCTGACCGAGGATTTCCTCGCGGGGGCGCCGTCGGCGATGGTTCTGGGCGACAACATCTTCTTCGGCCACGGTCTGCCGACGATGCTTGCGGCGGCCGATGCGCGGCTCGAGGGGGGCACGGTCTTCGGCTACCACGTCGCCGATCCCGAGCGTTATGGCGTGGTCGATTTCGACGCCGAGGGCCAAGTCCGCTCGATCATCGAGAAGCCCGAGGTCCCGCCCTCGAACTACGCCGTGACGGGGCTCTACTTCCTCGACGCCTCCGCCCCCACCCGTGCCCGTGAGATCCGCCCCTCGGCACGCGGCGAGCTGGAGATTACTACGCTGCTCGAAAGCTATCTCGATCAGGGTCTGTTGCGGGTCGAGACCATGGGTCGCGGTTATGCTTGGCTCGACACCGGCACGCATGGCTCGCTGCTGGATGCGGGCAACTTCGTGCGCACGCTGCAAGAGCGGCAGGGACTGCAGACCGGCAGCCCCGACGAGATTGCCTACGGGCTGGGCTGGATCGACCGAGAGGGGTTGATGGCACGGGCGCGGATGTTCGGGAAGAACGCCTATGGGGAGTATCTCAAAGGGTTCTGAGGCCAAGCGGGCTTCACTGGGGTAATCTGATGAGCCGGTCTTGGATGGTGGATGTACCGAACCCTTGTCGCTCGGAACGATCTACAAGGAAGGGGAAGATGATGGTCGAAACCCGGCTCGAAGGAAAGATCGAAGTGGTGAGGAAGCACTCATAGCCCTCCTGCCCTCTGTTTCCCGGTACTGAACATGACCACCTCCACCTCTCTCCACGCTGAAACGGTGCGTTTGCCTATATTGTCGAGGTGAAAAATTGCGATGTTCAGTCGTGGGAAACAGCTTGGTGGCTTTGCCCTTGGATGTTGCATTCCAACAGAAAGGCTTCGCTTTCTGTAGATCAGGGGTGTTTGTGTTCAGTTGGAACACCAGATTTTCGTATCGACATATCGAAAACAGGTGTTTTGACTGAACATGGAAACATCTGGATTCCCTTGAGCCTTGAGTCGGGCCATTTGAACGGGTTGGGCCTCCGTGTTTCACCGACGCCATGGCTCATCTTCATTTCTAATGAACGGCGCAGGATTGACAGCCGGGATGACCGTGCCCACCCCGGTCGTTGCATGGCCCCTTGACCTGCCCCCCTCGAGATCCCTCAGTCTGATGTAGAGTTTGCTCAATTGCAAAGGAGCAGACGATGCGAAAGAGCCGCTTCACCGAGGCGCAGATCATCGGGATGATCAAGGAGCAGGAAGCCG